>CAZXLI010000004.1:0-75219 GCA_964641795.1 uncultured Bordetella sp. | reverse complement strand
TAGCTCACCAGCACCACGCCGTTGAGCACCGCGATGCCCAGCAGCGCGATGAAGCCGACCGAGGCTGGCACTGACAGGTATTCACCCGTCAGCCACAGCGCGACGATGCCGCCGACCAGTGCAAAGGGAATGTTGCTCAGTACCAGCAGCGCCTGCCGCACCGACGCGAACGTGGTGAAGAGGATGACGAAGATGAAGGCCAGCGACAGCGGCACCACGAGCGTCAGGCGGGCAGCAGCCCGCTGCTGGTTCTCGAACTGGCCGCCCCAGGCAATGCGGTAGCCGGTGGGCAGCTTCACGGCCTGCGCCACCTTGGCCTTGGCCTCCTCGACGAAGCCGACCAGATCCCGGCCCGTGACGTTGGCGATCACCACGCTGTAGCGGCTGCCCATCTCGCGGTCGATCTTCACAGGGCCGCTGGTCCGCTCCAGCCGGGCCAGGGTGCGCAGCGGCACGCTCTGTCCGTCGGGTGCGGTCAGGCGCAGGGCCTCGAACTCGGCCGGCGAGATGCGCACCGCATCGGGCCCCCGCATCACGATCGGAACGCGCCGGTTGCCGTCGATCACCGTACCGGCGCGCTGGCCCTCGATCTGAACGCGTAGCGCATCCTGCACGTCCTCGACCGACATCCCGTGACGGCCGGCGGCCAGGCGGTCGACGATGACGCGCAGGTACTGCACGCCGTCGTTCTCGACCGTGTAGACGTCCTGGTTTCCCGGGACCTCCTTGATCACTTTCTCGATCTGGCCGGCCAGTTCGTTGAGCGCGCCGAGTTCGGGCCCGAAGACCTTGATCGCCACGTCGCCGCGCACCCCGATGATCATTTCGGACACGCGCATGTCGATGGGCTGGGTGAAGCTGTAGGCCACGCCCGGCAGGTCATCGAGCACCTTGCGGATCCTGTCCTGCAGTTCCTCCTTGCTCTGGACCTGCCAGTCCTTGCGCGGCTTGAGCACGAGGAAGGTGTCGCTCTGGTTCAGGCCCATCGGATCCAGCCCGATCTCGTCGGAACCCGCGCGGGCCACGACGCCGGTGATCTCCGGGATTTGGCTCATCAGCGCTTGGTGGATGCGCAGATCCAGCGCCGCCGTCTGCTCCAGGCTCACCGACGGCAGCTTCTCGATGCCGACGATGATGTCGCCTTCGTCCATCGTCGGCATGAAGGTCTTGCCCACCAGCAGGTAGACGCCCGCCGCACCGGCCAGCATGACGCCGGCTGCCGCGAAGACCAGCTTCTGCCGCCTCAGCGCGAAAGCCAGCGCGGGCTCGTACAGGCGGCCCAGCACGCGCGGCAGCCACGGATCCTCGTGCGCCACCTTCTTCAGCAGGTAGGACGAGAGCACCGGGATCACCGTCAGCGACAGCAGCAGCGAGCTGGCCAGCGCGAAGACGATGGTCATCGCCACGGGCACGAAGAACTTGCCCTCCAAACCCTGCAGCGTGAGCAGCGGCAGGAACACGACCACGATGATGAGAATTCCCGCGGACACCGGCGTGGCGACCTCGCGCACGGCGCGGAACACCACGTGCAGCCGCGGCAGCTTCTGCGCGCTCTTGTCGTGGCCGAGGTGCTGCACGACGTTCTCGACCACCACCACGGCGGCGTCGACCAGCATCCCCAGCGCGATGGCCAGGCCGCCCAGGCTCATCAAGTTGGCCGACATCCCGGTGCTGCGCATCAGGATGAACGTGGCCAGCGCCGACAGCGGCAGCACCATGGCCACGGTCACCGCCGCGCGCAGATTGCCCAGGAAGGCTCCCAGGAGGACCAGCACAAGGACCGTGGCTTCCATCAGTGCCTGCGAGACCGTGCCGACCGCCTTTTCGACCAGGCTGGCGCGGTTGTAGAAGGCCTTCAGCTCGATGCCCTTGGGCAACGTGGGCTTGAGTTCCTCAATCTTCTGGGTGACCCCTTCGACGACCTTCTGGGCATTGGCGCCGGCCAAGCCGAGAACCAGACCCTCTACGGCTTCGCCCTTGCCATCCTTCGTGACGACGCCGTAGCGCGTGACGCTGCCGTCGCGCACGATGGCGATCTCCCCCAGCCGCACCGCCTGGCCCTTGTCCGACTTCACCACGACAGCCCGAAGGTCGTCGGCGTCGCGGATGCTGCCTTCGGCACGCACCAGCAGCACTTCGTCGCCCTCGCCCAGGCGGCCGGAGCCGTCGTTGCGGTTGTTGGCTTCGATCGCGGCCTTGACCTGCGCGGTGGATACGCCCAGCGCGGTGAGCTTCACCGGGTCCGGCACGACCTCGAAGCTGCGCACCTTGCCGCCCAGCGAGTTCACGTCGGCCACGCCGACCACCGAACGCAGCGCCGGCCGAATCACCCAGTCGAGGATGTTGCGTCGCTCCTCGAGCGAGTAGGCCTCACCCTCGACGGTGAACATGAACATCTCACCGAGCGGCGTGGTGATCGGCGCCATGCCGCCGCTGATGCCCGCGGGCAGGTCGCCGGTGATGCCGGAGAGCCGCTCCGAGACCTGCTGGCGCGCCCAATAGATGTCGGTGCCATCCTCGAAGTCGATCGTGACGTCGACGATGCCGTACTTGGACACCGAGCGCAGCATGCGCTGCTTCGGGATGCCCAGCATCTCCACCTCGATCGGCAGTGCGATGCGGCTCTCGATCTCCTCGGGCGTCATGCCCGGGGCCTTCATGATCACCTTGACCTGGGTGCTGGCCACGTCAGGGAAGGCGTCGATCGGCAGGTTCTTGAATGCCAGCCAGCCGGAGCCCATCAGCAGCAGCCCGGCCAGCAGCACGAACAGCCGCTGCGCCAGTGCGAATTGAACGAGTCGGGCCAGCATGTCAGTTGCTCCCGCCCTTGCCGAGCCAGGCCGCCTTGAGCGCGATGACCGAGCTCACCGCGATCTCCTGCCCGGACTTGAGGGCGCCGGCGACCAGCAGCGACTGGCCCGCGCCGGCCTGCACCGTCACCGGCGTGGCGACAAATCCCTGCGGCGTGCGCACGAACAGGTAGGCCTTGTCGTCCTGACGGGCGACGGCCGGCACCGGCACGGCCCAGCCCTCGGCGGCGGCGAAAGGCACGCGCACCAGCAGCGCCTCGCCGATGCGGAGGGCCGCGCCGCCCTGCATGACCTCGGCGCGAAGCGTGACGGTCTGGCTGTCCGAGACGATCGGTCCGAAGCCGATCGTCCGTGCCGAGACCTCGCGATCGACACCGGTGAGCGCGGCACCCTTGCGCGCCACATGCGCTTGGCGGTCGACGGGAACCTGGACGTCGAGCCACAGCTTGCGGGTGTCGGCCACGCGCAGCAGGGCTTCCGCCGACTGCACGCGCTGGCCAGGCTTGACCTCGACCCTGGTGACCACGCCGGCGCTGCGCGCGCGCAGCAGCAACGTGTCCTGCATCGCGCCGCCGTCGGCGACGCTGCGGATCAGCGCGGCATCGGCTCCCGCCAGGCGAAGGGCAGATTCCGCATGGTTCTGGCGGGCCCGGTCCTCCGCAGCAGCAGCCTCCGCCTCTTGTACCCGGCGCTCCGGCACGATGCCGTCGGCGAGCAGCCCGCGTTCACGCTGGAGCGCCTTCTGGGACAGGCGTGCCTTGGACGCAGCCTCGGCCAGCCGCAACTGCAATTCGCCGAGTTCGGGGCTGACCAAGCGCACCAGAGGCTGCCCGGCCTTCACGAACTCGTTCTCGGTCACGAGCAACTGGTCGATGCTGCCGGCGAGCGTGGCGCTGAGCACCGATTCCTGCGAGGGCGGCAGGACCACGCGTGCCGGGTAGGCGAGGCCGGTAATCGGCGAGGGCTTGTCAAGGCGCTGCAGTTGGATACCAAGAGCCTGCATCTGGACAGGCGAGACCTTGAATTCGTCGGCGGCGCGCAGGGGCAGGGCCGCGGTCAGGGCGGCAAGAACGAAGGCGGCGCGCGCGAGCGTCGTCCGCGAAGGGCGGTGAGGCATGGGAACTCCACGAGTGACCGGCGCGCGTCAGGACACGCGCCGCTGAAAGCGAGGCGAGGGGCTTTCAGGCGCGCGCGGGCGGCGCGCGGCCTTCGGGAGGTCGGCTGAGCGGGATCGGCCGGGGTGGGGGCCGCCGGTCGCTTGGGGCAAACGAACCGGTGGGCTCCGGTTCGTCAATCTGCAGCGAATCGATCAGGGTCGGCAGCAGCGCCGCTACCTCGTGGTCGTCCAGGACCGGCATGGCCGGGACAACCGATCGCGGCTCGGCACGCAGCGCTGTGGTGGCGTGGAAGACGCTCGGCTCGCCGTTCTTCTCCACATGCGGCTGCAGCGCCGCCGCCGCGTGCTCCGTCTCGACAGCCAGCGAGGAACTGTCGACACCTGCATCGTGGTGGTGGCGATGCAGCGGCGCCCCGACAAGGTCGGCAATCAACACGACGACCAGCAACAACCGAGTCCACCACGCTGCAGTGGCGCGTGGCGAGCTCGGGCGTGTGGTGGGCTTCATGCGGGAGACGGGGCCTGTCGAAGCTCGCGGGACGTCAGAGGTACTTCGAGATGGACTTGAACTCGTCCAGCACCTGTCGCGTGGTACGCGACTTGGATGCTAGCGCGTGATCCAGGCAGTGGTCGATGTGATCGTGGATCAGCTGCTGCTTGGCCGCTGTGATCGCACGCTCCACGGCATGCAGCTGCTGCGCCACGTCGGTGCAGGGGCGATCCACTTCCATCATCTCGATCACGTTCTGCAGGTGCCCGGCGGCACGCCGCAGGCGCTTGATCACGGCGGCGTGGGAGGCGTGGGTCTCGTCAGCATCCATGGGTGCAATGCTACCCGGTCGCGCACCGGCTTGCCTGCTCATATCCCCTCCAGGGGGATAGGTCTCGGGTTGAGAACGTCGGGAGCGTCGCTTCATGCGCGCACCTTCTGATCCTGTTACCGGCTGCTGTCCCGCTAGAGCGTTGCCTCTTCGATGGCGCGAATGCGTTAGGGGCAATGCGAGGCAGAGCGCCCTGCCGCTTTCGAATGAGAGGCCCCGGAGACCATTGCCGACAATCTAGAGGCGCGACCAGAACACTTGCGGGACAGTGACGCCAGTGCCACTGCGATTGACAGGTTCGGCAAGCGACTCGCTGGTCGCAAGACTATTGGCGACACTTTTGGCGCTGAGTCGTACTTTGCCCTGCGAGCGCCCGACCATGCGCTGCCGAACTAAGGTGTGGCGAGTCAGCCCACCGCAATGGGGCCGGCCACGTGACCAGTGGTTCGCCTGGCGCGAACGTCCGAACGCCGGCGTCACCGGCCGGATCACGCAGTCGGCAGCACGGCGCGTATCACTGGCCGCTTTGCGATGCCTACTGCCAAGTCGGCAGTGGCGGCAATCGTGCCTGACAGTTGCCGCCAGACTCGCAACAAGTTCAGCGGCGATTGGCTGGGTTGCGTCCGATGTATGCCACAGCCCCCTTGGTGTCGAAGCTCGCAGGCGCAACCTTTGCGAGGTCGACGCCGCGCGAGTCTAGGCCGTTGAACTTCCATGCGAACTGCTGACCCGAATCGCCACGGAAGGCGACGGTCTCGCCATAGGTCACGTTCAAGCGCGCTGTCTGACCCAGAGTCACCGCGCGCCGCGCATCCGCAACGGCTGCCGGCTGGCCGTAGATCGACTCGCCGTTCATGAAGGTCTCGCTTGCGGTGAAACCGATGGCGGGTACAGCGGCGGCGGCCAGCGTGGCAGCCAGGCGAAGCAGGAGTGATGAAGACGATGGCATAGTTTCCTCTTGGTGTGATGGACGGCTGCTACGCAGTCGCATGCGGGGATCGCATGACGAGAAACTCTAGAAACCGCGAGCGCACAGGACGCCAACCGCGAGTTGACTGCCGCGTCAGGTGGACAGCCATCCAGGCTGTCGCTACCGGCGAAGCGCGCGCGGCGGAATTTCAGGAGTCGACGGGCAGTCGACGGTGCCCAACAGCCGAAGGCGCAGCAACTGACCGCCGTGGCTGAATTCCATCGGCAGCGGCTGCATGGACTCCCCGCTTGTGGAGCCTAGGATGCTGGCGACTTGGCCCAATGAAACGGGAAGGCAACTGCCTGACGCGCTGTACCAAGGCGTCGGGAACAGCGACCCGAGCTGTCCCGGTTCCATACCGCGGCTCACCTCGAGCTTCGAGGGTGTTCACTGCGACCGCTCGGTCGCAATAGCGCAGGCCCAATCGGCATCACTCGGCCATCAGTTCGAAGCCCTCGAGTTCAACATGACTCGCCCGCAACGCAACGAGTACCGACACTGCCGAACGTGACGAGCTGACCGGCAACGTGAAGCGGCAGTCGAGCTGGATGTCGCCGAACTCGCCTTCGGAGCTGGTCTTGCTGCCGCTCTCACACGGAACCGCTTTGTCGCCGACCACTACCGAGAGTTCGGACGACGAATCGTCGTGTCCCCCCGATAGGGACACGCGGAACCGAAGTTTTCGATCGGTAGCAGCCGGGTCCAGGGCACACAAGATCGCGTATCGGCTGCCGGGGAGAGCCTCCTTCTGACACGCGCTGCTGGCCTGACTGGGGATGGAGCTCACGACACCGGCGAGCAGAACGAGGGTTGGGGCGAGTCGTGACATCGGGGACGGGCTTCCAGCCTGGCAATCGACTATCCCAGTCGCACATGACAGGCCGAAGACGTCTTGGCCCCCCGTCGACTCGGTGGTGCTTGACGGAAGCGGAATCAGACGTGCCGACAAGGGCCTGAGCACCTGCTCGGATGGGCGAGCCGAATCAAGCCGTGCGGTGCATGCTGAAGCCAGCGGTCGGGTGCTTGGTGAAGCGCGTCGCGATCGCGAACGCGGCTAAGGAGACGATGCGGGCCCGGCCCACGGCAGTGCAACGTCCGCGACCAATCGGGTCTTTGCAGCAAGCTGACGTAGGTCGGCTTCACTGTCCGTCGACCAATCGAACCAGCTGCGCCACGCCCAGACGCTCCCACTGATGCCGATGAATCGGACTTCCCCAGCAACTCCAACGATGCTCTTCTCGAAACGCCTGCCGGCGTACTCGAACGACAGCACATGCCTTCCTGGCACGAGCTTCATCCGGATCATCGATCGCGGCACTGTTTCGATACCCCGCCCGCCATCGACCGTGACGTCCAGGCGATTGCGGCCATCAGACCAGATCCGACGGACGACGAACACGGTCAGAGCCGCTGGATCGCCCTCGAATCGTTTGGCTTCGGCATCCTCCATGAGACTGGGGGCGTCCGCGGTTGTGCAGACCACTGGCCGGCCCTTGTTGTTCTTGTGGCAGTAGGGAAGCCTCGCCCCTGGATCCGGCGAAGGCGTGGTGGAACAGGCGGCCAGAGCGCCCAGGGCCAGCGCCAGTAGCGTCCAAAGCCGATGCGGATGTCTTGACATGGGTTGCATGCGAGGGTTCCGTGCCTTGCCTCCGGGGACGAACCCCATCGTCGGCTCACGCTACAGCCGTGATCCTTGCTCCACCCGAACCGCTACCTGACAAAACGGTAAGGTGTCCTGTGCCTCAAGCAACAGACAATTGCGCCATGAGACTGTTGATCATTGACGACGAGGTTCGCCTCGCAGAGTTCCTGAAGAAGGGCCTGGCCGAGGCCGGTTACGTCGTCGACGTGGCACATGACGGCATCGATGGGTTGCACCTGGCCGTCGAGGGCACGTACGACCTGATCGTCCTGGACGTGATGCTGCCCGGCAAGGACGGCTTTGAAGTGCTATCGGAGCTCCGGCGGCTCAAGCGCACCCCCGTGCTGATGCTGACGGCGAGGGACTCGGTCGCAGATCGGGTCAAAGGTCTCGTCGACGGGGCCGACGACTACCTCGTCAAGCCATTCTCGTTCTCGGAGCTGTCGGCGCGAATCCAGGCCTTGTTGCGGCGTGGCGGTTCAGACCGCGACCTGCAGCCGTTGAACGCACTGCGCCTTGCAGATCTCGAGCTCGACATGGCGCGACGCAAGGCGACGCGAGCGGGGAAGAAGCTGGACCTTACCCCGAAGGAATTCAACCTGCTGGTGTTGTTCCTCCAGCGTCGGGGTCAGGTGCTGTCGCGAACGGTCCTTGCGGAGCAGGTCTGGGATATCAACTTCGACAGTGACCTCAACGTGGTGGAGGTAGCTGTGCGCCGTCTCCGCGCCAAGGTGGACGAGCCATTTCCCACTCGCTTGATCCACACCGTGCGTGGAATGGGGTATGTATTGGAAGAGAGGGGCGAGTGACCCGACGGGCCCGGACCAACGGAATATCCCATCACTCGTTGGGGCGTCGTTTGTCGGTCTGGATGGCGCTTCAGGGACTGCTCGCTGCGGTTGCCGTGACGGCGGTCGTGTACGCCATGAATTCCTGGGTGCTGCAGCGGCGGCAGGTCGAGGAACTGCAGTTCAAGCAGAGCGTCGTGCGCCACGCCCTTGCGGAGACCGCACCCTCGGCCGATCAGACCGAACTGCGGCATCGCTTGGAGGATTTCCTGGCGGGGCATCGCGACATGGGCGTCACGGTCAAAGGAAGCGGGGGGGAAGTCGTCTACCGATCCGGTCCCTCCGTCGGCCCGGTCGCGACAGGGACCGTCAAGCAAATCCGGTGGGTCGACACCTGGCCGGCCGGCGCCTCGGGGCGCGTCGAGGTCGAGTTGACGCTGGACGTCTCGCGCGACGACGAACTGCTGCGGCTGTTGGGAATGACCCTGCTTGCCGCTTCGTTGGCAGGCGCTGCGGTCGTGAGCGTCACGGGCTTCTTCCTGGTGCGGCGAGGTCTGCGACCCGTGCGCGAGCTTTCGGCCCAGGTCTCGGCGGTGGCCTTGGACCGTCCGAGCCTGCGACTGGACGGCTCGGGTCAGCCGCTGGAACTGCAGCCGCTCGTCGATCGGTTCAATGCGCTGCTGGGACGTGTTGAGCGGAGCTATGTTCAGCTCGAGGCCTTCAACGCCGACGTTGCCCACGAACTCCGGACACCGCTGACGACCCTCATTGGAGCAAGCGAGGTCGCCTTGCAGCGCCATCGTCCGGTCGAGGAGCTTCAGGACGTCATCGCGGCCAACCTGGAGGATCTGCGCCGGCTCGCCGCCATCGTCAACGACATGCTCTTCCTCTCGCACGCCGACCGCGGTGCCAGAGCGCGGGCCGCGCCCGTGGATAGCCTGAGCGCCGCGATGGACGACATCGTCGACTACCACGAGGCGGCGCTGCATGAGAGGGGACTTGTGGTCCATCGGCAGGGCGACGCCGCGGGGCGATTCGACGTCGGTCTGCTTCGGAGAGCGTTGTCCAACCTCTTGAGCAATGCAGGACGGTATGCGGCGCCGGGCACACCCATCGTCGTCCACATCGAGCGTCACGGCGCAAAGATCCGGCTCAGCGTGGAGAACGAAGGGGTCGACATCCGCACGGACCATCTGCCGCATCTGTTCGATCGGTTCTATCGCGCGGACCGATCGCGGCAACAGGCCGGCACGAATTTTGGTCTCGGGCTGGCCATCGTCGCGGCGATTGCTCGCATGCATGGTGGTGAGCCCTTCGCAGAGTCGGCAAACGGCAGGACGGTGATCGGCTTGGAGATGCCGCGTTGACGAAAACGTCAACGCCCAGTCCGCAGACCGTCGGCAGCCGGTTCATACAGTGACTTCACCCTCGAGTCCCGTGCCGCGCGCGGTGGGGACGGGGAGTTTCAACAGGAGTCACTCATGAATCGCCACATCGTCACGCTCACCGCGGCTACTGCCGTTGCAGCCGCCTTGCCGGCTTACGCAACTTCGGGCTACACGCGGCAGGTTGGAGAGGCAGGCGGTACCACGCACGCCATGCCATCTTCAGTCTCGCGTTCCCAGGTCCAGGCCGAATTGGACGCCTGGAAGCGCAATCCCGTCACGGCAGACGGGTGGCGCGAGGTCGGGGGAGAAGCAGGTTGGGTCTACGTGGGCCGCGACACCGAGCGGACGCTGGGAAACCGTTCGAGGACGCCGTTCGACGGGCAGGGCCAAGCACTGAGCCGCAGCGGACACCAAGGGGGCGCGACGTCTCCTACGCACGGCCATCGCTGAGCGGCGCTGCAAAGCTTACGGAATTGTCAGCGTGCCGACCAAGGTCTGTCGGTTTCGCTCGCTGACAATCTCCCCGTCGTCAAAATGGGGACATGTGGCGCATAGAACCCCTCTCATTGTCCCTCGCTGGTAGTTGCTGCAAGCTGACTTGGGTTAAAGTTTTCTGATGTCCGGAGCTGTCCGTGTCCTGCTGATCTGGGTGCTGACCATCGTGATCCCGTTCAAGGCGATCGCGATGGGCAGTGCCATCGGATGCGGGCCCGGACATCATGGGTCACCGTCGTTGGAACCCGCGCAGTTTCCTGTAAGCGACCTCGCCGATAGGGGCTGGGCTGAGCAATCGGGCCATGCGTCTGATGGCGGCCACGTCGGGGAGAGAATGCGCGGGGCGTCGGGATCGACAGATGTCCACGATGATGAACGTTCGCCGTCCGCGCACGCGAAGGTGAAGTGCGGCACGTGTGCCCCATGCTGCGCTGCGGTGGGGCCTGCCACGGACAGACTGCCCCCGCAGATTTCGCAAGCGCCTGTTCAAGGCGCTGCTTTCGCCCCGCAGTTCTATGCAGGGGTGCAGGCCGACGTGCCGCACCGACCACCCAAGGCGTAGTCCGCTCTTGACGCGCGCGGCACTCCGCGCTTGGTTGTCGTCTATCGGCGCCCGGGTGGCGCCACCCATCCCGCGTTTGTCGAGGTGAACATGCCCAGCTTGTCTTGGGGCCAGAGTGCCATGGCGGTAGCTCTTGTCCTTGCCACGTCCGTCCAGGCCCAAACGACGTCGCCGCGCCCGGACCCGCTCGATGCCAAGGCATCGGTGCCGGCCTTGGTCTACCAGTCGTCGCTGTTGTCCTACCGCCCCTACACCGAACAGTCGGTCGGGTCTTGGCGGCAGGCCAACGAGACCGTCAACCGCATCGGCGGCTGGCGGGCCTATGCACGTGAAGCGCGCGAACCTGTGCCCGCATCCGTGCCCGCGTCGGCTCCAAAGCCGCAAGATTCCTCGATGCCTGCCGGTCACGGTGGCCACAAGATGCAATGAGTGACGAACGAATGAACACCCTCGCCTTTGATCGCGCGCGAGCCGGCCGGCGCCGCCTTCCGCGCTTGACCCTCGTTGGCACGGTACTCGGCAGTCTGGTCCTTGCGGGATGCGCCAGCCTGTCCACAGACGCAGGCTTTTCGACGATTCAATCGACGGCCAAGGAGCGGATCGGTAAAGACGTGGCCTGGGCCCGAGATGACGATCAGCAGAACAGCATCGATAAGCGAGTTGCGGAGTTGCTCGCCAAGCCACTGAGTGCGGACGACGCGGTCCAGGTCGCGCTGCTGAACAACCGCGGTTTGCAGGCGAGATTTGCCGACCTGGGGATCTCGGAGGCGCAGATGGTGCAGGCCGGGCGGCTGCCGAACCCGGGCTTCTCGTTCGGACGCCTTCGGCGCGGCGACGAGATTGAGCTTGACCGCAGCCTGCAGTTCAATCTGATGCGGCTCCTGACGCTGCCCCTTGCCAGCCAGCTCGAGCAGCGGCGCTTCGAGCAGGTGAAGCGCGAGGTGGCAATGGACGTGCTGGCTCACGCTTCGAATACACGCAAGGCCTACTACCAGGCAGTCGCTGCCGATGAGTCCGTGCGCTACATGCGGCAGGTGAAGGGCACCGCCGAGGCGAGTGCCGAACTGGCCCGCCGCATGGAGCAGGTCGGCAATTTCAACAAGCTCGATCGGGCACGGGAGCAGGCGTTCTACGCGGAGGCGACGCTCGGTCTGGCCCGTGCCGAGCAAGCCCAACGCAGTGCTCGCGAGCGCCTGACCCGTCTGCTTGGCGTCTGGGGGCCGCAGGCCCAGTTCCAGTTGCCAGAGCGGTTGCCGGATCTTCCGGCCCAGCCCACGGACCAGCCGGACATCGAGCGCGTCGCGATGTCGCAGCGGCTCGATGTGCAGGCGGCCAAACTCGGGGCCGAACAGACAGCGCGCAACCTGGGCCTGACAAAGGCCACCCGCTTCATCGACGTGCTGGAGTTCGGACTGGTACGCAACAGTTCCAACGAGGCGCCCACGCAGCGCGGCTGGGAGATCGGGCTGGAACTTCCAATCTTCGACTGGGGGAGCGCGAAGGTCGCCCGAGCCGAGGGCATCTACATGCAGGCCGTGCAGCGAGCTGCCCAGGTCGCGGTCGACGCGCGTTCGGAAGTTCGGGAAGCGTATGGGAACTACCGGTCGGCGTACGACATCGCGCGTCACCAGCGCGACGAGATCGTGCCGTTGCGCAAGCGGATCTCCGAAGAGCAGGGGCTTCGATACAACGGGATGATCGTCGGGGTCTTCGAGTTGCTCGCCGACGCGCGAGCACAGGTCACCAGCGTCAATGCCTACATCGAATCCTTGCGCGACTTCTGGCTTGCGCAGGCAGACCTCGACATGGCGCTGATCGGCAAGGCCTCGTTGTCAACGCCTTCGGGCGGCGCCGCGGCAGCCGCTGATTCCGGCGGTGGTGGCCACTGAAGGCCTGGACGAATCAAGGACGAATCACATGGTTTCACGTCGCAATTTCATCTCCGGCGCTGGCGCGATCACCGCGGCCGCCAGTGCTGCTGCGGTCAGCAAGGTCGCGATGGCTGCGCTGCCCGAGCCGGTCATTCAGACCAAACCCGACACGATGCCCCCGCTCGTGCCAAGTACGGGCCGGCCGTACAACCCCGTCGTCACGCTCAATGGGTGGAGTCTGCCCTGGCGCATGAACAACGGCGTCAAGGAGTTCCACCTTGTCGCCGAGCCTGTGGTCCGGGAAATGGCCCCCGGCTTCAAGGCGCACCTCTGGGGCTACAACGGTCAAAGCCCTGGGCCGACGATCGAGGTCGTCGAGGGCGATCGCGTGCGCATCTTCGTGACGAACAAGCTCGGAGAACTGCACAGCGTGCATTGGCACGGGCAGCGACTGCCCAACGGCATGGACGGGGTCACCGGCTTGACACAGCCTGGGATTCCGCCGGGCAAGACATTCGTCTACGAGTTTGTCGCCCGCAGGCCGGGCACCTTCATGTACCACCCTCACGCGGACGAGATGGTGCAAATGGCGATGGGCATGATGGGCTTCTGGATCACCCATCCGAAGGCCAAGCATCCGCTCATCGACGAGGTGGATCGCGACTTCTGCTTCCTGCTCAACGCCTACGACATCGACCCCGGGGCCTACACGCCCAAGGTGATGACGATGCTGGACTTCAATCTCTGGAGCTGGAACAGCCGGATCTTCCCGGGCATCGATCCGTTGGTGGTTCGACACATGGACAAGGTGCGCATCCGCGTGGGCAACCTGACGATGACCAACCACCCCATGCACCTGCATGGTCACGAGTTCCTCATCACGGGAACCGACGGTGGCCCCACGCCCAGAAGCACGCGGCAGTACGAGGTGACCGCCGATGTCGCGGTGGGCCAGATGCGACAGATGGAGTTCCTGGCCGACGAGGAGGGCGACTGGGCCTTCCACTGTCACAAGAGCCATCACACGATGAATGCGATGGGGCACGCCGTGCCGACCATGATCGGTGTCGACCACAGCGGTGTTGCGCGTCAGATCACCAAGCTGGTACCGGACTACATGGTCATGGGCGAGCGCGGGATGAAGGACATGACCGAGATGGAGATGCCCATCCCGGACAACACGGCGGCGATGATGACGGGGAAGGGGCCGTTCGGTTCGGTTGGCATGGGTGGCATGTTCAGCGTCGTGAAGGTACGCAAGGACCAGAAGCGCGGGGACTACACCGATCCGGGCTGGTTCAAGCATCCGCCGGGTACGGTGGCCTACGAGTTCACGGGCGAATTGCCCGACCCGGCGCGCTTCTCGGCGGAAAGCCGCGGCCTGATGAGTCCCGCTGTCGCTCCGAAACAACCCGTTGAAGTTCAGGTCCGCAAGCCTGTCGGCCACTCCGGCCATTGATCCGTTGAAACATCTCTATCAGGAGTAGCACCCATGAATCTCAGATCCCTGATCGCCCACGCCGCCGCACTGACGTTGGCATTGTCTGCCGGCATCGCGACGGCGGGTGGCAACCACGCGGGAGGCCACCACGATTCGGACTCGATCGGCGAGCCTGGCAAAGCCGCTGACGTGAAGAGGACGGTCAATGTGGACATGACCGATGCGATGCGCTTCACGCCCAACGCCATCTCGGTGAAGCAGGGCGAGACGATCAAGTTCGTCGTCAAGAATTCCGGCAAGGTCAAGCACGAGATGGTCCTTGGCACCGAAGGCGAACTGAAGGAGCACTACGAGGCCATGAAGAAGTTCCCGGAGATGGAGCACGCCGATCCGAACATGGTCACCGTGCAACCTGGCCAGACGGGCGAGATCGTCTGGAAGTTCAGCAAGTCCGGCACGGTCAACTTCGCCTGCCTTCAGCCTGGCCACTACGACGCGGGCATGAAGGGCGCGGTCAAGGTTGCCGGGACGGGTGGCATGAGCGACGGTCACGGCGCGCACAAGCACTGAGTTCGTCGATCACGACGACCGGGCGCCGGCATACGGATGTCGCCAGCGCCCGGCCAATTCATCACACCTGATATCTGACACCCTCAACGGAGAAACTTCGATGAATACCTTCAAACCCTTCCTCGTCGCCCTGGCCTTCGCCGCCTCGGCACCGTTCGCGGTCAGCGCCCACGCCCAGGGGATGGACCACAGCAAGATGGGCGCCATGAACATGCCCGGCATGAAGTCGGACAGCATGCCCGCCTCGATGACCGAAGGCGAAGTGCGCAAGATCGACAAGGAAGCAAAGAAGATCACCCTGAAGCACGGGGACATCAAGAACCTCGACATGCCGGGCATGACCATGGTCTTCCAGGTCAAGGACCCGGCATTGCTGGACAAGGTCAAGGCCGGCGACAAGGTGATGTTCACCGCCGAAAGGGCCGACGGGGCCATCGTCGTGACCGCGATTGAGGTCGCGAAGTAACTGGGGAGGCCCGGGCATCCGGTGCGAGTGGCCTGTCGACAGGGCGGCGAGTCCACTAGCGCCGTCCGCCCGTGTCGCGCATGGACTACGTGGTGGTCCCGGGTAGGCCCGGTTCAACGCCACCGGCCGACCTGCGCTGGGATTGATTCGGACGAGGGCGTTGAGAGATGACGGTCAGCAACGACGGTAGCAAACTCACCGCTGCAGGTCAGCGGATCCCGCAATGAGTGCGTCGGGGGGCATATCGGGCCGTAGAGTCGCCGTTGTCGTCGGTGTCTTCGTGCTGGCATCTGCTGCCATTGCGGGGCTCTGGTTCTTGCGCTCACCGGGCGCAGTTCGCTTGCGTGTGGATGACCGGGCGGTTGTGGCGAAGGGGCAAGACGTCTACGCGCGCGAATGCGCCTCTTGCCACGGTGCAAGGCTGGAGGGGCAGCCCAACTGGCGTCAGCCCGGCGCCGACGGGCGGCTTCCGGCTCCGCCGCACGATGCCTCCGGGCACACATGGCACCACCCGGACGAGTTGCTGTTCCGTCTCGTCAAGTACGGCACGGCCAAGGTGGCCAACATGCCGAACTACCAATCCGCGATGCCCATCTACGAGGGCCGGCTGTCGGACGACGACATCCTGGCGGCGCTGTCCTACATCAAGTCGCAATGGCCGAAGGACGTTCGCGTTCGCCACGACGAATTGAATCGCGCCGCGGCGCAATCCCGTTGAGAAGGCCATGCCGCACGAGTTTCGCGGCCTGGCCAGCGCGTCTCACGAGACGCTGACCATCATCTTGGTGGGCGGGCTGGTGAGCGCGGTCATGATCATCGCCTTCGCACTGTTTCTGCAGTGGCGTCATCGTCGCAAGCCTCATGGAGAAGCGTCCAAGCCCTCCGCCCGATCCAAGGCCCGGAGGCGCAAGAAGCGGTGATTGGCCGTCGCCGGTAGCTTCAGGCCGAGATGAACTCGAACGGAGGGACTTATGTGGATTGGACGTGCGCTTCTCATCGTGTTCTCGGGTCTGCTGACCCAAGCGGCACTTGCCGCACAACACATCGTTGACATCGTGTGGGACGGTTCGGGGCAATTCAGTCAATCGGCGCGTGTCCCGCCCGGCAAGTTCGTCGAGGTGTGCGGCGCGCTGCAGGTGGGAGACTCGATACGGTGGGCCTTCAGCGCAGGAGCGCCGCTGGATTTCAACGTCCACTATCACGTCGGCAAGTCTGCAGAGTTCCCGGCGAAACTGACGCAGGTCGCGGCAGGGGAGAATTTGCTTCGAGTCGGCACGAAAGAGACCTATTGCTGGATGTGGACCAACAAGTCCCGAGAGGAAGTTCGCCTTGACGTGAAGCTTCAGCGTTGACCTGCAGGTCGTGGCCAGCGCAGATCCTTCCTACACGTTGCATCGCCTTGCGGATGGCGAGGGTGATCGAACCCTGGTGTTGTTGCATGGTCTCGGCGGGACCCATCGCTACTGGACGTGTGGACCCGTACCCTTCGAGCTGCCCGGGCACCGCCGGGTTCTGGTTGACTTGTTGGGCTTCGGCGCATCGCCGCGGCCCTGGATGCGGTACACGCTTGACCGGCATCTGGCGGCGTTGCGCGACGCACTCCCGGACCAAGGTCGCCTGACTCTTGCAGGTCATTCGCTCGGCGCAGCGTTGGCGCTCGCGTTCGCGGCGCGCTGGCCAGCCCGCGTTGATCGGCTGATCTTGTTGTCTCCGCCGTGTTTCGAGGGCGTGCTGGGCGCCTCAGCCTGGTTCAGGAGGCAGCGCTGGGGCTGGGTCTATACGAACCTCTGGGCCACGGCAGTGGCATGCATCATCACCCGGCGCGTCGCAGGCCGCGTACTGCCCCGCCTCCTGCGGGACGTTCCCCGCGAGGTGGCCGAGGATCTTGTGGCGCACAACATGGCATCCTCCACCACGTCGCTGTGGGAGGTGCTGTACCACCACGACCTCATGCTCGATGCAGCCCGGCTCGCCACGGACACGCCGGTGCTGGTGCTGCACGGCAAGGGCGATTCGACCGCGCCGCCAGCCGGAGCGCGGCGCTTGGTTGCGGGGCGGCAGGGCTGGCACCTCGAAGAACTCGAGGGATTGGATCACCACCCGTGGTTGCGGGCGCCACGGGTCTGCCTTCAACACATCGAGGCCTGGCTGCACCGCTTGCCAGTGGAAACGCGATGAACGATCTTGACGAGGCGGTCCTGACCGGTCTGGGCTTGGCGCTTGCCATTGGCCTGTTGATCGGGCTCGAACGGGGATGGCACCAGCGCGACCTGCCGGACGGTCATCGCGTCGCCGGAGTGCGCACCTTCGCCTTGCTCGGACTGCTGGGGGGCATCGGCGGCGTGCTCGCGCAGCGCTGGGGGCCATCGGTCCTGGTTGCGCTGCTGGTACTGGTCGGCTTGCTGCTGCTGGCCGGTTATGTGGTGACCGCGCGCATGCACACCGTGATGGGGCTGACGACATTCGTAGCGGCCATGGCCACCTTCGTGATTGGGGCCTTGGCTGCCGGCGGAGCCTGGCGGACATCCTCTGCAGTGGCAGTGATCGTCCTGGCCTTGCTTCAGTTCAAGCGGCCGCTCCACGCGGGAATCGCTCGGCTGTCCGAGGCCGAGTTGAACAGCGGCACGCAACTCCTCTTGATCAGCATCGTCGTGCTTCCCGTGCTGCCGGACCGCGGTTTCGGGCCGTATGCAGCGCTCAATCCGTATCGCCTCTGGTGGGCGGTCGTGTTGCTGGCATTGCTGTCGTTCCTGGGTTTCGTCCTGATGCGATGGCTCGGCGCTAGGCGAGGCTTGACGCTGACGGCTCTTCTGGGTGGCTTGGTGTCGAGCACGGCCACCACCGCAACGCTTGCCAGGTGGGCGCGCCAGACGCCGGGCTGGCGGCCGCTCGCCGCGGGCGGAGCAACACTGGCGTGTTCGGCCATGTTCGCCCGGATGGCCGTTCTGGTCGCCATCGTGGCGCCCGTCCTGGGCGCCGGGCCGATCCTGGTGTTTGCTTCGATGGCGGTGGCCGGTGCCATCTACGGCGCGGTCCTCACGTTGCGCTCAGCGCACGACAACCTGCCCGAGTTGAACGTCGGGAACCCGCTCAAGCTCAGCGCGGCGCTTCAGTTCGCGCTGTTCCTCGCCGTGGTGATGGTCGCAGGCCGGTTCTTGGCGGATCGCATGGGCGATGCCGGCGTGCTGCTGACCGCGGCGGTATCGGGCCTTGTCGATGTGGACGCCATCACACTGTCGATCGGGCGCATGGTCGCCGAGGGCACTGTCGCGGCGCCGATCGCGACCTTGGGGCTCTTCGTGGCGGCAGCGGTGAACCAGGTTACCAAGCTCGGCCTGGTCGCCTCGCTGGACGGCAGGGCGTTGGCGTGGCGAGTGCTGCCGGCCTATGCCGCGATGGCGGCCGTCGGACTCGCGGTGGCGCTGCTGCAGCGGTGACCGATGGCATTTGAGCTCTGGCACGGGGTGTTGCTCATCAGCGGGGCCGTGCTGGGCGTGTTGTTCCTGCTCGTGCTCGCCGAGCCGGGCCTGCGCTACGAAGTCAACGAGAGGCCCCCGGCGCCCGGCGAGCACGAATTGCTCGGCCTGGTCGCGGCCCTCGCCGATGCCCCGGTTGGCCAGGTTACGCGGTCGGACCTGTTGTTCGATGGGCGTCAGTTCTATCCGGCGATGCTCGAGGCCATTGCGCGCGCGGAGCGCAGCGTCCACCTGGAGGCCTATGTCTTCAGGCCGAGTTCCGCAGCCGACCGTTTCATCGCTGTGCTCGCCGAACGTGCCCGCAACGGCGTCCGCGTCCGGATCGTTTTGGATGCGATCGGCAGTTGGACGATGCCCGACCACCGCTTCGACGAGCTTCGCGCCGCCGGTGGCATCGTGGCGTGGTACCAGCCAGTGCGCTGGCACACCCTGAAGCGCTTCAACAACCGCACGCACCGCGAACTGCTGATCATCGACGGGGAAGCGGCATTTGTCGGCGGGGCGGGGATAGCGTCCTGGTGGGATGAACACCAGGGCACCCTTCCGCCTTGGCGCGACATGATGATGCGCCTCCACGGCCCGGTCGTGTCCTCGCTTCAGGCCGTGTTTGCCGAAAACTGGCTGGAGAGCACTGGAGAACTGCTGACCGATGCCAGTTCGTTCCCGGACTGTCGAGCGGCCGGTCGCCCGGTTGTGAGCGGCTCGCCAGCCATCGTGGTGGCAGGGACACCGTCAGCGGGAAGAGCGACTCGGGCGCGGATGCTTTTCCAGCTCCTGATCGCCAGCGCTCGGCACACCGTTCTCATCCAGTCGCCGTACTTCCTGCCGGACCGGAGCATGCGGGCGGAGTTGCGACGCGCGGCAGAGCGTGGCGTGCGAGTCAGGGCCCTCCTTCCGGGAGGACACAACAACCACCCCATCGCCCGTCGCGCCAGCCGGCGGCGCTACGGTGAACTGCTCGAGGCGGGGATCGAGGTCCTGGAGTACCTGCCTGGCATGAACCACACCAAGCTGTTGATCGTCGACAGCGTATGGGCCGTCGTCGGGACCAGCAATTTCGACAACCGCTCGTTCGGCCTGAACGATGAAGTCAATGTCGTGCTGACCGACACCTTGGTTGCCGAGGGCCTGCAGCAGAGTTTCCAGCGGGACGCCAGCGTCAGCCAGCCCATCGACCTTGCGACGTGGAAAGCACGCTCCTTCGGGGAGCGGGCACTCTCGCTGCTCGGGATCCTGATCGAGCGGCAGCAATGAAATCGCGTTGCGCTACTGCGCCTTTGCGATCCCGGTCAGCACGAACGCGCCGTGGCTTTGAACCGCACCTTCTCGCCAACGTAGAGTCCCTTCACCAACTTCTTGTCCGCGGCGAGGTACTCCATCGTCATCGCTGTCATGCCGAGGTCCGTGATCGGTCCATGGCGAAGCGTCACCCTGCCCCCCTTGGCGTCGACCTTGCGGACCTCGCCGAAATAGGGCAGGGCATCCGGATTCGCCAAGGCGGGCGCGTGGGGGCGGCGTGCGATCCGCTGTCCATGTCGTGCTGTGCAAGCACGGGGGGCGACGTGATCAGCGCACCGAGCGCCAGCGCGACACGAAATCTGTTCAT
Organism: uncultured Bordetella sp.; assembly: GCA_964641795.1. GTDB lineage: Bacteria > Pseudomonadota > Gammaproteobacteria > Burkholderiales > Burkholderiaceae_C > Pseudaquabacterium. The sequence continues at coordinate 55,196 of CAZXLI010000004.1, read as the reverse complement.
GGCATCTCTTGAGGTGTGAAGCCAGGATAGTTGCGCAACCGGGCCCAGGCAACTGGCAGCTTCCTGTCGGTGCCGTAGACGGTGCACATCGGTTGGACGACTCGCCGCAAGACCAGGGACCAATCGGCGATTTACCAAGTCCGGACTCTGTAGCCGAGTACGGAATCTCGGTTGATCCTCATCAAAGGTCAGCGGCTCGCCACGCCCTATTCTCAAACTGCGCAACGGAAAGTCTGCACACCTCATCATGTTCCGCGATCGCCGCCGCCTCCGCCGCTGGGCCGCCCAGGTTCTCCTGGTGTGGCTCTTCGGCATCGCGACTGGGATCGCGCATGCGTGTGCGCTGCGCCTGGGGCATCAGGCGGTTGACCACCGCTATGAGGCTACGGCGGTCGCAGCGGACCATGAGGCCAAGCCCTCGCACGGTCATGATGAGTCGGGCGCCGGCGAGCCGGCAAACTGCCTCGACTTCTGCGAGAAGTCGTCGGTCACGGCACCTTCGCTCAAGCTGAAGCTGGACCAGGGCAGTGACCTGCACGCTATTGCAGTGCTTCCGAGTTCACCGCCTTGGCTGGTGACCGTGTTCGCGCAGGCCTCCGATCATCCCGATCGGGTGACAAACCGTCGAGGCGGACCACCTCCTCGAATCGCCTTCCAGCGGCTGGCCCTATAGCCCCGCCGCGTCGCGGGTGCCCTTCTCGGCAACCCGCGCCGCCGCGCCATCGTCGAGCCGACCGGTCGGACTACCGGTACTTCGCTCGACCCCTCCTTTCCGCAACCCTTTCTCGAAGGAACCTTTGCCATGCGCAAGTCAGCATTTGCCGCCACCTCGTTCGCCATCGTCCTCGCCCTTGCTGCGGGCTCAGCGATGGCCCAGGAGACCAAGACTGCCGCTGCGCCCGCTGCGCCGGCGGCTTCAATGCCGACGGACTGCGGTTCGGGCATGAAGCGCCACGACCACGGCGCGGAGCGCAACGCACCGTCGGCCAAGTCGATGCCCTGCGCACCCGCGGCTGCCGCCTCCGGCGCCAAGAAGGCCAAGCCCGTGCACGACCACGCCAAGTTCCACAAGAACCAGTGACTGCGGCGCTCACGCCACCCAGGAGATCCTCCATGAACCACTCCCACGAACACGGCAACGACCGCCCGTCCGGCCCGAACTGGTCCCGCATCAACCAATGGGTGCTGTGGATCGGTCTGGCGGCTGCGGTGGCCTGGATGTTCTTCCGCCACAACGCTCACCTCGGGCAACTGCTGCCCTTCCTGATCCTGCTGGCCTGCCCGCTGATGCATCTGTTCGGGCACGGCGGGCATGGCGGCCACGGTGGGCATGGCAGTGGGTCGAACGCTCCGACCAAGGACGACGCGCGCCAACTTCCTCCCGGTGGCCAGGGCGGTCACCAGCACTGAAACCCAAGGAGGCCCGATATGCAAACCACTGAACTCAAAGTCGACGGCATGACCTGCGGATCCTGCGTCGCGTCCGTCACCAAGGCGCTCAAGCGCGTCCCAGGCGTGAAGGACGTCGAGGTCGATCTCGGCAGCGGCATCGCGCGCGTCAGCGGCGAGCACGCCGTGCACCAGGTGCCCCAACTGGTCGCTGCACTCGGCGAGGCCGGCTACGAGGCAGGGGTCGCGACGGGGGCGCCGGCCAGCGCGCACCAGCACCCGGCCGGCGGCTGCGGCGCGGGTGCCGGCGCGGCCGCGAAGGGCCGCGGCGGTTGCTGCTGCGGTTGAGACGCCATGCCGACATCGAACAGCGCCACCGAGGCGACGCCTGTTGATCGCACGCCTGGCCACCCGGCCGTCCGGTACTGGCTGGACGCACTGTGGCGCGCCGCGGCGACTGTCGACACGCTGCGCGAGCGGGCCGCCAACATGCGCGCGCACGAAGCCGCGGGCATGCCGCCGCTGCTGCATTTCGAGTCCGAGGCGGTGGCGGATGGGCGGGAGCTCGATCCGCCGTCGAACTACCGGCTGCTTCGTGTCACGCGCTGCGGCACTGACGCGCTCGAGAAGCATGTGCGCAAGGGCGCCGCGCCGGTGGTCGTGGTCGACCCGCGCGCCGGCCATGGCCCCGGCATCGGCGGCTTCAAGCGCGATTCGGAAGTGGGCATGGCGCTGCTCGAAGGCCACCCGGTCTACTTCGTCGTGTTCGATCCGGAGCCGGTCGAGGGCCAGACGATGGGGGCTGTCGTGCAGACGCTGGCGGCCTTCATCGACATCGTCGCCAGGCGCCACCGCGGCAAGGCACCGATCGTCTACGGCAACTGCCAGGGCGGCTGGGCGATCACGCTGGCGCTGTCGCATTGCGAGCATCGCGCGGCGCTGGCGGTGCTGAACGGCTCGCCGCTGTCGTACTGGGCGGGCGAGCGCGGCGTCAACCCGATGCGCCTGCTGGGGGGCTTCACCGGTGGCGTCTGGCCGGCTCACTGGATCTCCGACCTGGGCAACGGCCGCTTCGATGGCGCCTGGCTGGTGCAGAACTTCGAGGCGCTTCGCCCAGAGGGGGTGTTCCGCAAGTACGACACGCTCCTTGCGCAGCCCGAGGCCGAGCACGAGCGCTTCCTGGAGTTCGAGCGCTGGTGGAACGGCTTCTACCAACTCGCTCGCGAAGAGATGCTGGCCATCGCCGGGGATCTGTTCGTCGGCAACCGCCTCGAGGACGGCGAGGTCGTGGTCGATGGCCACTGCCGTGCCGACCTCAGGCGCATCGGGGCGCCAATGGTGATCTTCAGCTCCTACGGCGACAACATCACGCCGCCGCACCAGGCGCTGGGCTGGCTCAAGCAAGTGTTCGGGTCCACCGAGGACCTGGTGGCAGCCGGCCAGCGCGTCGTCTACCTGCTGCACAGGCAGGTGGGTCACCTCGGCATCTTCGTGTCGGCGGGCGTGGCGCGGCGCGAGCACCGCGCCATCCTGCACCATGCAGGAGCGATCCAGGAACTCGCCCCCGGTCTGTACGAGATGATCCTCGAGGACAGCGCCGATGGCGATGCGGCACTGGGCGCCCGCTTCGAACCGCGCCGCCTCGAGGATCTGCCTTTCGACGCAAACCCACCCGGGTTCGACAAGGTGCAGGCGCTGTCCGAGGCGGCCGAGCGAGCCTACGCGCAGTGGGTCTCGCCGTGGGTGCGCATGGCGGTGACGCCGGAGACGGCACGCGTGCTGCGCGAACTGCACCCGATGCGGGTCAGCCGGCAGATCTGGTCCGACAAGGCGACTCCGTCGCTGGCCTGGTTGCCGTGGATGCAGCAGTGGCTCGACCAGTGGGGTGCTCACGACCCGGATCGCGCGGCGAACCCCTGGTACCAGCTGGAGCGCGTGGGCGCGGATGCCTGCGCCCAGGCGTGGGAGTCGTGGCGCACCAGCCGCGACCTGTGGGCCGAGGTGGCGTTCCAGCAGCTCTACGGCCACTGGGACGGCCTACCGTCACTAGGAGCAGCATCATGAGAGTCATCCCCTTGCCGGCGCCAGCCTGGCGCTTTCTCGCCACGACGTGGCTGTTGCTGTTGCTGGCCGCGATGCTGAGCCCGGCGCGGGCTCAGAGCCGGCTGGAGCGCTCCGGCGTCACGCTCTACTGGGGGCTCGTGCCCGCCGCCGTCGTGGCGGACAAGCATGCACTGGCCGAGTTGCACGGCGGTCCGCCCAAGGGTGGCGGCGAGGTGCATCACCTCGTCGTGGCGCTGTACGACAGCGCGAACGGCCGCCGCATCGAGGACGCGGTGGTGCGCGCACAGCTGACCGAGACCGGCATCGCGGACGAGCCCGCGAAGTATCTCCCGCCGATGAAGGTCAACGACCAGGCCAGCTACGGGCAGCTCTTCGGCGTCGCCAAGGACGGCCCCTACCGGTTCCGGCTCTGGGTGCGGCTGCCATCCCGCACCGACGAGATCGAGTTCCAGTTCGAAGCCTGGTCGCCGCATCGTGCCGGGCGCTGACGGAGGCGGGGCCATGAACACACCGACGAAGCCTTCCGACACCGAACCGGGTCGTGCCTGGCCCCGTTGGATCTTCTGGACGTTCGCGGCCCTGGCGCTGTTGCTGCTGGGCCTGGAACACCGGGCGCATCTGCTCGGCTGGTGGCTGCACGCGCTGCTCGGCCTGTGCATCGTACTGCTGTACCTCGTCGTGCGATTCCAGGGCGATGGCGCACGGAACAGGGACCCGCGCTGAGTGCCGGGCGCCTTGAAGCAATACAGGAACGCGATTTCATGGAAACCATCGATCTCTCCGGTCACAGAGGCCTCGTGGTCGGCGTCGCGAACGCCGACAGCCTGGCCTGGTCCGCGGCGCGCCACTTCCGCAACGCCGGCGCCGAGCTGGCCTTGACCTACTACAGCGAGAAGGCGCGGCCGTTCGTCGCTCCGCTCGCCGAGCAGGTGCAGGCACTGATGCTGCCCTGCAACGTGCTGCAGGACGGGCAGCTGGACGCCGTGTTCGAGACGCTGCGCGAGCGCTGGGGTCGACTGGACTTCGTCTTCCACTCGATCGCGTCGGCGCGCAAGGAGGACCTGCAGGGCCGCCTGGCCGACTGCTCCGAGGCCGGCTTCGCCGAGGCGATGCTGGTCTCCTGCCACTCCTTCATCCGCATGGCCAAGCTCGCCGAACCGCTGATGCGGGAGGGCGGCAGCCTGACGACGGTCAGCTACTACGGGGCCGAGAAGGTCGTCGAGCACTACAACGTGATGGGCCCGGTGAAGGCGGCACTCGAGGCCTCGGTGCGCTACCTGGCGCACGAGCTCGGGCCGGGCGGCATCCGCGTCAACGCGATCTCCGCGGGCCCGGTGCGCACGCGCGCCGCCTCCGGCATCACCCACTTCGACGAACTGCTCGACGAGGCCGCGCGGCGCTCGCCGCAGCGGCGCACCGTGGACGGCTGCGAGGTCGGCCGAGTGGCACTGCTTTTGGCCAGTCCCTACGCGTCGGCAATCACTGGCGAAGTGGTGCACGTCGACGCCGGCTTCCATGTCGAAGGCATGGTGTTCCATTGACGGCAGCGGGCCAGGTCATGCACATCCTCTCGCTCAACGCCGGCAGCGCGACGCTCAAGTTCGGCGTGTTCGATCCGGCCTCGGCCACTACGCTGATGGAGGCGACGATCGAGCGCCCCGCGGTCGATGCGGCGGCGTTCGAAGAGATCGAGCGACGGCTGCGGGAAGCCGGCATGCCGGCGATCGACGCCGTCGGTCACCGTGTCGCGCATGGCGGGCCGCGCCTGCACGACGCCGTTCTGGTGGATGCGGGCGCTGAGCGCGAAATCGAACGGGCCGCGCCATTGGCGCCACAGCACAACTCGGTGGCCCTGGCCGGCATCCGTCTGGCGCGCCAGCGGTGGCCGGGCCGGCCGCAGGTCGCGGTGTTCGACACGGCGTTCCATGCCGGCATGCCTGTGCAGGCCGCAGCGTATGCCGTGCCGCAGGCCTGGCGCGATGCCGGTGTGCGCCGCTACGGCTTCCATGGGCTGTCGCACGGGTACGTCCTCGAGGCGGCGACCGCCACGCTGGAGCGGGCGCCGGAGCAACTGCGCATCGTCAGCTGCCACCTCGGCAACGGCGCGAGTGTCTGCGCGATCGACCGCGGGCACTCCATCGACACCTCGATGGGGATGACGGCGCTCGAGGGGCTGGTGATGGGTACCCGCAGCGGCGACCTCGACCCCGGCGTGCCGGGCTACGTTGCGCGGACGCTTGGACTGAATGCAGCGCAGATCGAGGCGGCGCTGTACCACGACAGCGGATTGAAGGGGCTGTCCGGGATCGGGTCCGACCTGCGAGAGATCGAGGCCCGCGCCCGCCAGGGGCACGCCGGCGCCCGTACGGCATTGCAGGTTCACGCCTACCGGGTGCGCAAGTACATCGGCGCCTACGCTGCGGCGATGGGAGGCTGCGACGCCATCGCCTTCACCGGCGGGGCAGGGGAAAACTCCTCCGCGCTGCGCCGGCGCATCCTGGAAGGCCTGGAATTCCTCGGCGTGCGCCTCGACGAGGACCGCAACGAATCATTCGGCGCGTCCGGCGCCGCGGTTGCCGAACTGCAGGCGTTGCACTCGCAGGTGGCGGTGCTGGCGGTGCGGGCACGCGAGCAGTGGATCATCGCCCGCGAGACGGCGGCGGTGCTTCGCCGCGCGGAGCGCGCCGCGGCGCGGCAGGATCCCTCGATACCGGTGGCGATCTCGGCTCACCATGTGCACCTCACGCAGGCTGCCGTCGAGGCTCTGTTCGGGGCCGGCCATCAGTTGCGCGAGTTGCATCCGCTCAGCCAGCCCGGTTTCTTCGCCGCCGAGGAAACCGTGGCGGTGGTCGGCGAGCGCGGCCGGCTCGAGCGTGTGCGCGTCGTCGGGCCGCGTCGGGCGGCCAACCAGGTGGAGGTCAGCCGGACCGAGGCCATCCGGCTGGGGATCGACGCGCCGCTGCGCCTGTCCGGCGAACTCGCCGGAACGCCCGAAGTCACGCTGGTGGGCCCGGCCGGGACGCTGCGTACCGACGGACTGATCGTGGCGCGCCGTCACCTGCACCTGACCCGTGCCGACGCGCGGCGCATCGGCGTCGAAGACCGCGGCGAGATCGAAGTCGCTCTCGACACGCCACGCGGCACGTTGCTGCGCCATGTCGCCCTGCGTGTCGACGACGCCGCGGTGCTGGAACTGCATCTCGATACCGACGAAGCCAATGCCGCCGGCTTGAGCGGTGCCGGCAAGGGCGTGCTCGAGCGATGCGGCTGCAAGGCCCGGGTACTCGCCGACACACCTCAGATGAACAACGCGTCCTGCGAGGCGCATTGATCGACAGGAGAGCGTCATGGCCATCCACGAGGCGTTCGCAGCCATCGCGCTGGCCTGCCAGCGCGAACTCGGCTTCGCCGAGTACGCGGTCAACGTCGAGGGCGGTGCCATCGCACACGGGCACCCGATCGGGGCGGCCGGCGCGATCCAGACCACCCAGCTGCTGCACGCGATGCAGCGCGACGGCTTGCGCCGCGGGATCGTGACGCTGTGCATCGGTGGCGGCCAGGCCGTGGCGCCGGCGCTCGAGCGGATCTGACCGATGCGCGCCGAAGCGATCACGAGGGGGCTTGACCCATGCGCAGCACCCAGGTCGAGACTCGCAGCCCGGGAGTCGACGCGGCCTCGCGCCGACGGAGGACTGCGATGCGATTGATCGAATGTGCGCGGCAGGCCGACGTGACCACCGACACGCTACGCCACTACCTGCGGGTCGGTCTGGTGGAGGCGGACGGTCGTACCGAGAACGGCTATCGCACCTTCTCGGAGCGCTCCGTTGCGCGCGTGCGGTTCATTCGCAACGCGCTGGCGCTGGGTCTGACCCTCAAGGACGCTGCCGAACTCGTCGAGATGAGTCGGCGCGGCCGATCGCCGTGCCCACGCGCGCGAGCGCTCCTGGACGAGCGGCTCGAGGAGCAAGGCCGCCGTCTGGACGAAGCTGTCCTTCTCTTCCGCCGCATGAGGAAGGCGGTGAACGATTGGAAGCAGCGCCCCGATGGTGTGCCCGATGGCCACGCGGTGTGCAGTTTGATCGAAGGGTCGGGATCGATCGAGCCTCGCACTCCGCGCGCGCACCGCGGCCGGCGCGCGCGCGTCTGACCCTCCCTGGCCGCTGAATACCCACCCCCACAAGGAAACCCCATCATGCAAAACAACCTCGAACGCCACGCCTACCTCGTGGGTGGTGGCATCGGCTCGCTGTCCGCCGCCGTCCTGCTGATCCGCGACGGCGGCTTCCAGGGCAGCAACATCCACATCATCGAGGAGTTGCCGATCGCCGGCGGCGCACTGGACGGCTCGGGCGATCCCGTCAAGGGCTTCGTCTCGCGCGGCGGACGGATGCTGACCGAAGAGACCTATGTGTGTCTGTGGAACGTGCTCGACAGCGTCCCGTCGCTGGACGACGCCGGCAAGTCGGTCAAGCAGCAGACCTGGGCCTTCAATGACGAGTGGCGCTCGAACTCGAAGGCCAGGCTGATCGACCGGGAGCGGCGCATCCTCGATGCGAGCGACCTCGGATTCAAGCTGCAGGACCGCCTGGAATTGATGCGGCTGCTCGCGACGCCCGAGCGGGTGCTGCACACGAAGCGCATCGAGGACTGCTTCTCCCCACACTTCTTCGAGACGAACTTCTGGGCCATGTGGCGCACGACCTTCGCGTTCCAGAACTGGCACAGCGCGATCGAACTGAAGCGGTACATGCTGCGCTTCCTGCAGGAGTTTCCGCGCATCCACACCCTGGCCGGGGTCCGCAGAACGTCGCTCAACCAGTACGACGCCATCGTGCGGCCGATGGAGCGCTGGCTTCGTGACCAGGGGGTCGTGTTCGACCTCGAAACCAAGGTCGTCGACGTCGAATTCGTCGAGCAGGGTGCGCATCGCCGTGTCGATGTGCTTCACGCGCTGCGCCGGGGCGACCAGGTCACCTACCGTGTCGGTCCCTCGGATCTGGCGTTGATCACGATCGGGTCCATGACGGCCGATGCCACCTACGGCGACGACGACCACGCGCCGGCGCTCGTGCGCGACAAGCGCGACGGCGCCTGGACGCTGTGGGAATCGATGGCCCGCAAGGTGCCGGGCCTGGGTCGGCCGAATGCCTTCTGCGGCAACGTCGACGAGAGCAAGTGGGAGTCGTTCACGATGACGATGCGCAGCCCGGCGCTTGTGCGTCGCATCGAGGAATTCACCGGCAACGCACCCGGCACCGGCGGCCTCATGACCTTCAAGGACTCCAGCTGGCTGATGTCGATCGTGGTGCCGCACCCGCCGCACTTCGCCGGCCAGCCCAGCGACGTGTTCACGCTGTGGGGTTACGGCCTGTTCATCGACAACAAGGGCGACTACATCGACAAGACCATGGCCCAGGCCACCGGCCGGGAGATCCTGGCCGAACTGCTGCACCACCTGCGCTTCGACGACATCCGTGACGAGGTCCAGAAGACCACGACGACGATCCCCGTGATGATGCCGTACATCACGAGCGAGTTCGAGCGGCGGGAGAAGGAGGACCGCCCGCCGGTGATTCCGGCAGGCGCCACGAACTTCGCGCTGCTCGGGCAGTACGTCGAGATTCCCGAGGACGTGGTCTTCACCGTCGAGTATTCGGTGCGCGGCGCCATGCACGCGGTCTACGGACTGCTCGGCCTGGACAACGAGATCCCGCCGATCTATCACGGCATCGCCGACCCGGCGGCCGCGCTGGCGAGCCTCAGGACGCTGATGGGCTGAGCGCGCATCACCGTCCATCGAACCGGATGCCACCATGACTCACGCCGCCGGCCCGGCCTACGGACTCTGGACTCTGGTGGTCCTCAATTCGCTGGTCTTCATCCTGTTCGCGTTCAGCTTCGCGCGGCCGCGTTCCGCGCGCGACTGGCGATCGTTCGGTGCGTTCTCGGCGTTTCTCGTGGCGCTGTTCACCGAGATGTACGGCTTTCCGCTGACCATCTATCTGCTGTCGGGCTGGCTCGGCACCCGCTTTCCCGGCGTGGACTTCTTGTCGCACGATGCAGGGCACTTGCTCGAGGTGATGTTCGGCTGGCGTGCCAATCCGCACTTCGGCCCCTTCCACCTGCTCAGCGCCATCTTCATCGGCGGCGGCTTCTGGCTGCTCTCCGCTTCATGGAGCGTGCTGTACCGCAACCAGCGGCGACACACGTTGGCCGTCAGTGGTCCCTATGCGCGAGTGCGTCACCCGCAGTATGTCGGCTTCGTCGCGATTCTGTTCGGGTTCCTGCTCCAGTGGCCGACGATCCTGACCCTGGCGATGTTCCCGGTGCTCGTTTGGATGTATGTGCGCCTCGCAGTCTCGGAGGAGCGCGAAGCCGAGCGGCAATTCGGAGACGAGTGGGCGCGCTACGCGGCTCGCACGCCGCGCTTCGTTCCTCGCTGGCGAGACCGCCACCGCATCGGAGGCACACGATGACTGCGACCGAGGAGACGCGCAATGACGCGTTCCCTGGCGAGGCGGAGCCGCCCCTGGAGGTCGCGGTCGAGCAGGTCGTGGAACTGGTGCGCATCTGGACGCCTGCGGCCATGCCGGACGCTGTCTGGGACTCATCGATGGTCGTCGACCGGCATGGCCTCGATTGGACCCCTGGCCATCGGACGACGCCGATCGTCGCGGCAATCATGGCTGCGGCGGGCGCGACGATGCCGCATTTCTCGCTGCCGGCCGGGAGGCAGGCGTGGAGTACCGCCGACACCATGTCGGAACTCACGGGGGTGCGATTCGATTGGTTGCAGGCGACCAGCGTCGCTTGGCGTGTGGGCGCCTGCATCGCGCACGCCAACGCCGCGTTGGTGGCACCTCAGGTGCCGTGGAGCCCGGCCGCGAGTGACATCCATCTGGTGGCTGCGGCGCTCGCCCGACGCGTCTCCGTCGGGGTGAGGCATCTGCTGGTCAACCTCGCGGTTGGCCGAGGTGCGCCGGTGGCAGATGACGCCCGCTTCATTCGGGTGCGCGACTTATGCGAGAGGGCTGGCGACGCAGTGGGCCTGAAGGTTCGAGTGACACGATCCGTCGGGTCGCAACCGGTTGGCCTGGGCATCGGGCCCGCGCCGGAGGCGTTGGACGTGTTGGCGGTACTGCGTGGCGCCGCGGCGGCGCCGGTCGACCTGCGCATGCACGCGCTGGCCGAAGCCGGCCTGCTGCTCGAGATGTGCGGCGCGAGCCGACCCGGACATGGCGAGCTCGACGCCTGGCGACTGCTCGACAGCGGCGCCGCATGGGGGCGCTTCCAGGCCCTGTGCGAGGCCCAGGGTGGGATGCGTGAGCCGACGCTGGCGCCGATCGCCGAAACCATCACGGCCGAACACGCTGGCCACGTGAGGTCGCTGGACAGCGCGCATGTGCAGCGCATCGCGGTGCTGGCTGGCGCAGCGCGAGGAGCCGGCGCCGGCGTCGTGCTGCAAGTTCGTATCGGCGAGCGGGTGCACCGGGGCCAGCCGCTGTTCACCGTTCACGCAGCGAGCCGGCAGTGCCTCACGGCCGTGACGGACGAGCTGCGGCGCACACCGCTGATTTCCGTCGACGACGTGTCTACCGCGACCCTGGCCGAACCACAAGACATGCACTGAAGGGACCAACCGATGGACCACTCGACCGCACTCACCCGGCCCTTGCCGCCGGACCTGCATGCTCCGGCGCTGCGCATCCTGCGCCGCTTGCTGGCGGGCATCGAACGGCCACCGGCGCTGAAGCTGGGCGATGCCATCTTGCACGAGCTCGAGACCCACCCCGAGTACACGCTCGTGATCCGCGACCCCGGGCTGCTGCGCCGTCTCGTGCTGCGGCCCGACCCGCTGCTGCTGGCCGACGCCTACTTCCGTGGCGTCATCGATGTGGAAGGCGACCTGTACCGCGCACTGAGCCTGAAGGACCACTTCGAGAACGTCTCGCTGACATGGCGCGACAAGCTGGCGCTGTGGCGCGATGCGTTGATGCTGCGGGTGACGGACCAGCAGGGGCTGAAGCCGTTTGGAGGGCTGGCCTCGCGCATGGCCCGGCGGTTTGCGCACCGCCATTCCCGCCAGACCGACCGGGCGGCGATCTCGTTCCACTACGACGTGTCCAACGCGTTCTACGGTCTGTGGCTGGACGTCGAGCGGGTCTATTCCTGCGCCTACTTCGAAACCGCCCACGACTCGCTCGAGCAGGCCCAGCACAAAAAGCTGGAGCACATCTGCCGCAAGCTGCGCCTGCAGCCCGGGGACCGCCTGCTCGACATCGGCTGCGGCTGGGGCGCGCTCGTGTGCTGGGCGGCGCGCCACCACGGCGTCCGGGCGCACGGCATCACGCTCAGCGAACGGCAGCTCGAATACGCACGCGAGCGCATCCGGGCCGAAGGCCTGCAGGATCTCGTCACGGTCGAACTGCGCGACTACCGCGACCTCGACGGCGCGGCGGTCTACGACAAGGTGTCCAGCGTCGGCATGTTCGAGCATGTCGGCCTGGCGAACCTGCCCGCCTACTACGCCGCGGTGCAGCGCGTGCTGCGACCGGGCGGGCTGTTCCTCAACCATGGGATCACCCACGACGAGGAGGGCTGGAACCGGACGGTCGCGACGCAGTTCATCAATCGCTACGTGTTCCCGGACGGAGAGCTCGACTGCGTCAGCAACATCCAGCTCGGCATGGAGCGGGCCGGCTTCGAGATCCATGATGTCGAAGGGCTGCGTCCGCACTACGCCCTGACGCTGAGACACTGGGTCGAGCGGCTGGAGGCGCGTCGCGAAGAAGCGCTGCACGAGGTCGGCGAGGTCACGTACCGCATCTGGCGGCTCTACATGGCGGCGTGTGCGCTCGAGTTCGAGGCGGGCGGCACGGGCGTCTACCAGATCGTCGCCTCCAGGCGCGATCGCGGCGCGTGGCCGGTCCCGTTGACCCGCCGCGATCTCTACCGTGGGTGAGTGGTCATGGGCGGTGCCGTCTCCGCGGCTGGCGGGCGAGATGCGTTCGGATCTCTCGGCCGGCGCCTTCGCGGCGCTGCTCGCGGCTGCGATGGCGGTGTCGATGGCCTACGGCGTGACATTGCCTCTGCTGCCTGGGTTGGTAGAGCGCGCACCGGTCGGCTCGGCAGCCGACGTGGAAGGCCACACGGGCTGGCTCACCGGCACGTACACGCTCGCCCTGTTCCTGTTCGCACCTGCCTGGGGCGCGCTGGCCGATCGGATCGACCGCCGCTGGGTGCTCGTCGCCGGGCTGGCCGGGTCGAGCGCGGCGCTGTGGGCCCTGACCGGGTCGCTCGGTCTTCGCGGGCTGTACGTGGCGCGTGCGATCGCCGGCCTGACGGCGGCGGCGGTGCTCCCGGCGGTGTTTGCCTATGTCGTCACCGCGTCGGCGCCGTCCCGCCTGCAGCGCCGCTTCGCCTGGATCGCATCGGCCACTGCACTGGGCTTCCTGCTCGGTCCGGCACTCGGCGACGGGCTGGCCGCGCCGATTCGCGCCGTGGGTGGCGATGGTGCATTCAGCGCGCTGGCGCTGCATGTCGTCGCTGTGGTCGGGTTGGTGGCGGCCGCAGGTGTGCTCACGTTGCCAGTCAACCGGGCCGTGCCGCCCGGCTTGGGCAGTGCAACGCCCGGCGACGAGCGGCGCATCGCCCGCTCGCTGCTGTTGACGGCCATCGTCGTGCTGGCAATCACGGTGGCCGAGGTCGGTGCCACCCTGGCTGCGCGCAGGGCGCCGGCCACCGGCGCGTGGCCGGTGTCGTTGTACTTCGCACTGTGCAGTGGCGTGATGATCGCCGTCCAGTTCTGGGCCCTGCCGCACCTGGAACGCAGGCTGGGCGAGCCGCGGCTCGTCGTCGCCGCGCTCCTCGTGCTGTCGGCGGGCCTCGGCCTGTTGGCTGGCTCGAACGGGGGTGTCGTGACCGCCGCGGCGTTCGTCCTGGCAGCAGCCGGCATCGGCGTGCTGATCCCCTCGCTGGCCGTGCGCATCTCGAGCGCGGCCGGCACGCGCCAGGGCTGGGCCATGGGCCGGCAGGCCGCGGCGGCCAACCTCGGGCAGGCGGTCGGTGCCGCGGCCACAGGCAGCCTGTTCGCGCTGGCGCCGCCGCTGCCATTCCTCATCGCCGGCGGGTTGACGGCTCTGGCTGCCGGTGCGGCCGCTTGGGAGGGCGCCGCGCGCCGCATGCCGTGAGACCCGCCACCCACCTTTGCACGCATTGATCAGGAGAATGACATGACTCGAGCCGTGCTTCACGAAGCGCCTTCTGCGGCGGCCGCCGCGTCGGTCGACCCGGTGTGCGGCATGACCGTGGATCCCTCCCGCGCGGCAGGCCATGCCGAGCATGCGGGGCGAACCTACCTGTTCTGCTCGGGGCACTGCCTGGGCGAGTTCCAGCGCGATCCGGCGCGCTACGTCGGCGTTGCCGCGGGCAGCTCCGACGCCGCGCCTGCCCCCCCCGCGTCTCCGGTGGGCATGCACGCGGCGGGCCGCCCGCTGCAGACCGTGCTGCGCCGTGCCGAGTCGGGCCAGGCGAAGGACCCGGTGTGCGGCATGGTGGTCGACAAGGCGACCGCGCTGAAGACCGAGCGCGCCGGGCGCTCCTACTACTTCTGCAGCGCCGGCTGCCAGCGCACCTTCGAGTCGCCCGAGGCCGAACTGAAGTCGATGCGCACGCGCGTCACCATCGCGCTGACCGGCGTGCTGGCCCTGGCCATCATGCGCGCCGGCGCCTTCATCGCGCTGGCGACCGGCGCAACGCTGCTGACCTGGGTGCCGATCCCTGCGCTGCCCTGGTTCACCTGGGGCGTGTGGCTGTTCCTGCTCGTCACGCCGGTGCAGTTCATCGGTGGCTGGAGCTTCTACGTCGGTGCGTTCAACGCGCTGCGCAACCGCTCGATCAACATGGACCTGCTGATCGCGCTGGGCACCTCGGTGGCCTACTTCTACAGCGTCGCGGTGCTGTTCTTTCCGCAGGTGCTGCCGGTCAAGGTCGAGGAGCGTGACGTCTACTTCGAGGTCTCGGCGGTGATCATCGCCTTCGTGCTGCTCGGCAAGTACATGGAGGAGATCATCAAGAAGCACTCCTCGGCGGCGGTGCGCAAGCTGCTGGACCTGAAGCCCGCGACCGCGCACGCGATCAGAGACGGAGCCGAGGTCGAGATCGCGGCCGAGCAGGTGATGGTCGGCGAGACGGTCGTCGTGCGGCCCGGCGAGCGCATCGCCACCGACGGCGTGGTGCTCGAAGGCTCTTCGTCGGTCGACGAGTCCATGCTCACCGGCGAGTCGATGCCGGTCGACAAGCAGACTGGCGCGGCGGTGATCGGCGGCACGCTGAACCGCACCGGCAGCTTCCGCTTCCAGGCCACGCGCATCGGCGCCGAGACGGCGCTGGCGCAGATCGTCAAGATGGTCGAGGACGCGCAGGCCAGCAGCGCGCCGATCCAGCGCCTCGCCGACCAGGTGACGCGCTACTTCGTGCCGGCCGTGGTCGGCACCGCCGTCATCGCCTTCGGCGGCTGGTGGCTGGCGGGCAACTTCCCGCAGGGCCTGCTCGCCTTCATCGCCGTGCTGATCATCGCCTGCCCCTGCGCGCTCGGCATCGCCACCCCGGCGGCGCTGATGGTGGGTGTCGGGCGCGGCGCCCAGGCCGGCATCCTGATCCGCGGCGGGGAGATCCTCGAGAAGGCCGAGCGGCTCACCACCGTGGTGTTCGACAAGACCGGCACGCTGACCCGAGGCGAGCCGGCCCTGACCGATCTGCTGCCCTGCGGACACTGCGACCACGACCAGGCGCTGCGCCTGGCCGCCAGCCTGGAGGCCGGATCGGAGCATCCGCTGGCCGAGGCCATCCTGCGCGGCGCCAAGGAGACCGGCATCGCGCCGTGCGCGGTGCAGGGCTTCGAGGCGGTGCCGGGGCATGGCGTGCGCGGCCTGGTCGACGGGCGCGAGGTGCTGTTCGGCAACCGGCGGCTGATGGAGGGTGCCGGCATCGACGTCGCGTCGGTCGGCGCGGACATGGAGCGCTACCAGGCGGACGGCAAGACGGCGATGCTGCTCGCCTGCGACGGCGAACTCGCCGCGGTGATCGCG
This sequence comes from uncultured Bordetella sp., assembly GCA_964641795.1. Classification (GTDB taxonomy): domain Bacteria; phylum Pseudomonadota; class Gammaproteobacteria; order Burkholderiales; family Burkholderiaceae_C; genus Pseudaquabacterium. Next base: position 39,651 of record CAZXLI010000004.1, on the reverse strand, counting down.
GTGGCCGACACGATCAAGCCGGAGGCGCTCGAAGCGGTGCGTGCGCTGCGCGCCGAAGGCGTGGAGGTCGTGATGCTGACCGGCGACAACGCCCGCACCGCCACGGCGATCGGCCGGGCGCTGCAGATCGACCGGGTGATCGCCGACGTGCTGCCCTCCGACAAGGCGCGCGTGATCAAGGAACTGCAGCAGGCCGGCAAGGTGGTGGCGATGGTCGGCGACGGCGTCAACGACGCCCCGGCGCTGGCGACCGCCGACATCGGCATCGCGATCGGGTCGGGCTCGGACGTGGCCAAGGAGACCGGCGGCATCATCCTCGTGCGCAGCGACGTGCGCGACGTGGTCACCGGCATCCGGCTCTCGCGCGCGACGATGCGCACGATCAAGCGCAACCTGTTCTGGGCCTTCGTCTACAACGCGGTCGGCGTGCCGATCGCCGCGGTCGGGTTGCTCAACCCGATCATCGCCGCCGCGGCGATGGCGCTGTCCTCGCTGTCGGTGATCGTCAACTCGGCGCTGCTCAAGCGGGCGCGCCTGCAATGAAGACGGAGGTCGCCATGAGATTCGTGAAGTGGCCCGAGTTCGCCAATCGCTGGATGTGGTTGTGCCCGATCCTTGCCGTGGTGATCGCCGCGGCGGTGCTGTGGTCCTTCGGCTTCGCCTGGTGGAGCGCGCTGCTCGCGGCCGCCCTTCTCGTCTGCCCGGCACTGATCGTATGGGGTGCCGTCCAGGTCGCCCTCGACGAGCGGCGATCGCGCCGTCGGCCCGGCGTCTGAGCCCGATCCCCCGCAGGAGTGCTGTCGATGGACAAGAAGCAGACGTTTTCGCTCTGGTACGTGCTGGCCGCGCTGGTGGGCCTGATCCTGATGCAGGAGTTCTTCACCCCGCGGCATACGCAGACGCTGACCTACAGCGAGTTCAAGCAGGCGCTCATGGCCGGCAAGCTCGACGACGTGGTGATCGCCGAGGGCATCGCGACAGGCAAGCTGCGCGCCGAAGGGTTGGAGCAGATCCTGCCGAAGGACAAGCTCGAGGCGCTCAAGCGCGCCGGCGGCGAGCACGGTTTCGCCACGGTGCTGGTCAACGACCCAGGACTGGTGGCCCAGCTCGATGCCGCGAAGGTGCGCTACGGCAGCGTGCGCCAGAGCAAGTGGCTCGGCGCGCTGATCTCCTGGGTTGCGCCGGCGCTGGTGTTCTTCGGCATCTGGTGGTTCCTCATGAAGCGCATGGGCGGCGGCATGGGGCACGGCATGCTCGAGATCGGCAAGAGCAAGGCCAAGGTCTACATGCAGACCGAGACGGGCGTCACGTTCAAGGACGTTGCGGGCATCGATGAGGCGCGCGAGGAACTGATGGAGGTTGTCGAGTTCCTGAAGAACCCGGACCGCTACAAGCGTCTGGGCGGCAAGATCCCCAAGGGCGTGCTGATCGTCGGTGCACCCGGCACCGGCAAGACGTTGCTCGCCAAGGCGGTGGCGGGCGAGGCCGGCGTGCCGTTCCTGTCGCTCAGCGGTTCGGAGTTCGTCGAGATGTTCGTCGGCGTCGGCGCGGCGCGGGTGCGCGACCTGTTCGAGCAGGCGGCGTCCAAGGCGCCGTGCATCGTCTTCATCGACGAGATCGATGCCCTGGGCAAGGCACGCGGCGTAGGCCTGACGGGCGGTCACGAGGAACACGAGCAGACGCTGAACCAGTTGCTCGCCGAGATGGACGGGTTCGACACCAACCGCGGAGTGATCATCCTCGCCGCGACGAACCGGCCCGAGGTGCTCGACCCCGCCCTGCTCCGGCCGGGCCGCTTCGATCGCCACATCGCGGTCGATCGGCCGGACTTGAACGGACGGCGGCAGATCCTCGAGGTGCATGTCAAGAACGTCAAGCTGGCGCCTAGCGTCGACCTGGCCATGCTGGCCGCACGCACGCCCGGCTTCGCGGGCGCAGACCTGGCCAACCTCGTCAACGAGGCGACGCTGCGCGCGGCCAAGGGCGGCAAGGACGCGGTCGACATGCAGGACTTCGAAGAGGCGCTGGACCGCATCGTCGCCGGTCTCGAGAAGAAGAACCGGGTGATGAACCCGACTGAGCGCAAGTTCGTCGCCTATCACGAGGCCGGCCACGCACTGGTGGCTGAGCTCCGCAAGAACGCCGACCGCGTGACCAAGGTGTCCATCATCCCGCGCGGCATCGCGGCGCTCGGCTACACCCAGCAGTCACCGACCGAGGACCGCTACCTGATGCGCCGCAGCGAGCTGCTCGACCGGCTCGACGTGCTGCTCGGCGGCCGGGTCGCCGAGCAGCTGGTGTTCGACGATGTATCGACCGGCGCCGAGAACGACCTGCAGCGCGCCACCGACCTGGCGCGCCACATGGTGACGCACTACGGTATGAGCGAGGCGCTCGGCCTGGCGACCTACGACGCACGGCCCAGGCCGCTGTTCCTCAACGGCCCGACGCTGCCGGAGCCGCGCACGTTCAGTGAGCGCACCGCAGAGGCGATCGACGGCGAGGTGCGCCGGTTGCTCGACGAGGCGCGCGAGCGGGTGTCGAAAACGCTGGGGACGCACCGTGCGGCGCTCGAGTCACTCGCCGCACTGCTGCTCGAGAAGGAGGTGGTGGATCGGGCCATGCTGGACGGCCTGATGGCGTCGAGTGTCGCGCCTGCGCAGTTGCGCGTGGCCGCCGTGGCGCAGCTGCCGGCGGACGGTGCGCCGTGAGCACGCGGCGCGCGCTGCTGCGGCTGGCCACCATCACGGTCTCGCTGGCCGCCCTGGCGGTGCCCGGGGTGCGGGCTCAGCCGTCCGAGGGACGAGAGATCCTCGACAAGGTGGAGAAGCTGCTGTGGGGCAGCACCGTGCAGGGCGAGTACGAGATGACGATCGCCACGCCGCGCTGGCAGCGCACACTCGGCCTGCGACTGTGGATGGATCGGCCGCGGCGATCGTTCGTGCGCATCGTCTCACCGGCCAAGGAGGCCGGCATCGGCTCGCTGCGCATCGGCACCGAGATGTGGAACTACCTGCCCAACGTGGAGCGCATCGTCAAGATCCCACCGTCGATGATGTTGCAGCCGTGGATGGGCTCGGACTTCACCAACGACGATCTGGTCAAGGAAAGCAGCATCCTGGAGGACTACACGCACAAGGTGATCGGCACCGTGCAACTCGACGGCGAGACCGTCGTGCAGATCGAAGCCGTGCCGAAGCCCGACGCGGCCGTGGTCTGGGGCCGCATCGTCTACTGGGTGCGGCGTGCCGACACGATGCCGCTCAAGCAGGAGTTCTTCAGCGAGCGCGGCGAGCGCGTGCGCGTGCTGACCTTCTCGGACGTGCGCAAGGTCGGTGGCCGGACCCTGCCGACGCGCTGGGACATGCGGCCCGACGCCAAGCCCGGGAACTCGACCACGGTGGTGCTGAAGGACGCCCTGTTCGACCGGCCGGTAGACGACGAGATCTTCAGCCAGCGCAACCTGCAGAGGCGATGAGCCCCAACCCCAGCGCGATAGTCCGCGCAACCTGGACCCGACGATGAACCACCACCTTCCCTGGGTCGCCGAGCGCGTGCGGCTGTTCCGCGACTCCGATGCCAACTTTGCTCGCTGGGCGCGAGGCTACGGCCCCATTGTGCACAACGACCAGACTCAACTGCGCGTGCACGAGCTCGCGCAGGTGCTCGTTGCCGGCGGCAAGGCGGCCGACACGGCGAGCGTCTACCGCATGCTGTGGGCCGCGGACCGTCTCGCCGCGGCCGGCATGTGGCTGACCGTGCACATGACGTACGCCGACAAGGTCCATCCCGACGGGCGCGAGATGGTGTCCGAGGACTTCAAGGAAGCGCCCGAGGGCCATACCGGCGGTTCGCTGAACATCGTACCCGCCTATGTCGGTTATCTCGCCGCCAATGCGCTGACGGGCCTGACGCGCGGCTGGCTGATGGGGCAGGGGCATTGCGTGGCCGGCATCGATTCGGTCAATCTGCTGGTGGGCAACATGACACCCCGCCACGCCGAGCGCTACGACCGCAGCGAAGAGGGGCTGACACGCTTCGCGCGCGACTTCTACGGCTACGCGATCGACGCGGGCGGGCGGCCGGCGTCGCCGCTGGGCAGCCACGTCGGCCCGAACACGGCGGGAGGACTTTCCGAGGGTGGCTATCTCGGTTTCGCCGAACTGCAGTACGTGCACATGCCGCTGCGCGGCGAACGGCTGGTGGTGTTCCTCAGCGATGGCGCCTTCGAGGAGCAGCGCGGCAGCGACTGGGCGCCGCGCTGGTGGCGCGCCGAGGACTGCGGCTTCGTGGCCCCGTTCATGATCCTCAATGGACGCCGCATCGAGCAGCGCAGCACGATGCAGCAGCAAGGCGGCCAGGAGTGGTTCCACCAGCACCTGCGCCTGAACGGATTCGATCCGATGGAGATCGACGGCACGGACCCGGCCGCGTTCGCATGGGCCGTGCACGCCATGGAAGAACGGCTCGCCGCCTGTGCGGCGGCCGTGGCGGCCGGGAGCATCCAGTACCCGGTGCCGCTGCACTACACCGTCGCCGAGGCGCCGAAGGGATTCGGCTTCCCCGGTGCAGGGACGAATGCCGCACACAACCTGCCGCTGGCCGGAAACCCTCGCGTCGATGCGCTCGCGCGCCAGCAGTTCAACGAGGGCGCGCGTGCCCTGTTCGTCCCCGCTGGCGAACTCGACGAGGCGCTGGCCGTGCTCTGCCGTCATCGCGACCAGCAGCGTTCGCTCGAGCGCGACCACCCGCTGGCCCGTCGGCGGGTCGATGCACCTGCGATGCCGGCAGCGCAGTGGCATGCCGTCGGCACCGGCACGGTATCACCGATGGCCGCGCTCGACGCCGCCTTCGCCGCCATCGTGCAGGCGAACCCGCAGCTGCGGCCGCGTGTAGGCAACCCCGACGAACTGCGCAGCAACCGGATGGGGCAGACGCTGGACCTGCTGAAGCACCGCGTCTTCGCACCCGAGCCGGGTCTCGCCGAGGCGGTGGACGGCGCGGTGATCACGGCCCTCAACGAGGAGGCGGTGGTCAGCGCGGCGCTGGGCAACAAGGGCGGCATCAATCTCGTGGTGTCCTACGAGGCCTTCGCAGTCAAGATGCTCGGCGCACTGCGCCAGGAGATTCTGTTCGCACGACACCAGGCCGAGGCCGGCAACCCGCCGGGCTGGCTGTCGGTGGTCACGGTGGCGACCTCGCACACCTGGGAGAACGGCAAGAACGAGCAATCGCACCAGGACCCGACGCTGGCCGAGGCACTGCTGGGCGAGATGTCCGACACCGCGCGCGTGCTGTTCCCGGTCGATGCGAACAGCGCGGTGGCCGCGCTGCGTGCCGCCTACCGCACCCACGGCGAGTTCTGGACCCTGGTGGTGCCGAAGCGGCCGATGACGGGCCGGCTGAGCGGCGAGCAGGCGCAGCAAATGGTCGAGCAGGGGGCCCGCGTGGTGAAGGCCTGCGAGGCACCCGAGGTGCTGCTGATCGCCATCGGTGCCTACCAACTGCAGCAGGCGCTGCTGGCGGCGGATCGGCTGGACGGAACCGGTCACCCAACGGCGGTGACCTGCGTCGTCGAGCCCGGCCGGTTCCGGCTGCCGCGCGACGAACGCGAGGGCACCTTCGTCGCGAACGATGCGGTCCTGGAGGCCCTGTTCCCGCCCGCGGCCACCGCGCGCGTCATCCTCTCGCACATGCGGCCCGAGGCGACCCTCGGCGTGCTGCGCCGCATCGACACCGGGCCGCGACGGACCCGCGCGCTGGGCTACATCGCGCGGGGCGGCACCTTGGATGTCGCCGGCATGCTGTTCGCGAACCGCTGCACCTGGGCGCACGCAGTGGCCGAGGCGGCCGAGGCGCTGGGCGTCGATCCGGCGGGCCTGCTCGGCGGCGACGAACTGGCCGCGGTGCGCGGGCGGGGTGATCCACGCACCGTGATGACGGCAGAGTGACGAACATGGCGCGGCCTTCCGCCATCGTGCGCGCCGAGCACGTGACCAAGGTCTACCAGCGCGACAGCATCCCGGTGCCGGCGCTGCACCTGACCAGCGTCGAGATCCAGGAGGGCGACTTTATCGCCCTGGTCGGTCCGTCGGGTTCCGGCAAGACGACGCTGCTGAACCTGATCGGCGGGCTCGACCGTCCGACCAGCGGCCGCATCTGGGTCGGCGAGCAGGAGATCACGTCCCTGGGCCGCAAGGCGCTCGCAGAGGTTCGCCTGCGCCACATCGGCTTCGTGTTCCAGGAATACAACCTGGTGCCGGTGCTCTCCGCGCTCGAGAACGTCGAGTACGTGATGCTGCTGCAGGGAGTCGACGAGGAACGGCGCCGCCGGGAGGCGCTGCGCCTGCTGCACGAACTCGGCCTGGAAGGTCTCGAGAGCCGCCGGCCCAATGAACTGTCGGGCGGCCAGCAGCAGCGCGTGGCGGTGGCACGCGCCATCGCGGCTCGGCCGATGATCGTGCTGCCCGACGAGCCGACCGCCAACCTAGACTCGCAGTCGGGCTCGGCGCTGATGGACATGATGCGCCGCCTGAACGAGGAGCAGGGCACCACCTTCGTCTTCTCGACGCACGACCCGATGGTGGTCGAGCGGGCGCGCCGCGTGATCCGCCTGCGCGACGGCCGCATCGAGGCCGACGAGCGAAAGCCAGCGTCATGATCTGGAAGCTGGCGCTGCGCAACGTCATGCGCAACCGCCGCCGCTCCGGCATCACGGTGCTGTCGATCGCGGTCGGGCTCGCAGCGTTGACCTTTCTGTGGGGATTCATCGACGGCCAGAACCGCCAGATGGTGAACAACACCACGCGCTACTTCGCCACCGATGCGCAGGTGCACCTGAAGGGCTACCACGACGACCCGAGCCTGGACCGCGCAATCGAGGCCGGCGACCGCGTGCTCGCGGCAGTGCGCGCCGACCCCGCCGTCGCCGCGGCGACGGTCAGGCTGGAAACGACCGTGCTCGCGAGCCGCGCGGACCGCTCGCGCGGCATCGTCGCCTTCGGCGTCGATCCGGCGGCCGAGTCCGCGGTCAGCGACCTGTCCAAGGCCATCGTTGATGGCCGCGCCTTCGATGGCCGGGGCGACGGCGGCATGCTGATCGGCACGGACCTGGCAGAGGCCCTGGCCCTGCGCGCCGGCGACGATCTGGTCTTGGTGGGGCAGGCCTACGACGGCTCCGTGGCGAGCGCTCGGGTACCCGTCCGGGGCGTGTTCCGCACGAAGATCGACGATCTGGACGGTTATGTCGCCGTGATGCCGATGGCGGTGATGCGCGACTTCCTCGCCGCGCCGAGCGCCGTGACGGCCGTCGCAGTGCGCCTGCGCGACCGGGGCGCGCTGGATGCGGCCGTCGAGAGCCTGTCCGTCCGCGTCGGTTCCGACCACGAGGTGGTGGGCTGGCCGGTGCTGCTGCCGATGGTGGCGGTCAGCACACGATTCCATGAAGTGATGGGTTTCGTGGTGCTGACGATCTTCTTCGTGATGGTAGCCGCCGGTGTGGCCAACCCGGTGTTGATGGCGGTGCTCGAGCGCACGCGCGAATTCGGCATCATGCTCGCGCTGGGCACCAGCCAGTCGCTGCTGTTCCGGCTCGTGCTGGCGGAGGCGGCGCTGCTCGGCGCGGCCGGGCTGCTGCTCGGCAACGCGGTCGGGCTGGGCGCCACGGCGGCGTTCGGGCGGATCGGCATCAACCTCGGCGCGTTCGCGGCCGGCCTTCGAACCATGCCCGGGCTGGAGGATGTGATCTATCCGGTGGTGCGCGCCGAACGCAGCCTGTTCATCTCGGTGATGGTGTTCGTGATCGCGCTCCTGATGGCGCTCTACCCGGCGTTGCGCGCCGCGACGCTGGAGCCGGTCGCCGCGATCCGAGGCATCGGCGAACGCGGCAAGGCACGCGTTCGGGGAAGGGGCGAGCCAACACCGGCCAGGCGCAGCCGCTGGCCCGTCTTCGTGCTGATCGCCGCGCGCAACCTGCTGCGCAATCGCAAGCGCAGCGCCATCACCGCCTTCGCCGCTGCCTTCGCCATCGTGGCCTACGTCTTCCTGTACGGCTTCTTCGACGGCTTCGCCGAGCAGATCGTCGGCAACTCGACCGGCTACCTCACCGGCCACCTGCAGATCGAGCGCCAGGGCTTGCGTCGCGACCTGGCGCCCGAACTGGCCTTCGAGGACGCCGGCGGCGTCCTGAAGGCGGCGCAGACCCTACCTGGCGTCGCTGCGGCGGCGCCACGCGTGCAGGCGCAGGCACTGGCCAGCAGCGCGACGAAGTCGGTGGGGGTGATGCTCTACGGCGTCGACCCTGATCTCGAGCCGGGCATCACCATCCTGCACCGCACCTTCGTCGAGGGCACGCCACTCGCGCGCGGTGCCGAGCGCGACATCGTCATCGGCAGGCGGCTGGCCGAGAAGATCGGCGCGAGACTCGGCGAGAAGATCGTCGTCATGGCACCCGGGCTGGCTGGTGAACTCGGAACGGCCGCGTTCCGCGTCCGCGGCATCTTCGCCACCGAGAGCAGTTCGTTCGACGGTGCAATGGTCTTCGTCACATTGCCGGCAGCGCAACGCATGCTCGGCCTCGGCGACCGGGTCTCATCGGTCAACCTGCGGCTCGTGGACCGATCCGAGGTGGACGAGGTGGCCCGCCAACTGTCACCGGTGGTGGCGAGCCGTGGCCTCGTCGCCTCGACCTGGCCGCAGTTGCTGACCCGCGTGGCGGACATGGTGGGCCTGGTTCGTGCCATCCGCACCGTCATCGTTGCGGTCTTCTTCCTCGTCGTGGCGCTGGCGGTGATGAACACCGTGTTCATGGCGGTGGCTGAGCGCACGCGCGAGTTCGGTGTGATGATGGCGCTGGGAACGCCGCCCGACGCGGTCGTGCGGATGGTGGTCTACGAGACCGTCGCGCTGATGCTCGTCGCGTCGGTCATCGGCTACGCGGTTGGTGCCGCCGTGGTCGCACTGTTCGGCAACATCGGGCTGGACCTGTCGGGCTTCTACCGCGACTACAGCGCCATCCCCGGACTGACCGGCATCGTCTATCCGCAACTCGTCGCCGGTAACCTCGTCGGGCCCGGCATCGGCCTGTTCCTCGCCAGCGTGGCGGTGTCGCTGCACCCCGCCGCCAAGGCGGCGCGGCTGGAGCCGACCGCGGCCATCCGGCACACGTGATGACGCTCCCACACCCAAGCGTCGGCGGGTGCGTAGCCGCACTGGTGATGGGGCTGGTGCTTGGTGCCGCCACTTCTCTGGCCTGGGCACAGCCGCTGGAACTGTCGGGGAGCCTGAAGAGCCTGTTCCTGCGTTCGCGGGCATCGACGGGCGAGGACTACGCGCTCAGCCTGAACCGGCTGCGCGTCGAGGCGAAGGGTGATCTTGCGCCGGGTCTTTCGCTCGACCTGCATTACGACAACGAACTGCTGCTCGGCACCTACCTGGACACCGGCGAGTTTCGTGCGCTGAAGGACCTCTCGCAGCGGCAGTACTGGCGAGCCGACGCGAACTACCTGGAACGTGGCGATGTCTACGGCCGTCATCGTCTGTATCGGGCGGCGCTGACGCTGACCCGCGGGGATGTCGATCTGAAGCTCGGCCGCCAGCGCATCGCCTGGGGGACCGGGCGCTTCTGGAGCCCGCTGGACATCCTGAATCCGGTCAGCCCGCTGGCGCTCGAGCGCGAGGAGCGCGTCGGCGTCGACGCCGCGTTGCTCGAGGCCAAGCTCGGGCCGCTGTCGCGCGCGTCGCTCGTGTACGCCCCCGCAACAGATCGAGGCTCGCCCAGTCGCGCCCTGCAGTGGCACGGCAATGCGGCCGGCGTCGACGCGTCGCTGGTCGCCGGACGGCTGCTGGGCCTGGACATCGTGGGCGTGGACGTTGCCAGCCAGATCGGCGATGTCGGACTGCGTGGAGAAGCGGCACGCCTTCGGCCGAGCGCAGGCCGCGGCTTCAGTCGGCTGATGGCTGGCGCGGACTACGCTTTCGCGGGCGGGCTGACCTTGAGCGCAGAGCTCTACTACAACGGTGCAGGCGATCGCGACCCGGTTGCCTACGACCTTGCCGCCTGGTCGGCGGGCCGTGTGTCGAACCTGGCTACCCGCTACGCTGGCCTCTTTGCGTCGTACGAGATCACGCCGCTGCTCAAGTGGGTGAACTACGCCGTCGTCAACGTCGACGACGGCAGCCACGGTTTCGACAGCCGGCTGGTCTGGTCGTGGCGGAACAACCTGGACCTGACGATCGGTGTTCAGCGCTTCACTGGCTCGGCGGGCAGCGAGTACGCGCGCATGCCGAATGCCGCGTTCGCGCAATTGCAGTGGTTCTTTTGACCTGAACGTGTGTACGGTCGCTCGGAGCTGTCCGACCGCCCTGGGCTCGTCCCCTCACCACGTCAGCGAGGCTGCCACCGGGGCGACCGCCGCAGCCAGATGGCGGCAACGACGAGCAGTGCATAGTTCAACACCATGAACCACGGCGTAGGCCAGGCGATGCCATCGAATCCACGGTCGGTGATCGGATAAAGCACCGGCGAAGGGTAGTACTCGCTCGAATGCGTGAAGACGTCGATCACGATGTGCGACCACCAGCCGGCCAGCGGCACCAGCAGCCATCGCCATCGAAGCCAGGCGACCATGGTGACGACGGAGGCGACGACGGCGCTGTGCATGACACAGTGCAAAGTGTGCGACCAGGCTTGCACCGCGGACGGCAGCCTGAACCGCCCCGGGATTCGTGGAGGCCCGTTGGTGTGAGTCAGGCCGACGGGGCCGACTCGGCGAGTTGACGATAGTAGGCGTCCTCGAACTCCGCTGGCGGCACATGGCCGATGGGCTCGAGAAGCCGGTGGTGGTTGAACCAGGACACCCATTCCAGGGTCGCCAGTTCGACCGATTCCTTGGTCTTCCAGGGCGCGCGGCGGTGGATCAGTTCGGCCTTGTACAGACCGTTGATCGTCTCGGCCAGCGCGTTGTCGTAGCTGTCGCCGCGACTGCCCACCGAGGGCTCGATGCCGGCCTCGGCCAGACGTTCGCTGTACCGGATCGACACGTACTGGCTCCCGCGGTCGGAGTGATGCACCAGGCTGCTGTCCCTTTCGGGCTGCCTGGCGTACAGCGCCTGCTCCAGCGCGTCGAGCACGAAGTCCGTGTGCATCGAACTGCTCACCCGCCAGCCGACGATGCGACGAGCGAAGACATCGACGACGAAGGCCACGTACAGCCAGCCCTGCCAGGTCGAGACATACGTGAAGTCCGAGACCCAGAGCTGGTTCGGCCTGTCAGCCTTGAATTGCCGGTTGACCTTGTCCAGCGGGCACGGCGCCTTCGGATCGGGAATCGTCGTGCGCACGACCTTGCCGCGGATCACGCCGCGCAGGCCCTGCCGGCGCATCAGCCGCTCGACCGTGCAGCGGGCCGCCGCATGGCCTTCGCGATGGAGTTGCCGCCAGACCTTCTTCGCGCCGTAGACCTGCAGGTTGGCTCGCCACACGCGTTCGATGTGCGGCACCAGGGCCTCGTCGCGCTGAGCACGCGGGCTGCACAACGCCGGCGTTCGCAGGCGCGCCGCGTGGCGCCGGTAGCTCGAGGGGGCGATCTGCAGCACCCGGCAGATCGGCTCGACCCCGTGGGCGTCGCGGTGCTGGTCCACGAACGCACGCATCACTTCAGCCGGCGGTCGAGCTCCGCCTGGGCGAAAAACGCGCTGGCCAGCTTCAGGATCTCGTTGGCCTTACGCAGCTCGCGGTTCTCCCGCTCCAGCTCCTTGATGCGTTGCGCCTCGGCGGTGGTCAACCCCTCGCGCTGGCCGGTGTCGCGCTCATGCTGGCGAACCCAGCGCCGAAGCGTCTCGGCCGTGCAGCCGATCTTGGCCGCGATGGACTCGATGGCCGCCCACTGCGAGTCGTGCTGGCCCTGCGCCTCCACGACCATCCGTACGGCCCGTTCCTGGACCTCTGGCGAAAACCTGACTGACTTCTTCATGGCTCCATCCTCTCAAAGGTTGGAGCCTCCTCAAAACCCGGAGCGGTTCAGCCAAGGCTCGGCGCCCGGCGTCGCGAATGCGTAGCCCTGGAGTGCCGCCCATGTGCCGCCGCCCAGCAGTGCCCAGAGGGCGATGGGTATCAGGTGTCCGATGTCGGGCAGTGCCGCGAGCGCGACGGCGGTGCGCGCCTGGCTGGTGCTGACGGGCCAACGGCGCGCCACCGCCGCGACGCCCTAACCAGCCCACAAGGAGTGTGCAACGATGTCCATCTCATGCAACAGGTCAGATCATGAAGCGGCTCAGACTGACTTGCCTGCATCGCGGTCGAGCAAGGCTTTGCGCTGCTCATACTCCTGCGCGTCGATCTCGCCGCTGGCAAGGCGTCGCCGCAGCACTTCGTGCGGAGTTTCCCTGGAACCGCGCCGACCCCCTGAAGCGCGACCCCAGGTCGCATAGAAGACTGCGGCGACCAGCACGATCCAGAAGAGCCACCACAGCCCGTGCATGCCGCCCATGTAGAAGCCATTGCCAAAGTACATCAGTGCTCCTCGATCCGCATTGTGTCAGTCAGTCGGTCGCTGTGCTGTCGAGCGCCGAACGCACGCGCTGCAATTTGCCTCTCACTTCCTGGGCTACTGCAGCGACCTCCGGATGCGCCGTCAACTGCAAGACGGCCTCCGGATCCATGAAGCCGACCACCAACCGACCGTCAGCCTCTTGGCGAACGACGACGTTGCAGGGCAGCAGCAAGCCGATGTCCGGCTCGGCCGTCAGCGCACGGTGCGCGAGGGGCGGGTTGCAGGCGCCCAGAATCCGGTAGGGCGGCACGTCGATCCCGAGCTTGGCCTTCATCGTGGCCTGAACGTCGATCTCGGTCAGGACACCGAAGCCCTCGGACTTGAGGGCGGCCGTGACCTGCTCGACAGCGCGACCGAAGTCGCGCTCCCGCAGCACGCCATGGAAGCCGTAGGGCGACGGCTCGGCGGCGCGGGTGGGGCTGTTGGAGTTCTTCACGTTGCAGCTCCCGTCACTTGGCCGCCGGCGCAGGCGCCGTCCGGTCCATCATCATCTGCATCATGGACTGCATCATCTCCATGCGCTTTTCCATCATCTGCTGGCGCGTGCTCATGTCCATCGGCGCACTCGCGGCCCCCATCGGTCCCATCCCTCGCATGCCTCCCATGCCCATGCCGCCCATCATGTCCATGCCGCCTTGCATCAGCTTCATTTGCTCGGCCATGAGTTTGCTGCGCTCTTCCGGCGTGCGTGCGGCGAGCAGCTTGTTGCGGATCTCCTGCATGGACTGCATCTGCTTGTCCATGTTCTGGCTCCAGGCTGACGGCGTTGCCGGTGTCTGAGCCGCGGTTGATTGCGCCCACGCCGGCACAGCGGCTGTCAACATGGCGAGGACCGTGAACGTACGGATGGATTTCATGAAGACTCCTGAGTGATGTGATGAGAAGCCCGCGCCGACGGCTGTCGGTGCGGGGATACATGCCGGACACAAGCCGGCGGAAAGAAACCATGAGCATGCCTGCGTTGGTGCAAAAAATGCTGCGCCGGTTTCAGCATCTTGAGCAGACAGCACCACGGCGTGTTGATACAGCTCAGCGCGATTGGCTCGGGTCATCGCCGAGCAAGCGAAGGCGCCGCTCGTAGTCCTCCCGCGAGATCTCGCCATCCTCCAGCCGCCGCAAGAGCTCCTCCTGAGCTGTGCCGCGCCGACTGTCGGTCTTCCCGGACGGGCCCAGCCCCAGGAAGATCATCCAGCCGGCAACGGCAACCCAGAACACCCACCAGGCACCGGCTGTGCTGCCGAGAAAACTAAGGTCAAGGGACACGGGGAACCTTCCAGACCCTGCTAGTCAGCGCAGGAAATCGCGCCGCAGTCCCAGCGAGGCATCGGTCTTCGCGATGGACCTCGCCGGGTCGGTCTCGATGCCGGTCAGAGCCCGGATCGCGTCGATGGTTTCCGGGATCACGATCGCCTGGTTGAAGACCTGGTAGGTGTAGTACGCCTGGTCGCCGTCGACGGCCAGCACGTCCTCCCACAGCGCTACCTCCCACATGTCGCCGCGCGGGCGGCCAAGGTCGGACATCAGCTCGACCGTGCTGTTCAGTGCCACGATCCCGTCCGACGAACGCACGAACGCGATCCGCGGTGCCGCCCGGAACGCCGCGAGCACCTCATCGCGCGTCGCCGGCCGGGTGAGTTCAACCCACCAGGTGTCCAGGTGGCTGGAGTTGTGTGCGGCCTTCACGGCGATCGTCACGACGTCGAGATCGGGGATGACGGTGCGCGCGTCCGGGCCCTGATGGCTGGGAATGACCTTCTCGGGGACCACCGTGTTGACGATGCCGTCGGCATGCGCCTCCCAGGGGTCGGAGGCGCGCCGGATCAGCGTGCCGCGTGCGCGTTTCAGCAGGCCTGCCGTCCGCAGCGCGCCGAGCGTGCGAACGATCGATGTGGTGTTGCACGACACGACGCGCGTCGACGAGCGCCCCAGCGCCGACGCATAGTTCGCCTGCGCGACGAACGAATGGCCGGTCAGGGCATGCGATTCGCCGCCGTGGAAGATGGCCTTGACACCAGCCGCCTCATACACGCCCTTGTTGATCGCGGCCACCTTCTTCGGTGTGCAGTCGACGACGACATCGGATTGCGCGAGCAGTTCGGAGAGACCACCCGCGACCGCGATGCCGGCCGCGCGCATCGGCGCCTCGGCCTGCGGCGTCGCCGCGTGCACGGGCAGCCCGGCGCGGGCCGCGACCTGCAGCCGGTAGTCGTCGACGATGTCGGCGACACCGGCGAGTGTCATGTCCTCCTGAAGGCGAACCGCGTCGGCGACGCGCTTGCCGATGACGCCGTAGCCGTTGACGGCGACCCTGATCCTGTTCATGTCCACTCCTTTGACGCTGGGTTCCCCGGTCAGCGCAGCGCGCGCCCGCGGGCGATGGAAAAGGTGAATCGGATGGCGAGCGCATAACCCGCCAGCGCGAGCAGCGGCATGCCGCCCCATTGCGGGCCCACGGCGTGCTGCATCAGCAGGCTGGAGGCGATGTACAGCCCGAGCGTCACCAGCGCGAGCGCGACACGGCGGCTGGCGCGGTCGACGCCTTCCTGCAGCCGCGCGTCGGGCACGATCGCGATCTCGAACAGGTGCTCGCGGGCTAGAGCGCCATGCAGTCGCTGGGCCACCAGCGCGGGAAGGTCGCTCGCCGCGCTGCCCATCTCGAAGGCCAGGCGCTTCGACGCTTCCGGCTGCGGCGCCTGCCGGAGCGAGCCGGCCGCGGCATGGCGCGCCAGTGTCTCGAAGATCGAGAACGCCGGCGCCAATGCGCGGACCGTGCCCTCGAGCAGCAGCATCGTGCGGGTCAGCACGAGCAGGTCCGTGGGTAGGCGTACCGCCTGCGAGCGGCCGGCGGCGACGAGCCGTCCGAGCGCGGCGGGCAGCGACCAGTCGCGCAGCGGCCGCTCTGCACAATCGGCCAGCAGCGATTGCACCACCGGCAGGAAGGCGCGACGCTCCACCTGCGCCCCCACCAGGCCCAAGTCGAGCCAGGCATCGACCACCCAGTCGGCGTCCTGCTCGACGAAGGCGAGCGCGAAGGCCGTCAGTGCGCCGCGCAGGCGGCGGTCCAGGCGGCCGACGATGCCGAAGTCGTGGAAGCAGATCCGCCCGTCGGTCATCACGAACAGGTTGCCCGGGTGCGGATCGCCATGGAACAGGCCGTGCTCGAAGAACTGTGTCACGTAGCTGTCGACGAGGCGGCTCGCGCAGGCCTCGCGTTCGGGCGCGCCGACGGCGTCGATGCGCACACCGCTGCTGAAGCGCTGAACCATCACGGAAGACGCACACAGGCCGTCAATCACATCCGGGATGTCGACGTCCGGCGAGCCGCGCCACGCATCGGCAAAACGCCGCACGAAGCGAGCCTCGCGCGCGAGGTCCATCTCGAGCCGCAGGTTGCCGGCGATCTCGTCAACGATCGCCACGAGGCCCCAGCGCCGCAGCGGGGGGAGCATGGCCTGCGCCACCGTGGCAACCGCGTGCAGGATGCGCATGTCGGATTCGACGGCCTCGGCGGCCCCCGGCCGGCGGATCTTGACGATAACCTCGGTGCCGTCGGGCAGCGCAGCGCGGTGGATCTGCGCCACGGAGGCTGCGGCCAGTGGCGCCAGGTCGAAGCGTGCGAAGAGCTGCGAGCAGGGGCGCCCAAACGCGGATTCGACGGCCAACTGCGCCTGCTCCGATGGAAACGCACCCACATGATCCTGCAGCCGCGCCAGGGCTTGCTGTGCCGTGTCAGGCAACAGGTCGGCGCGCAGGCTCAGGTGCTGGCCAAGCTTGACGAATGTGGTGCCCAGCCCTTGCAGAAGGGCCGCGAAGCGTTCGGCCACGGGATGGTCGTCGCAACGCATCACGCCGCGGTGCCAGGCCCACCACAGCACGAAGCCGGCAAAGGCCAGACCGATCCGGAGCGCGCGCCCGAACGGCGACCGGCGTTGCGGCCGCGTGGCACGAGCGGATGCGGCATTCGGCATGTCAATCCACGCGATGTCGCGGCTGGCCGGCCCGCCATGCCGAAATGTTGTCGACCGTCTCGCGCAGGATGCGCGCGACCGCCTCGCGCGTATTGAAGCCGACGTGCGGTGTTGCAAGCACGCGCGGGTGGCGCAGCAGCGGGTGCGACGATTCCCAACCGCGGTCGCAGCCCAGACCACCGCAGCCCATCGGCGCCTCCGGCGCAGCGCCGTCTTCGCGCTCGAGCACGTCCAGACCGGCCGCGGAAACGGTGCCGCGGTCGAGCGCGCGCAGCAGTGCCTCTTCGTCGATCAAGCCGCCACGCGCGGTGTTGAGCAGCACGACGCCGGGTTTGATGCGGGCAAAGGCGTCGTCGTCCAGCAGGTGATGCGTGTCAGGGGACAGCGGCACGTGGAGGCTCAGGACATCACTGCGCTCGAGCAGTTCGGACCATCCGACGAAATCGATGCCCAGGGCGATCGTGGCTTGCGGTCGTGGTCGCGGGTCGAACGTCAGAACCTTCATCCCGAAGCCCTGTGCGATGCGTGCCACGTGCGTTCCGATGCGTCCGAAGCCGACGAGCCCCAGTACCTTGCCTTCCAGTTCGAAGCCGGTGAGGCCCCGGTACGAGAAGCTGCCCTGGAGCGCCCGGCCGCGTGCCTCGCACAGGCGGCGGGCAAGCCCCAGCAGGAGCGTGAAGCTGTGCTCCGCGACGGTGGCGGCCCCGTAGTCGGGCACGTGGACGACCGCGATGTCGCGTTCCCGGCAGGCGTCGAGGTCGATGTGATCCACGCCGGCGGAACGCGTCGCCACCAGCCGCAGCGCCGGCATGTGCCGCAGCAACTCGCGTGTCACCGGCGTGTGGATGAACACACACAGCACCTCGACCAGTGCCGCAGCGCTGCCGTCGGCGTCGATCTGGGTATCGGGCAGGAAACGTGGCCTCCACGAACCCGGGCACAGAGTTTCGAGCGCTACCTGGTCTTCGGCTGCGACGTCGATGAAGAGCACTCGCAGGCCCGTGGGCGGCCTGGCCGCAGCCGGCGCTTCGGGCGACACGGACCCGCTGGACATGGCGCTCATGCCATGGCTCCCGTCACGCGATAGCCCTTCGTCGCGTCCATCAACGTGCCTCCAGTTCCGGCGCCGCGCCGCGAACCCGCGCCGTCCGGCGCGCATCGGTGAAGTACAGAAACACGATGACGCTGAGCACACCGGCGAAGAAACACCATACCGAGATGAACCAGGTCGCGTAGAAGGCGTAGGCCGCCACCGCTGACACGAACGCGGCCACGCCGAAGGCCACGACCCGCGCGTGGCTGGAGAACATCAGGCTCGCGCAGGTACCGAGCAGGTACAGCGACATTGCGGCCAGCGCATAGAAGTGCGGCGACTCGTAGGCGATGTGCTGGCCTGTCACGGTTGCGACGATCGGCAGTGTGAAAAGGGTGGCCAGCAGGTACAGCCCCACGGCGGTGCCGGCGGTGGCGATGGCGACCAGCACCCGCCGCCGCCAGGGCACCGCTTCGAGCGCGAGCGCAGCCAGCGGCACGTAGATCGGCCAGAGCACGTGCGAGAAGAACGAGTAGGCGTGCGTCAGCACCGTGTTGAGCAGCGGCGCGCGGTCCGGGAAGGTCAGCCAGAGCGCGCCCTCGAGCAGTTGCTGGATGCCGAAGAGGACCGGTATCCAGGCGTACGGCAGTTCGGAGCGCAGGCGCGCGCGGCGCACGGTGGCTGCGCCGACGACCAACAACGCGGTGCCGGCGGCGAAGCTGGCTGGCGCGGAGAAGCACATCAGCAGACCTCCTGCAGCAGGTGGGGGGGCGGTCGCGACCGCGGCTTTGCGGGCATCGTCACCGGCGCTCCCCGGGGGACGCGGCATCGTTCCGCCGCGCCGGCGTGGCCGACAGGGCACGGGCGACGATGATGCGCAGCGCATCGGCGTGCCGCTGACCGCGCCGAAGCGCACGTTCCGGAAAACGCGAGGCCAGCCAGGCATACACGAGGTACTTGGCCAGCTTGCCGACCCACAGCGCGAGCACCACCTCGGCGATCGGCAGCCGGGAGATGCCGGCGAACATCAGCGCCGGCGTGAGCGGCAGCGGCGTGGCGGCGATGACGAGCAGTGCCACGACGCCGTAGGCGGACAACCAGCGCGTTGCGTCGTTCCAGGCGGACGAACGCACGACGTCGGGATAGGCGGCGAAGAGCCGCGCCCAGCCAAGGTGGTGGAACACCAGGTACAGCACGGCCGCGCCCAGCGCCGCGCCCAGGCTGGCGCCCACGGCGATGCCGCTCCAGCGGCGCCGCGCCATCAGCACCGCCGCCACCAGCAGGGTTGCAAAGGACACGGACATCGAGAGCGCCGCACCGAGCGCCACCGCACCCACCACCGCCGGAAATGCGGGGCTGTCGGCCCGCCGCAGCAGGGTGCGCAGCAGGCCCGACTGGAGTGCGACGCGCAGCACGGGATGCCGCTCTCATGGCTTGCGCGTGACCGGGCGTCGGCCCAACTCCACCGCGAGCGAGACGGCCTCGCGGCCACGCAGGATCTTGAACTGCGCCTGCGTGCCCGGGCTCAGCGCGGCCGTCTCGTTGATGAGCGCGGCGGTGTCGCTGATCTCCTTGCCGTTGATCGAGACGACGGTGTCGCCGGCACGCAGGCCGGCGCGGTCGGCCGGGCTACCGCGCTGCACGGCGACGAGTGCGGCACCGGCTGCGGCGCCGGTCGTCTCGTGGATGACGTCTCGGGCACTCACGCCGAGCCAGCCGCGGCTGACGCGGCCGGTGGCGATGATCTGCTCCATCACCTGCCGCGCGAGGCTCACCGGGATCGCGAACCCGATGCCCTGCGATCCACCGCTGCGCGAGTAGATCGCGGTGTTGATGCCCACCAGGTGACCGGACGCGTCGACCAGCGCACCGCCCGAATTGCCCGGGTTGATGGCCGCATCGGTCTGGATGAAGTTCTCGAAGGTGTTGATGCCGAGACGGTTGCGGCCCGTCGCGCTGACGATGCCTTGCGTCACCGTCTGGCCCACGCCGAACGGATCGCCGACGGCCAGCACGATGTCGCCGATCTGCACCGACGCCGGATCGGCGAAGGTGATCGGCTGCAAACCCTTGACCTCGATACGCAGCACGGCGAGGTCGGTCTCTGGGTCGGTGCCGACGACGCGCGCCTCGGCCACCTTGCCGCCGGGCAGCATCACGGCAATCTCGTCGGCGCCCTCGACGACGTGGTTGTTGGTCAGGATGAAACCCTGGGTGGCGACGATGACGCCGGAGCCCAGGCTGGATTGGCCCTGCGCCGCCTCCTCGTCGGAGCCACCATAGGGCCGCAGCCAGCCGGGCAACTGCCGTGGTGGTGCCTTGCGCGTGTAAATGTTGACGACCGAGGCCGAGGCCTTGGCCGCCGCCGCGCGAAAGCCGCCCTCGAGGCGCGTCATGACGGCCTTGCCGTTTGGTGCCGACGCCGACGTGTCGGCGTGCGGCGCCTCGCGCAGCGCCACGACATCGGTGCGGGCCGGCGCCACGGGCTCGGGCCCGAACGCCTTCCAGGCGATCAGCAGGCCGGCCGACACCGCGATCACCTGCGCGATGAGCAGCCACAGCCGCCAGACCAGGGGCGGTCGATTGTTGTTCACGATGTGGTTCCCTCCATCAACTCTTCCAGGGCGCGCGCCAGCGGCTCGACGACACTGATCTCGTTGGATGCGTGCGGCACCGTGTCGCAGGTGAGCACGCGGGCCGGCCCGCTGGCCAGCAGTTCTTCATAGGCGCCCGGCGCGAACAGCGCGTGCACGCCGATGCACAGCGGTGCCGGCAGTCCGACGCGGCGCACGCTGGCCACCGCCTGGATCATGGTGCGTGCGCTCGAGACGATGTCGTCGACCAGCACCGGATGGCGGTCCTGCCAGGCCGACACATCCGGCAGGCTGACCTCGACGTCGCGGTCGCCGCGACGGATCTTTTGCAGCACGGTCCAGGGCGCGCCGGCGGCGGCGGCAACCTCAGCGACCCATTGCTCGCTCTCCGAGTCGGGGCCGATCAACAGCGGGCGCTCGACCTGAGCCGCAACCCATCGGGCGATCAGCGGCGCCGTGTGCACGACGCGCGTCGGGATGCGGTAGATCTCGTCGAGTGCGTGGTAGCGGTGCAGGTGCGGATCGGCTGTCGCGAGCGCGTCGAAGGCGGTCGACAGCAGCGCCGCGTAGGAGCGCGACGTCACCGCCTCGCCGGCATGGAAGCGCCGGTCCTGCCGCAGGTAGGCGAGGTACGGTGCCGCCAGCAGCACCTTCGCCGCGCCGAGGTCGCGCGCGGCGTCGGCCGCGAACAGCAGCGGCAGCGTCTTGTCGTCGGGCCGCGCGAGGCTGCAGGTGAGCACGACGGTTCGGCCCGTCACGTCGGCATCGAGGCGGACCAGCGACTCGCCGTCCGGAAAGCGGTGCAGTTCCAGGCCGGCACGTTCGGCCTGCAGTGTGCGCACCAGCCGGTCGGCAAAGGCCTCGTCGCCGGGCAGATGGAAGACGATCGGTCTCAAGACACCTCCGAGATCTGGAAGATGGGCGGGCGGGCATCGACGTACTGGCGTGCGTAAGCCAGTTCCCCCGGTGCCTGCGCATGCAGCGTGAACAGCGGCTGCCCGGCTTGCACGACATCGCCGAGGCGGGCGTGCACGTCGACGCCGGCGGCCGGTGCCTTCGGCGCGCCGGCGAGCTTGGCGGCTCGCGACAGCACGCGGTTGTCGATCGCCGTGATGCGCCCTCCCGATGGCGCCTCGACGACCTGCCGGTGCGACGCCAGCGGCACCTCGCGCAGGCCGCCCTGGGCTTCGCAGATGGCGGCGAACTTCGACCAGGCCCGACCGTCGGCCAGAACCTCGGTCGCCAGCCGCAGGCCGTGGCCTTCCGGCGCCGCGCCACCCAGTTCGAGGATGTCGCCGGCCAGCCGCAAGGCGCGCTGCCTGAGATCGTCGGGCGCATCGGTCTCGCGGCGCAGCACGGCCAGCACGTCGCGCGCCTCCAGCGCCGGGCCGATGCCGCGCCCGACCGGCTGCAGGCCGTCGGTGACGCGCAGTGCCACCTGCAGTCCGATGGCCCGGCCAACCTCGATGAGGCGGCGCCCGAGTGTCTTTGCCGCCTCTGCGCTGCGGACCTTGGCGGTCGGCCCCACCGGCAGGTCGATCAGCACATGCGTCGAGCCGGCCGCCGCCTTCTTGGATAACACGGAGGCGACGAGTTGTCCCTCGCCGTCGAGATCGAGCGGTCGCTCGACGCGGATCAGGATGTCGTCGGCCGGGCTCAGCCGGACCGAACCTCCCCAGACGATGCAGGCGCCGGTGCTCTCGACGGTGCGCCGCATCGCGGCGATGTCGAGATCGACCGGGGCCAGCACCTCCATCGTGTCCGCCGTGCCGGCAGGGGACGTGATCGCGCGCGACGAGGTCTTGGGCATCGTCAGGCCACAGGCCGCGACGATGGGCACGACGAGCAGCGTCGTGCGGTTGCCCGGCAGGCCGCCGACGCAATGTTTGTCCACGACCCTGTCGCGGCCCCAGTCCAGCCGTTCCCCCACGTCGATCATCGCCCGCGTCAGCGCGACGGTCTCGTCGAGATCGAGGCGGTCGCCCGCGCAGGCGGTGATGAAGGTGGCCAGGTGCAGGTCGGAATAGCGGCCGGCTGCGATGTCGCCGATGACGGCGCCAAAGGCACCGGCATCGAGGCGGTGGCCGTAGACCTTGGCACGGACATGGCTGAGCGACTCGAGGACCGGCGCGTGGCTGACGGTCAGCCACTCGCCCGGCTGTGGGCGAAGTGAAGTCCATGCCGCCTCGGACAGGCCCGCGATGCCATGTCCGAGCCAGGGGCCGTCCACGACGCTGAGCGTGGCCACGATGCTTCCCGAGCGCGCCGTGAGCTGGACACGTGCCTGTGTCGTGAAACCCTCGGAACGGCAGACCGCGCAATCGCGCCGCATGTAGACGACCGGCTCCTGGTAGGTGTCGATGCCGGTGCGCCAGGCACGCAGCGTTTCGTCGGCGCCCGCACCGTGCGCGGGCGTCGAGTCCGTGCCCATGTTCGCGCTCATGCCAGTTCCACCGTTTCCAGGTAGTCGGGCACGCGGCAGGGCCAGCCCAGTTCGTGCTCGATGCGCGAGCGCATCGCGTCGGCCGCTGCCGGTTCGCCGTGGGTGATGAAGGTCTGCGTCGGCGGCGCGTCGAAGCCGCGCAGCCACTGCAGGATCTCGCCGGCGTCTGCATGAGCGGACAGGCTGTCCAGCGCCGCCACCTCGGCATGGATCGGCACGTCCTCGCCGTGGATGCGCACGGAGGCGGCACCCTGCAGGATGGCGGCGCCGCGCGTGCCGCCGGCCTGGTAGCCCGCGAACAGGATCGTGTTGCGGCGGTCCGGCGCGAAGGCCTTGAGATGGTGGACGACGCGACCGCCGGTGGCCATGCCGCTGGCCGAGATGATGACCATCGGGCCGCGCCTCGCACTCAGTGCGCGCGAGTCGTCGGGCTTGTTGACGATCGTCGCCGCATGGCACATGGCATCGCACTGCTCGGGGCTCAGCCGGTGCTCGGTACGGTGCGCGTGGTAGATGCGCGTCGCGTCGGTGGCCATCGGGCTGTCGAGATAGACCGGCAGGTGGTGGATGACGCCGCGCTGCTTGAGCAGGTGGATGCAGTACATCAGGTTCTGCGCCCGCCCCACGGCGAACGCCGGGATCACGACGACCCCGCCGCGGGCCGCCGTCCGGTTGATGACCTCACCGAGCTTCGTCAGGGGATCGCTCGCCTCGTGCTGGCGATCGCCGTAGGTCGATTCGACCACCGCGTAGTCGGCCCCGGGCACGCGCGTAGGCGCAGCCAGCACCAGGTCGTTCGGGCGCCCGATGTCGCCGGAGAACAGGATCGAACGCCGTCCGTCGTCGATCTTCACGAAGGCAGAGCCGAGCATGTGTCCCGATGGATCCAGGCGCGCCTGCAGCCCGGGCACCGGGCTCCATGACGTGCCGTAGGGCCGCGGCACGAACTGCTTCAGGCAGCGTTCGGCGTCCTCGCGGGTGTACAGCGGCAGGGCCGGCTTGTGCTTGGAGTAGCCGCGCCGGTTGGCGTACTCGGCTTCCTCCTCCTGCAGGTGGCCGCTGTCGGGCAGCAGGATGCGACAGAGCTCGTGGGTCGCCTCCGTGCAATAGACCTTGCCCTTGAAACCCTGCCGCGCGAGCAGCGGCACGTAGCCGCTGTGGTCGATGTGGGCATGCGTCAGCACGATCGCGTCGATGCCGGCGGCCGGCACGGGCATCGGTGCCCAGTTGCGCAGCCGCAGTTGCTTGTAGCCCTGGAAGAGGCCGCAGTCGACGAGCAGCGTCGCGCCCTCATGGCGCAGCAGGTACTTCGAGCCGGTGACGGTGCCGGTGGCGCCGAGGAATTGCAGTTGCATGGAGTCCTCTTGGGGTGTGTGTTCAGAGCAGGAGCGGGGCGTCGGGCAACTCGTTGCGATCGCCGGGCGCGAGCGGGAAATGGCGCGCCACCAACTGCGTGACGGCCTCGATGCCCTGGACGGCGCCGCAGCCGAAGTCGCCGGCGCCGAAGTGCGTTTCCATGCCGCGGCAGATCACGGACCAGGCCTCGGCGCCGGCCTTGGCATGGATGCCCCGGTCGGCGACGATCTCGACCCGCCGGTCCGCCAGCAGCACGTAGATCAGCACGCCGGTGTTGTGCTCGGTGTCCCAGACGTGCAGTCGTGCGAAGAGCTCGATGGCGCGTTCGCGCGCCGTCTGGCCGCGCAGCAGCGGCAGGCCGTCGAGCGAGCCTTCGGCGACGAACCGGATCTCTGCTGCATGGGTGGCCTCGCTCGCGGCGATCGCCTGCTCGATCGACCGCAGCGCAGAGGCGGGGAAGGCGCGGCGCACGCGCGCCGAGGTCGTCGCGAGGTGGCGCAGGAGTCTGGCGAGATCCATCGTCACCACCGACCGGAGGCACCGCCTCCGCCAAAACCGCCGCCACCGCCGCCGAACCCGCCGCCGCCACCGAACCCGCCGCCGAAGCCACCGCCCCGGCGCCCGCCGTGCCCGTGCATGCCGCCGTGGCCGCCCATGCCGATGCCCAGCAGCGTGACGAAGAAGCCGGTCATGCCTGCGGTGGCTGCGACGGCAAGGGTGCCGAGCGCGAACCAGGCGACGACGCCCAGCAGACCGCCGACCACCAGGGCCCCGGGCACCCGGCCCAGCACCTGCCGCAACACGCCGCCGAGCACCAGCGCGACGATGAACAGCACGGGCCAGCTTTGTCCGAGGCCGTTGTCGGCAGATGCCGCGCCCCGCCGCGTCGGGGCCGGCAGGGCCTCGCCATCGAGGACACGCACGATCCGGTCGAGCCCTGCCGTGAGTCCTCCATAGAAGTCGCCCTGCCGGAACCGGGGAGTGATGACCTCCGCGATGATCCGCGCCGCCGTGGCATCGTTCAGTGCGCCTTCGATTCCGTAGCCGACCTCGAGCCGCACGGCACGATCGTCCTTCGCGACGAGCAGCAATGCGCCGTCGTCGACCTTGCGCCGGCCCAGCTTCCATTGCTCCACCACGCGCAGCGCGAAGGGTTCGATCGCCTCCGGCCGCGTCGTCGGCACGATCAGCACCGCGATCTGCGTGCCCTTGCGCTCCTCGAACGCGCGCAGCGACTGTTCGAGCGCGGCGCTCTGCGGTGCTGTCAGCGTTCCGGTCAGGTCGGTCACCCGGCCTTGCAGCGGCGGCACCGGGACCAGGTCCTGGGCGGCGCCCAGCGTGGCCCCGCACAGGAGCCAGGCGACGGCGAGCCAGCGCAGGAAGCGTCCGAGCGGGACGCGGGCTACTGTCACTTCTTGGCACCCGAGGCGCCGATGCCGCCGAGATCGACCTTCGGCGGCACCGTGAGCGCCGCTTCGTCGGCGACGCTGAAGTTGGCCTTGACCCCATAGCCGAACACCATTGCCGTCAGGTTGCTGGGGAAGGTGCGAACCGCGACGTTGTAGTCCTGCACGGCCTTCACATAGCGGCCACGCGCCACGGCAATCCGGTTCTCGGTGCCTTCGAGTTGAACGCGCAGGTCCTGGAAGCCCTGGTTGGCCTTCAGGCTGGGGTAGTTCTCGCTGACGGCCAGCAGGCGCGACAGCGCGCTCGACAGCTCACCCTGCGCGGCCTGGAACTTGTTGAACGCCTCGGGGTTGTTGACCAGTTCCGGCGTGGCCTGGATCGAGGTGGCCTTGGCGCGCGCCTCCACCACCTTGGTGAGCGTTTCCTGCTCGAAGTTGGCCTCGCCCTTGACGGTGGCCACGACGTTCGGGATCAGGTCGGCGCGGCGCTGGTACTGGTTCAGCACCTCGGACCAGCTGGCCTTGATCTGTTCGTCGGTCGACTGGAAGGTGTTGTAGCCGCAGCCGGAGAGCGCGAGCGTCAGCGCGGCAAGAAGGGCGACGAGGAAGTGGCGCATGGTCAGGGCTCCTGGGGTTGTCATTTGGGAAGCGGCTCGGAAGAAGCGCGTGGCGACCGCGACGGCTGGCCTTCGATCGCCCACCACGCGGGTCGCACGATCAGGCTGCCCAGCGTGGCCAGCAGCGGCAGCGCGAGCCACGCGAAGCTGAGTTGGGCCACCGCGCCGAAGAGCCAGCCGGTGGCCGCCGAGCCCAGCGTCTGGCCGACTCCTGCTGCCGCGGCCAGCCCGCCCATCGTGGCGCCGAGCCGTCGCCGGGAGGCTCCCGCGGCGAGGTAGGAAATCGTCGGCAGCACGAGCCCGGTGCCGGCGGCGGTGAAACTGACGCCGATGTACATCCAGGCGTCGCTGCGGTGCTGCGCCAGCATCGCCAGGCCCGCGATCGCCAGCACCAGCCCGGCCGCCATCACGCCGCGGCCGGCGGCGCGCTCGAGCAGACCGGTGAAGAACAGCAGCGCGTTGACGCCGAGCATCACGAGGCTGCACTCGGCGAACATCAGCGAAATCTCGCGCGACGACAGCGTCGGGTGCTGCTGGCCTTGCAGCACGATGCCGAGCTCGAAGCCGGACAGCACGAACATGACCACGCCGTTCAGCCCCCACAGCGCCATTGCGCGCCTTCGATCGGCAGACGCAGGCTGCGAATCGTCCTCGAGGGCGGCTGGCGGGACGCGCGGCAGGGTGACGGCGAGTCCCAGCATCATCAGCGCGCCCAGTGCTGCCGACATCACGATCACGAGATCGGTCGGGTCGAGAGTACCGTCCCCGACGCCGGCGAGTGCGCCGGCCATCTGCGCGGCGGCGGCATTGAGTCCCGGCCCGAACAGGAAGCCCAGCAGCGACATCGCGCCGAGCCACGCGAACCTGCGCGCGCGCTGACCTTGCGGCGTGTGCTCGGCGACGAGCGCCGGCACGACCGGCACGACGGCCGCCACGAAGAAGCCGGTGGCGCCGCGCAGCGCGTAGATGCCGGCGAGCCCGACCCAGTCGGCCCGCAACAAGGGCAGCAGGCTGGCGACATAACCGACCAGACCAATCAGCAGGATGCGGCTGCGTCCACAGCGGTCGGAGACCAGTCCCCACAGGGGCGCGCCGACCAGCACCCCGGCGGCGTACAGGCCGCTGAGCAGTCCGACATGGCGCGCGACTTCGGCCTGGCCATCGGCCGTCATCAACGGCGCGAGCCAGGCCGGCAGCAAGGGCATGAGCGCACCATAGCCCGCGGAGACGACGAAGACCGCAGCCGCCAGCCAAGCCAGTTGCCACGCCCCCAGCCGCGACGCTGCCGGCAATCGCTGGCGTTCGAGGCGGCCAGGGTTTGTCATCGCTGCAACACCGCGTCAGGTTCAGGCCGACGCGCCTTGCGCCACCGTCGACGACGCGGCCGGCGCAGGGTGAGGACTGCGGATGCCGGCGAGCTTGGTCCGCTTGAGCATCAGCGCGTTGATCGCCACGATGGCCGAACTGCCCGACATCGACAGTGCCGCGACCTCGGGCGACAGCGTGAACGGATAGAAGACACCGGCTGCAAGCGGAAAGGCGATCACGTTGTAGCCCACCGCCCACCACAGGTTCTGGTGCATCTTGCGCAGCGTCGCGCGCGACAGCTCGATCGCGCCGACGACGTCGTAGGGGTCGCTCTTCATCAGCACGACCTGGGCGCTTTCCATCGCCACGTCGGTGCCCGCGCCGATGGCGAAGCCGACATCGGCCTGCGTCAGGGCCGGCGCATCGTTGATGCCGTCGCCGACCATGGCGACCTTGTGACCCTGGTTCTGCAGTTCCTTGATCTTTGACGCCTTCTGACCCGGCAGCACGTCGGCAAGCACGATGTCGATGCCGAGTTCCTTGCCGATGCGCTCGGCAGTGGCCTGGTTGTCACCGGTGATCATGGCGACCTTGACGCCGCGCTCCTGCAGCTTGGCGATCGTGGCCCTGGAGGTCGGGCGCACCGCATCGGCGATCGCGATCAGGCCGATGAGGCGGCCGCCGCGTGCCACGTGAACGACCGTGCGGCCGCCGCCCTGCAGGCGTGCTGCCTCGGCTGCCAGTTCCGCGAGGCCGATCCGCTCCGCCTCCATCAACTTGCGGTTGCCAAGCAGAACGACCTCGTCCCCGATCCTGGCGCGCGCGCCCTGGCCGTCGATGTTGGTGAAGGCGGTGGCGGTCTCCTGCCCCTCCGACGTCTGCGTGCCGGCGCGCTTGAGCACCGCCAGCGCCAGCGGGTGCTCGGAGAACTTCTCCACTGCGGCCGCGGTGGACAGCAACTGCGCTTCCGTCACACCCGGCGCCGGCACCATCTCGACCACGTCCGGCTGGCCCAGTGTCAGTGTGCCGGTCTTGTCGAAGACAACCACCGTCAGCTTGGTCGCGTTCTCCAGCGCCGCGGCGTTCTTGAAGAGAATGCCGTTCATCGCACCGAGGCCCGTACCGACCATGATCGCCATCGGTGTGGCCAGCCCGAGCGCGTCGGGGCAGGCGATCACGAAGACGGTAATGGTGAGCGTGAGGGCGAACAGCAGCGGCTGGCCGAGGACCCAGAACCACACCGCGAAGGTCGCGAGTCCGACGACGATGGCTATGAGCACCAGCCACTGCGAGGCCTGGTCGGCGAGCAATTGGCCCGGCGCCTTCGAGTTCTGCGCTTCCTGCACCAGCTTGACGATCTGCGCGAGCGCCGTGTCGGCACCGACCTTGGTGGCCTGGTAGCGGAAGCTGCCGCTCTTGTTGATGGTCGCGCCGATCACCGCATTGCCGACGACCTTCTTCACCGGCATCGACTCACCGGTGAGCATCGACTCGTCGACCTGCGATGCGCCGTCGATGATCTTGCCGTCCACCGGGATCTTGTCGCCCGGCTTGATGACCACCGTCTCGCCGACCAGCACCTCGGAGGTCGGCACCTTGGTTTCGACACCGTTGCGCAGCACGGTGGCCATCGGCGGCGCCAGGTCCATCAGCGCGCGGATCGCATCGGAGGCGCCGGCGCGGGCGCGCATCTCCAGCCAGTGGCCGAGCAGGATGAACACCAGCAGCACCGACGCGGCCTCGTAGAACACCTCGCCTTCGTAGAAGAACGTGGCACCGAGGCTGAACACGTAGCCGGTGCCGACCGACAGCACGACCAGCGTGGCCATGTTGGCCACCTTGTTGCGCGCGGCGCGCCAGCCGGCGACGAAGAACGGCCAGCCGGGATAGGCGATGGCGCCGGTGGCGACGATGAACAGGAAGAGGTTGCGATCCATCCCGAACGGCGTCGCGAAGTCGCCGAACATCTTGCCCATCGGCGAGTAGAGGAACACCGGAATCGAGAACAGCAGCGCGACCAGGAAGCGGTTGCGCATGTCGTTGGCCATGTCCTGCATCGACATGCCGGGCGCGTGGCCCATGTCGTGCATCATGTCGCTCATCTGATGCGCGGCTTCGCCGCCGTGGCCGGCATGCGCCGCGTGACCCGCGTGCGGCGCGGCCGGTGGTGTCTTCGGTGCGGCGCCGCTCACGGCAGGCGTCGTGGCGGCAACGTGCCCGGCGTGCCCGGCGTGGGCGCCATGGCCTTCGTGTCCCGCGTGCTCGGCATGTCCCTCGGGCGGGCAGACGTGGGCGGGCAGCATCTCGCCGCGGCAGTGGTAGCCGCACTCGACGATGCGCCGTCGGATGTCCTCCAGCGATGTCTTCGTCTCGTCGTAGTGCACGGTGGCGCTGCCGGCGACGTAGTTGACGTCGACGTGATGAACGCCGGGCAGCGCTGCGATCTGGCGCTGCACGCCGGCGGCGCTCAGGCTCGAGACCAGTTCGCCGACTTCTACGGTGCTTGTCTTCATGAAGGATCCTTTGGATGGGATATCAGCGGGCCAGGCGTCCAGCCTCGAGGCAATCGGGAGAGAACTCGAACACGATGTCGGGGTCGGGACGCACGAGCTTGTCCTTGCGGCCGGCGTAGTGGAGCCGGGAGAGCATGTCGCGCATCAGGTTGAGACGGGCCAGGCGCTTGTTGTCCGCGCGCACGATGCGCCACGGCGCTGTCGCCGTGTGCGTTCGCATCAGCATGGCGTCGCGTGCCGCGGAGTACGCCTTCCAATGCTTGACGGCCACTGCGTCGATCGGGCTCGACTTCCACTGCTTGAGCGGGTCGCGGCGGCGTTCCTCGAGGCGCTTGACCTGTTCCGCCTTGCTGACGTCGAGGTAGTACTTCAGCAGCTTGATGCCCGATCCGACCAGCATCTCCTCGAACTTCGGCACGGACTGCATGAACTCCGCATGCTGCTCCCTGGTGCAGAAGCCCATGACGTGCTCAACGCCGGCCCGGTTGTACCAACTGCGGTTGAACAGCACGAGTTCCTCGGCCACCGGCAGGTGCGGCACGTAGCGCTGGAAGTACCAGCCGCTGCGCTCGCGGTCCGAAGGCTTGCCCAGTGCCACGACGCGGGTCTCGCGCGGGCTGAGGTACTCGACGATGCGCTTGATGCTGCCGTCCTTGCCGGCGGCGTCGCGACCTTCGAGCACGACCAGGATCCGGTCCTGGCAGCGGATGAAGTGGCGCTGCAGCTTCACCAGTTCGACCTGCAGCACGTGAAGTTGGGCCTCGTACTCCTCCCTCGACAGGGATCGGTCCGTGGACGCTGCGGTGTCGGACGCTGGTGCGGTTGCTCCGCCGGCCGCATCCGCGCCGGTAGTGATCTTGGCGAGCTTCTCGTGCTTCTTGTGCTTCTTGGACATGACGTGTCCCTCAGGCTGTTGGAGCCGCGCCGATCAGCAGCACGGTCTCGGAGAGGAAACGGTGCGGCGGCACGGTCAGGTTGGTCGGTGCCGGCACGTTCTTGAACACGCGGCCGGCGAGGTCGAACTTGGACCCGTGGCAGGGGCAGTAGAAGCCGCCCGGCCACTGCGCGCCGATGTCCGGGCTGCCGGGCGTGGGCCGGAAGGTGGGGACGCAGCCCAGGTGGGTGCACACCGCCTCGATCACGGCCAGGTCGGGCCGGCTCGAGCGCAACGCGTTGCGGGCGGTGTCGGGCTGCTCCGACCGGCGTGACTGCGGGTCGGCGAGCAGGGTGTCGTGCCGCGCCAGCGCGTCGATCATCTCGGGCGTGCGGCGCAGCACGAACACCGGCTTGCCGCGCCACTCGACCGTGCGCAGTTCGCCGGGGCGCAGGCTGCCCAGCTCGACGTCGACCGGCGCGCCCAGTGCACGCGCCTTCTCGCTCGGCGCGAAAGAGGCCACGAAAGGCACCGCGGTGGCGACCAGTCCCGCGCCGCCGGCGGCGGTTGCCGCGCCGAGCCAGAGCCGGCGGTCCGAATCGTCTGGCGAATCGGCAGGGATGGTGGAGTTCGGCACGGCAGTCTCCTTCAAGGCCGTACTACGTTGTGGTGCACGGTGCAACTGCGGTTGTCTTTCACGTGCGATCTCCGGCCTCAGGCAGCAGAGGTGCGTCCGCTCAGAGCGGGAACGAAGCGCGGTGTGCGCGCGGCGTAGGCGTCGAACTCGGTGCCGAAACGCTCGCGCATCTCGCGCTCTTCCGTGACGGCAAGGCGTCCGTACATGGCCACCAGGATCGGGAACATCACCAACGTCAGCAGCGTGGGCCACTGCAGCAGGAAACCCAGCAGGATCATCACGAAGGCGACGTACTGCGGATGGCGGACGCGCGCATAGGGCCCGGTCTTCGCCAGGCGGTTTGCGCGCTGGGCGTGGTACAGCACGTTCCAGGCCGCGGACAGCAGGTAGAAGCCCAGCCCGAGGAAGACATAGCTGGCGATGTGGAGCACCCCGAAGTGCGGATCGCCCTTCTCGCCGAGCAGCGTCGACCAGAGGTGCCCGCTGTTGTGCGACATCAGATCCAGGGTGGGGTACTTCGTCTGCAGCCAGCCCGACATCAGGTAGATCGTCAGCGGGAAGCCGTACATCTCGACGAACAGCGCGACCACGAAGGCCGCGAAGGCCCCGAAGGTGCGCCAGTCTCGGCTGGTCTGCGGCTTGAAGAAGCTGAAGGCGAACATCAGGAAGATGGCCGAATTGAGGATGACCAGCATCCACAGTCCGTAGCCAGGCTGGTCGTGACTCATCTGCAGATCCCCTCAGTGGTGGTGGTGCGTCTTTCGCGAACGCCCTTCGGACGCTTCCGGACCCGCGGGGCGGTCGTTGGAGGGCCCCTTGCCATCGTGCGCATCCCCGTGGCCATGGCCGTGGCCGCGGTGCATGAAGATGTGCAGGAACGGGGACGCAGCCAGCAGCAGGTAGGGCAGGGCGCCCAGCGTGTGTGCGCGGTGTTCGGTCAGCAGGAAGAACAGGGCGATCGCGGCAAACACCAGCAGTCCGATGGCATATCGGCTGCGCCAGAAACTGCGCGCTCGGCGGTTTGGCTCGTCGTGGTCGTGATCCATGGAAGGACTCCTGTGCGGGTCTGGGTACGGTCCGGTGAGTCGAAGGGCTCGACCGGTGCTCTCACTCAGGCGCGTACGAGGGTCACTTCGCCGGCGCGACAGGAGACATGGGCATGCGGTCCATCATCATCTGCATCATCGACTGCATCATGTCCATGCGCTTCTCCATCATCTGCTGGCGCGCGGCGGTATTGGCTGGTGCCTTCCCGGGCGCCATGCCACCCATCATCGACATGCCCTCCTGCATGAGCTTCATGTGCTCGGCCATCATCGCCTCGCGCTCCGCCGGCGTCTTTGCGCCGGCCATCTGCTCGTGCATCGACTGCATGGCCTTCATGTGCTTGTCGATCATGGCCATGTCGGGCATGCCGGCGGGCTTGCCGGTGGCCGGTGCGGGCATCGCCGCGGAAGCGGCGCCGGCAGGGTGATGGGCCTTGTGCTGGTCGTCCTGCGCGAACGAAGCCACGGACACAGCGGCGAGAGTCGCGACAACGGAGAGGGTGCGGAAACGGAACATGGAAGCCTCCTGGAAGCGAGAGAACGATCGGTCGACGGGTGGTCGGCCCGGTGGCCGGTTGAGGGAGTGATGCCGCGACTCGCGGTCCGACTGTGCGGTCCGTAGTCGGCTACGGAGTCAACAGGTCGGGGCTGCGCGGCGGGCCGCCGGCAAGGGGCGCGCTGGAGCGTCCTTCGCCGCGACCCCGGGGCGCGCGCTACAGCGCGAGCCGGGAGAACTGCACCCGCGGAGGGGGTGAGGGCGGTGGAACCGCTGCAAGAGCGGCGCGGACCAGGGCGGCCGGCGCCATGCGCAGGTCGGTGGCCTGCCTGTGAGCTGCAGGGACCATGGCCTGCAGATCGGGGTTGTCGAACTTGGGCAGTTGCTTCAGCAGCGTCTGCGACGACGCGTCGCAGGACTTCTGGCACGGCGCCTTGTCGGGGTGCTCGCCGTGCTGCGCTTGATCCGCCGCGTGGGGTTGCACGGCGGCTGGCGCCGGATGGTCTGCCTGCGAAACCTGGATGTCGGCATGCGCCAGTTCGCCGCGCGGTTCCGTCAGACAGGCATTCGCCACTCCCGACAGCAGCGCGAAGACCCACACGAGCAACATCGTGAGGGCGATGCTGCGCCTGTGGTGGCGGCTGGCGGTCAGAGTCATGTTCAAGTCGGTACGTGCGCAGATTTGCAGAATCCGCGGCGGAAGTCTCGCCGGACATTGCATCGGAAACGTTGATCGTCGTCAAACCGGCTCTGGGGTCAACTACGGAATCCGGACGTACCATGCCGCCGTGAAAAAAAGAATGGTCGCGCGCCCCGCGCCCTTGGAGACAGCCTCTCCCTTGACCATCGGTCGCCTTGCGAAGGCAGCCGGAGTGGGCGTTGAGACGGTGCGTTACTACCAGTCGCGCGGACTGCTGCGTGTGCCGGCGGCAAACGGCGGCTTTCGGGTCTACCCCGTTGCGGCGATTGACCGCATCGCGTTCATCAAGCGTGCGCAAGCGCTGGGCTTTTCGCTGGACGAGGTGCGCAGCCTGCTGGACCTGGAGGACGGCCGCAATCGCCGGGCCATCCAGTCGGTCACCCAGGCACGTCTGGGCCAGATCGAGGACAAGCTGGCGGACCTGCATCGAATGCGCGGGGCGCTGTCCGAGTTGCTGCATCGCTGCAGGCAGGCCGGCCCCATGCAGGCCTGCCCGATCATCGAGACGCTGGCCGGCGCGAGGTCACCCGCCTGACGGTGCGTGACCCGGACGGGCCGCCCAGCCGTCAAAGTCGCTTGGCACGCGCCAAGGGCACGCCCGACACATTCACCACCGACGCCACCGGCATCACCGCAGCCAGTCGCTGCGTGCCCAAGCCGACCGTCGCTTGACGCATCGGAACGCCCGACAGCCGCACCTCGGCAGGAACGGTCGCTGGCGTGGTTGTGCCAAGGCGCTTGGCGACGACCAACGGGACGCCAGGGCCCGCGCCTTCCGTTCCAGCTGTTGCCGCCGACGCCGAACCGATGGCCAGGCCGGCGAGTGCCAGCAAGACTGCGATGGTCCTCATGTCAATGCTCCTTCTTCAAGGTACGCGCTATCCGGGATTGGCAGCGAAGTCTCCCCTGGCTTGCTGCAGGGAAGGACATCACGGTACGCGGCTTCGATTGACCGGAACCTGACCGATTGATGACGAAGTCGTCAGGATCGGCCGGCAGACGCTGCAGGCATTCGACATGCCCCGTTCGCGCCGCACGCGGCCGCGATGGCGCTAAGCTTGCCGGCCATGGAACAAGCCGTCTTGCCGATGTCCTCTGCCGCCCAGCGGGATGCCCTGATCGACCGTTGGCGGGCCGATCCCCATGCAACGTACCGCACCTGGTTCCTGTGGGAAGAGCGCCTGAAGAACTTCCGCTCGATCCGGCGCGGCATCGGGCAGATCGTGCGCGAGATCGAGGGGGGAAGCTTCGGCAACGTGTATCGGGGCTCGACGCTGGAGACCGTCGTGTCGTCGATCGCCGAGCAGCGGCAGGTCTTCAAGGGTGCGGACCATGCGTTTCTGTGGAAGCCCAAGCTGCGCATCCCGGACATCTACGAGAACGAGGACAACCAGCGCGCCTTCGGGCGGCTGCTGCACGCGTGCGACTGCTGCGACACGGCCGAAGCGGTGATCGACGCAATCCGTCAGCTCGACGCTCGGCAGATCAAGGGGTTGGGGCCGGCCGTGGCGAACCTCCTCTACTTCATCCACCCGACCCTTGTCGTTCCGTTCAACACGGCGATCGTGCGGGGCTACAACGCGCTGACCGGAGGCAACGTCAAACTGGGGCGTTGGGACCACTATCTGTCGATGCGAGAAGGGGTCATGCGCCTGAACGCCGAGCATCGCTCGCGCCTGTCCAATGACCTCGGCGCGGTCGCCGGGCTGCTGTTCGACATCGGCTCCGGGCGCTACGAGGCGCCGCCGCGCGAGAACGATCCTTTGGCGGCGCAGGCTTGGCAAGGCGACCTCGCGAGGGTGCGTGAAGAGACGGTCGCGCAACACCGGCAGTGGACGCTCGAGCGGGAGAGCGACACCACGCATACGGAGGTTCAGGGCTGGCTGCGCGATCTCGGCCTGAGTTTGGGCTTTCAGGTGTGGATCGCGGCGAACGATCGCTCGCGCGAGTACCTGGACGGCCGGCTCGGCGATGGTTGTCTCGAGGGTCTGCCCGCAGGACTCGACGGCGCCGCGGAGTCTGTGCGCCTGATCGACGTGGTCTGGCTGGACACCAGCGGCGAGCGAGTCGTCGCTGCCTTCGAGGTCGAGCATTCGACTTCGATCTACTCCGGCATCGTGCGCATGCTGGATCTGGCGCTGGGTTGCGCACTGGGGGCGGGTACCGCGATGTTCCTGGTCGCGCCCGACGATCGGCGCGGCCAGGTGGCACAGCAACTGCGACGGCCGGCGTTCTCGCGCGTGTCGGAACTCGGTATTCGCTACCTGCCCTATGGCGAACTGCGCTTGCACCGCGCCGCCATCGGCAGATTCGGAACGGGATTGAAGCCCATCCTCGAGGTTTCGCAGGCTCTATGAACTTGATTGTCGCGGCCGGCGTCTCGCAACAACATGATGGGCTCGTTGACCCGCCTTCCCGCTGAGGCCGCCGATGAGTGCGTTCGAGTGCGGCTTTACCTGTGGCCCCACCGCCTGCTCTACATCGGGCCTGGCCCCAGTACCCGATCGCATCGCCATCATGCGGCCCAGATCTGCTGGGGACTCGGCGGCAGCTTGCGTTCGCGTATCGAGCCCCACGGAAAATGGGAAGCGTGGAATGGATTTCGCGTCCTGCCCGACCAGCCGCATGCCTTCGATGCCAAGGACGCTCAGGTGGCGATGCTCTTCATGGAGTCAGAGGGGGCCGAGTACGCCTGCGTCGAGGGTCGGCTACACACAGATGAGTGCATTGTTCCTTTCCAACCGCCGCACCCGGCGGCCGCGGGATTGGCGACGCTCGCAGCCGAAGGCGGGACCATCGACGAAGCGGACGCCATCTGCAGAGCATGGCTCGGCTTGGGCAGCGTCAATGCGAGCGGGCGCGGCCGCGATGCTCGGATTGTTCGTGCGCTGCAGGTCCTGCAGTCGGCCATAGATCGACCCGTGCGACTGCAGTCGCTGGCGAACCAGCTGAACGTCTCGCCGAGTTGGCTGAGCCACCGGTTCGTCGACGAGACGGGTGTACCGTTGCGGCGCTATGTGGTGTGGACGAGACTGCGTCGGGCTGTCGAATCCGTCCTTCAGGGGGCTTCGTGGACCGAAGCTGCTCACGCGGTCGGCTTCAGCGACTCGGCACATCTGTCGCGTTCATTCCGCGACAACTTCGGGATCGCACCGTCTTCGCTGATCGGGCGGCGGGATCAGATCTCGGTCTGTTTCGACAAGGGTTGACGGGGCATGTCGTGGGGCTCGACGCGAGTCGTCACGAAGTGCCGGATCGCTCGTGCGACGGCGGCCGGCTGGTCTTCGGTCACGAACGGGCCTGAATCGTCGATCACTTCGACGGTCGCATCCGGGAACAAGCCAGCCAGGCGGTGGGCGTGCTCGAGCGGGAAGAATCGGCGACGCTCTCGCGCCCACGCAAGCAGCACCGGCTTGGGGAACCCCGGAAGGCGCGTGGCAACCTCGACCGTGTACATCGGATCGATGGCGCGGACCAAGGCCGCGAAATCGCTTCGTGTGCCTGGGCGGTCGCGCAGCGGGGCGGTGTAGGACCTCATGATGTCGTCCGGGATCGCCCTCTCAGTCAGCAGACCAAAGGCGATGGGCAGTCGTTGTACCCAACGCCAGCGCAAGGTCTGCGCCAAGACCCACAGTCCCCATGACGTTCTCCCCAACAGGCGCAGGTGCCGAATCGGCAGCGGGACGAAGTTGTCGAAGGCGTCGCATGGGGTCAATACGAGCGCAGCAATCCGCTGGGCATGGTCGGCAACCACATGTTGTGCCACTGCACCCCCCGTGTCATTGGCGACGAGCACGACGCTGTCGAGATTCGCAGCCGAAAGGAAGCGGTCGACCATCTGGGCAATTCCCGGAAGCGAAAAGTCGGTGCCGTCCCGCATCTTGAGGGCATGCGCTCCCAGCGGCCAGTCGGGTGTGATGCAGCAGTGATCCCTTGCCAGATCCTCGACCACACCACGCCACACGTCGCCGTTGGCGATGATGCCGTGCAGGAACACGATGGTCGGACCCGTGCCCATGACCCGATACTCGATCGGACCCTCTGGAACTTGAACGATGCGGCGTTCGCCGAGCACAGCCGAAACGGACATACGCGCCCCTCCCTTTGTCGTTGCGGGCTTCACCAGACACGAGGCGCCAAACCGGCTACCCCCTGTGGGGCCGGTGCCTGCGCCACGCAGTGATTCCTCGCCAGGCCAGGAGCCCTCGCGCGCGTGCATCCGATGCGAGCCACCAGCCGACCTGGCGTCTCTGCGGGTTGCGCGTCGATTCCACGTCGACCGCAATGCGGTGGTAGCCGCGGGCGCCGTCGGGGTAGGGTGCGGCAGCGAGTTCGGCTTGTACGCCTTCTCGTCCCCAGGCGCGGGTCTCCAAGGTGTGGCGGCCGGGCGTTGCATCCCAGGGCCCTTGCCACTGAACCCAGGCACAGGGGCCGAGGGCCGTGGCCAGCGTGCAGACTTGCCACGGGCCGCTGTCGATGCGCAGTTCGACCTTCGCGACGCCGTGCGGAGGACTCCAGGCCACACCGGCGACGACCTGGCGGCCGGGTGCCAACAGCGCTGAGTGGTCTGGAACGTCGATCCTCGAGTTCGGCGCCATGCGGGATGGCCGTCTTGGCCAGCCCTTGCGCTCCGCGTAGTCGATGGCTTCGCTGAACCGCATGACTTCCACGGACGCCAGCCACTTGATGTTTGCGTCATAGCCGTGGATCCCAGGCACAAGGACTCGAACTGGAGCACCGTGCGCGGGTGTGAGCGGTGCGCCGTTCATCGCGTAGACCAGCATGGGTTCGAAGCCGACCTCGAGCAACGACAAGCTGATGCCGGCGGAGAACCCATCCACCGAGTGAAGCCGGACATGGTCCGCTTCCGTGGCCGCACCGGCGCGCACAAGCAGGTCGCGCAGCGGTACACCTTGCCAGCGAGCATTACCTACGAAAGGGCCGCCAACGGGGTTGTGCACACACATCAGAACCGCGTCGATCTCTCGCGATGGAAGCGACAGCAGCTCGTCGAGGGTGAGACTGAGCGGGTGCTCGACCATGCCTCGCACCACGAGGCGCCACTGTCGCAACACGACGCTCGGAGCAGGAAACGTCACGTCGGTGACGAAGAATCGGTCGACAGGGGTGATCAACTCGGACAGTCCTGGAATCTCCAGGGAGGCAGAGCCAGGGGGCGAACCCAGGGGGGCTTGCGGCCGTGGCAGACGTACGGGCTCTGCGCGCCGGCGTTGTCGGACACGACGAATCACCAACGCCAGTCCCGCCGCGGCGAAGCCGATGGCGAAGGAAGCTTCCGCGCCGAAGAAGACACCCAGCATCCCTGCCGCTGTCGCTACCAAACCCAGGGTGGCGGCCGTGGCGCGCGAAAGCTCGGTGCGGCGCCACAGCGCATACAGCCCGAGCAACCCAGACAACAGCAACGCCGCCACGAGCGTGGCCGTGCCCGCGGTCGCGGCCATCGCCGGAACTCCGAGACTGAACAAGGTCAGTGCGATGGCGATCGCGGGCTTGTCGCCGCGCCGAAGCAATGCAATTGCGACGTCGATCAGCGGTGTTGGCAGCGCGTCGATCAGCCACTTGCCGAGCGCTCGAACCGGCGAGGTATGGGTTCCACGGACGGCTGCAGCAAACTCGCCGGCGGCCAGCTGAACGAAGGCGGCGCCCAGGCCCTGAAGCCACGCATCGGAAGGAGAGAACGGCATTGGTTGCTCGGGGCTGAATACTGTTGGCGTTCCCAGCTTGCATCGCCGTGCGCCTGCAGGCTTGAAGAAACTGGCAGTTCGGTGGCGCCGCCGCTGGCGAACTGGGCCACAGCTGCGGCGCGAGGCCTCCGCTGGCAGAACTGCGCCGCCGATCCGTAGCCGGAGTCTGCGAGAGACAAGCTTACGAACCTGTAATGTGGTTGTCGGCCGTGCGTCGGATGCGGTTCCCTAGAGTGCAGGGCATGCCAAGTGGCATGACGTTGAGGGAGCGACTCCCTCGCTGCATCACGAAAGGTTCGATCATGAACGCGACTCTGTTCACCCTGACCATCGCGCTGGCGGCCGCCACGGTGTTATGTCCGCCGCAATCCGGGAGCTAAGAGCATCTGATGTCCCTGGGTCTT
>CAZXLI010000003.1:0-75219 GCA_964641795.1 uncultured Bordetella sp. | reverse complement strand
AGAGCGACGTGGTCGCCGCCGCCTATGCCGGCGCCACCTTGAGCTTCGGCCCCGAGTACCTGATTCCCAAGCCGTTCGACCCGCGGCTGATGATGAAGATCGCGCCGGCGGTGGCCCGCGCCGCGGTCGAGTCCGGTGTCGCCAGCCGGCCGATCAGCGATTACGAGGCCTACACCGACAAGCTTCAGAGCTTTGTCTATGCCTCGGGCCAGACGATGAAGCCGATCTTCTCGCTGGCCAAGCGGGCAGAGCGCAAGAACATCGCCTTCGCGGAGGGCGAGGACCGGCGCGTGCTGCGGGCCGTGCAGGTGATCGTCGACGAGGGCCTGGCGCGACCGTGGCTCGTGGGCCGGCAGTCCATCATCGAACGACGCATTGCGAAGTACGGCCTTCGGCTGGAGCGCGGCCGGGACTACGAGATCGTCAACATCGACGACGACCCGCGCTACCGCGACTACTGGCAGACCTATCACCGCCTGACCGAGCGCAAGGGCGTCACCGAGCAGTTCGCGAAGATCGAGATGCGTCGCCGATTGACCCTGATCACCAGCATGCTGCTGCACAAGGGTGAAGTCGACGGCATGATCTGCGGCACCTGGGGTTCGACCCAGCAGCACCTGGCGCACATCGATCAGGTGATCGGCCGTCGCCCCGGCGTCTGCACCTACGCCTGCATGAACGGGCTGATCCTGCCGAATCGCCAGGTGTTCCTGGTCGATACCCACATCAACTACGACCCGACCGCCCAGCAGATCGCCGAGATCACCGTCATGGCGGCCGAGGAGATGCTGCGCATCGGCGTCCAGCCGAAAGCGGCGCTGCTGTCGCACTCGAACTTCGGCTCGAGCGACAAGCCGTCGGCCCTGAAGATGCGCGAGGCATTGGGGCTGGTCAAGGAACTGGCACCGTGGCTCGAGATCGACGGCGAAATGCACGGCGACGCCGCGCTCGACGCCGCCTATCGCGCAGAACTGATGCCACGCTCGTCACTCATTGGCGAAGCCAACCTGCTGGTGCTGCCCAACATCGACGCCGCCAACATCGCCTACAACCTCCTCAAGACGGCCGCCGGCGGTGGCATTGCGATCGGCCCCGTGCTGCTCGGCGCAGCCAAGCCGGCGCACATCCTGACGCCTTCGGCCACCGTGCGCCGCATCGTCAACATGACGGCCTTGACGGTCGCCGACGCCAACGCCGCCCGCTGAGACGCCCCCCTGCCGGAATTACCAATCTGGTTGATTGATCCAGATCACCAGATTGGTGCAGCACCCTCCCCCGAACCCAACGGAATATTTGCCGCCCCCGCAATCGCCCTATTGACAAGTCAAACTCCTTTGATTTTTAAGGGCTGATTCAGATTGTGAGCACCCACTCAATTCCGTGCTCGGTTGCCCAAAATTGAGGCAACCGGCTTGAGTTCCGGCGACCGTTCCGGTAGCATGACGGCGTCAGAGTTCAGGGTTATCCCGTGTCTTGGACCGTGCGGTCAACGATGCAAGTGTCACTAAGAAGGTTGGTGCTCGCTTCGCTGGTCGCGGTGTCGGCATTCGTCGGCACGGCGGTCGAAGCCAAGAAGTCGGTTGACGATACGGCCGCGGTGGCCGTATCAGCCTTGCCGCCCGAGGCCCAGCAAACGCACCGATTGATCCATTCCGGCGGCCCTTTCCCCTACGGCAAGGACGGCTCGGTTTTCGGCAATCGCGAACGAGTGCTGCCGCGGCGTGAGCGCGGCTACTACCGTGAGTACACGGTGCCGACGCCAGGCGCACGCACACGCGGCGCCCGGCGCATCGTGTGCGGCGGGGGTCAACCGACCCAACCCGAGGCCTGTTATTACAGCGACGACCACTATGCAAGTTTCAAGCTCATCGCCCAGTGATCGTGGCAACGAAGCACAACAGTTTCTTGACATTCGGAGGATCGCGACCATGCTGCTGCAGACCGTCCGTCCCAACATCGTCCAGGCCATCCGTGCCTATCGCGTCGAAGACCTGATGCAAGCGGCCGAAGGGGCCGGCCAGCATTTCCTGTACGCCAATCTTGGTGAAGCGCAGTCCAAGCAGGACGTGCTGGAAAAAATTGCCGAGTCCTTCTTGTTCCCGTCGCACTTCGGCAAGAACCTTGATGCGCTGTTCGACTGCATGACGGACCTCGTCCACCGTGCGGGCTCCCAGCCGGGCTTCGTTGTGGTACTCGAACAGTTGCCCGACAACCCCAAGTTCGACCGCGAAGCGCGCGAGCAGCTGCTCGATGTGTTCCGCGATGCAGCCGATTTCTGGGCCGAGCGCCGCGTACCTTTCCGTTGCTTCTACTCCTTCGCGGTGGCGCGCAGCGGTGAAACCAGCGCGTGGGAGCGCGTCAATGAAGTCGCCGCTGTCGCCGAAAAGCCGGCGCCCAAGGCTGTCTCGAAGAACGGCACCAACCCGAACTTCGGGATGAACATGCCAATGATGAGCAGCGCGTTCGATACAGCGATGTGGCTCACGCCGGCCTGAGCGTCGAGCCCTTTCCCCACGCTCAGCGGCCCCTTGCGGGCCGCTTTGTCATTTC
Source organism: uncultured Bordetella sp. (assembly GCA_964641795.1). Lineage (GTDB taxonomy): Bacteria > Pseudomonadota > Gammaproteobacteria > Burkholderiales > Burkholderiaceae_C > Pseudaquabacterium. Next base: position 72,669 of record CAZXLI010000003.1, on the reverse strand, counting down.
AGATCAGATGCCCAGCGCCTGGGCCAGCGCAAGATACTCGGCCACCGGCACCTCTTCGGCGCGGCGCTGAAGGTCGAACGCACCACCGAAACCGCGTTCAGTCAGCCAGCGACCAAGCGAGTGGCGCAGCAGCTTGCGACGCTGCGAGAAGGCCACCGTCACCAACTGCTGCAGCAGCGCCACCTGCACCGCCGGCACCGGGTCGAGGGGCACCATGCGAACAACCGCAGAGTCCACGCGCGGCGGTGGATCAAAGGCATCCGGTCCGATGTCCAGCAACGACACCATCCGGTAGCGCCACTGCAGCATCACCGACAAGCGGCCATAGTCCTTGCCGCCCGGCGCGGCCACCATGCGATCGACCACCTCCTTTTGCAGCATCACATGCTGGTCACGGACATGGACCGCGGCTTCGAGCAGATGAAACAGGATCGGCGTCGAGATGTTGTAGGGCAGGTTGCCGACCACACGCAGCGGCTGGCCGAACTGCGCGGCCAGGCCGGCAAAGTCAACCTTCAGCACGTCGGACTCGATCACCGTGATGCCCTGACGCTGCCGCCAACGGGCCGCCAGGTCACGATCGAGCTCGATGACGGTCAGCGCACCGGAGCGCTCCAGCAGCGGCTGCGTCAGCGCGCCCAGGCCGGGGCCGATCTCCACCAACGCCTGACCCGGCCTGGGGTCGATGCCTCGCACGATGCCGTCGATCACGCCGGCATCGACCAGGAAATGCTGGCCGAAGCGCTTGCGTGCGACGTGGGCCCCGCTCACTGCGGCGGCTCGCGCATCTCGATATAGGCCCGCAGGCGAAGGTCCTTGGTCCAGTCCAGGTAGGCCTGCTCGAAGCGCTGCTCGCGCAGCATGTTGCGCGCCTGTTCGCGCACTTCCTTCGGGTCTTGCGTGACGTTGCGCCGCTCGGTCACCTGGATCAGGTGCACGCCGAAGCGTGACACCACCGGAGCCGAGATCGCGCCGATCGCCAGCCGGTTCATCGCATCCTCGAACTCCGGAACGAAGCTGCCCGGCGAGGTCCAGCCAAGATCACCACCTTGCGGCGCGCTGCCGTCCTCGGAAACCTCGCGCGCGACGTCTTCGAACTTGCGCTCGTTGCGCTCGATCTGGCGGCGCAGTTGCTCGAGACGGTTCGAGACCGATTGCACCGAAGAGCGGTCGGTCACGCGCATCAGGATGTGCCGTGCGTGCGTCTGTGTCACCTTGAAGGCATCGGCCTCCTGGCGCGCCAGCACCTTCAGCAGGTGGAAGCCAGCGGAGGTGCGAAGCGGTTCGGCCGTGACCTGCCCGACCTTGACGTTGCGCACGGCCTCGACGAACAGGTCCGGCAGCCGCCGCTGCGAGCGCATCCCGATCTCTCCGCCAACGGCACGATTGCCATCTTCGGACACTTCGCGCGCCACTTTCGCGAAGTCCTCGCCGGCTCGCAGGCGCGCCTGCGCCTGCGTCACCAGGGCCCGGCGTTGCGCCACCACGGCGTCGCTGGCGCCCTCCGGCACCGTGATCAGGATCTGCGCGAGGTTCAGTTCCTGATCGCCCGCCGCCTCGGCACGCTGTTGCTCGACGACGCGGTCGATGTCGGCATCCGAGATGCGGATGCGCGAGGTCACCTCGCGCTCGCGCACCCGCTCGATCAGCATCTGATCGCGCAGGTTGTTGCGAAAGCGCGTGTAGTCCATGCCTTCGGCCTGCACACGCTCCTTCAGCTGCGCCGGCGAGAGCTGGTTCTGCGACGCGACATTGGCCACCGCCCGCTCGAGCTCGACATCGTCGATCTTCGAGCCGGCCTCACGGGCATAGGTGCTCTGCACCCGCTCGTCGATCAAGGCATCGATCACCTGCTTGCGCAATTCCTCGTCGGCCGGCAGGCGAGCGCCATTGCGCTGCGCATCGATCTTGGTGCGGGTCAGGCGCTGCTCGACCTCGACCGCGGTGACGAGCTCGGAGTTGACGACGGCCACGATGTAGTCGCCATTGCGCAGCGCCGTGCGTGCGCTCTGGGCCTGTACCGGCGCAAGGGCAGCCACCAGGCCCAACGCGGCGGCCAGCGGCGCGGCGGCACGGAAGAGGCGGGCGGCAAATTCAGCAGTCATGTCGGTCCAGCAAACATCAGGGTTCGGCGTTCAGCGGCGGCGGGTTGCGCGGATCGCGCAGCAGGCGGTAGCCCGGGATATTGTCCTTCAACACCTGCAGCGGGTTTGACCCTAGGCGGGACAGCCCGACCAGCTCGAGCTGCAGCGCGAGGTGGGTCGTCGCCTCATTGGCACCAGTCGACTGGCGCTGCAGCACGATGCGGCCGATCCAGCAACCGGCGTCGTATTCGAGACCCGCGATCGACGAGGTGATGCGGCTGTCGTTCATGCTGTAGTTCAGCCGGCCGACCGCATACAGCGTCCCGCCGCAACCCGAGGAGGCCCCCACCGGCCTTGTCGTGCCACGGTAGATCGGCCATTGCCAGCCCACCGCCAATTGCTCGGACAGCCCGCGTGCCAGCGTGTAGCTCGCGCTCAGGGTGCGGAAGGGCCCCGGCTGGTAGACGACCGTGGTGCTGGCACGCACCGTGCGCTTCAGGTCGGGGTTGTACTGGATCGCGGTGTCGAAATGCCAGCTCGGCACCAGCGAGGTCCCGCCCTCGATCAGCACGTCGGACAGGCGCTGCGTCAGCGGCGCACTGCTGGCGTCCAGCGTCACCCGTTGGTCGCGGAAGCGCACCCGCTGCGCCAGGCCCAGGCGCATGGTTTCGGCACCGCTGTTGGCGTCGATCCAGCGGGTCACGACGCCGGCGGTGAGCTGGTGGGCATCGGCCACCCGGTCGACGCCGGTGAAGGGGTTCTCGTCGTAGAGCGAGACCAGGTTGAAGTCACGGTCGGCCGAATCGAAGTTCGGCAAGCGGCTCTGGTCGCGGTACGGCGTGTTGACGTACAGCAGCCGGGGCTCCAGTGTCTGGCGCAGCGCGCGGCCGAACCAGCGACTGTCGCGCTCGAACACCATGCCGGTGTCGATGCTGAAGGTCGGGATGAAGCGGCCGGCATGCGTGCGGCCATCGCTCATCGCCTGGTCGGTGGCGTAGCTCGCCGCGTTGAACGAGGCCTTCGGCGTCAGCCACCAGGCGCTGTCGCCCCAGGTGCGGCTGAGCTGGCCCACGGCATGCCAGCGCCAGCCCGTGTTGAGGCTGTCGGTCGTGCCGCCCACCTCGGGACGCGTGAAGCGATTGACCTCGGTCTCGACGCTCGCACGCAGGCCCCGGCTCAGCTCAGGCTGCAACCGCAGGCCCAGCTGCGGGCTGCGCTGGTACGGCGCAATGATCACCGCCGTCGGATCGCGCGCCGCCAGCACCTGCCACTGCTGCGCGCGGGCATACATCAGCCCCGGGCCGAGGGGCGTCTGCAGCGAGTACTCGGCCTGCACATCGGTGGGCAGCAGGCGCGGCGTGGTGCTGTGCACCAGGCGCGGAAAGTCTTCCCAGTACGCGTCGTCGGACACGCGGAAGAGGTTCGCCTTGTAGCGCCAGCTGTCGGGTCGGCCGCCCTCGTGATCGAAGGTCCAGGCCCAGCGGGTGTTGCCGGTGACGCGGTCGTTGGGGACCAGGTCGAGGTTCAGCTTGCCGTTGTCGTGGGCTTCGAGGTAGCGGAACTCGGCGCCCAGGGCCGCGCCTCGGCGCGTCATCACGGTCGGGGTGATCGTGGCGTCGCGGTTTGGGGCAATGTTCCAGTAGTAGGGCACGCCGAACTCGAAGCCGCTGCGGCTGTCGAGGTCGAAGTTCGGCGGCAACCAGCCCGACTTGCGGTCGTCGCTGAGCGGGAAGCTCAGCACCGGAAGGCCCAGGATCGGCACGCCCAGGAACTGCAGCACGGCGCCCTCGGCCCGGCCTTCGTTGGTTTCCAGGTCGAGTCGCACGCGGTCGGCACGCAACAGCCAGTCGGGATCGCCGGAGCCGTCGCGTGGACAGCTGGAGTAGACCGCATGGCTCATCTGCGAGCGCGACGAATCGAGGAAGTCCACCCGGTCGGCGCGCCCGCCCGAACCCAGCAGCGGCAACTCGAACTCGGGCTGCAGGAAGAAGCCTTCGAACCGCTGCACCTTCAGCTGCAACTCGGGGCCGCGGAAGATGCTGCCCTCACGCAGGATCTGCACATGGCCGCGCGCCACGGCCAGGTCATCGGGGCTGTCGTAGGTGAGGCGGTCGGCACGGATCACCGTACCGGCGCGCCGGAACTCGACATGGCCCTCGGCCACGGCGTCGAGATCGGGCCGCGCACGCAACTCGTCGGCTTGCAGGATCACCGGCCGCTGCCTGATCTGCTCGCCGCGCGGCACCGGCTGCAACTGCGTGCTGGGCTGCAGCACCAGCGGCGGCTCGGCGCGCACGACGGCCGCCGCGGCGGCCAGCGCCAGCGCGGTCAGGGTGGGTCGGCGCAGCGAGGACAAGGGCCGGTCGGACAAGGGCACAGGCAATGGAGCAAGCGGCAAGGCCCGCCAAGCGGGGCCGCCCGGCAAGGGGGCAGGCTCGGGCACCGGCCATTCGTAGAATCGTCGGATTATCCACGAGGGCCTTGCCGCCTGATGACCGCCGCCAACGCCACCATCACCTGGCCCGATGCCACGCGGGAGGCCCGCTTCAACGCCTGGCTGGCGCCGCTGTGCCAGCGCTTCGGGTTCGAGGCCGCGAGCCTGGCGCCGGCCTCGACGGACGCGAGCTTCAGGCGTTATTTCCGCGTCCGCGGCCCCGAGCGATCGTTCATCGTGATGGATGCGCCGCCGCCGCAGGAGGACGTGCGGCCTTTCGTCGACATCGCCGGCCGCATCCGCGCGGCCGGCCTGCACGCGCCGGAGGTGTTGGCCGCAGACACCGAGCATGGCTTTCTGCTGCTGGCCGACCTCGGAACGGTGCTGTACCTCGACGCGCTGCAGGTTCCCGAACAGGCCGACCGCCTGATGCGCGACGCGGTGAACGCGCTGGTGCAGTTTCAGCAACGCGTCGATCCCCACGGCCTGCCGGCCTACGACACCGCGTTGCTGCAGCGCGAGCTGTCGCTGTTCGAAACCTGGTGCGTGATGCGCGAGTACGGCCACAGCTGGACGCCCGCGCAGTGCCAGCAATGGCAGCGCGTCTGCGAGCTGCTGATCGGCAGCGCGCTGGCGCAGCCCCAGGTGGCGGTGCACCGCGACTGGATGCCGCGCAACCTGATGGTGACCGAGCCGAATCCTGGCATCCTGGACTTCCAGGACGCCGTGCGCGGCCCGGTGACCTACGACATCGCCTCGCTGCTGCGCGATGCATTCATCTCGTGGGAAGAAGACCGCGAGCTCGACTGGGCGGTGCGCTGGTGGCAGCAGGCGCGCGCGGCCGGGCTGCTGGCCGGCCATGCCATGGCCGAGGACTTCGGCGAATGCTGGCGCGCGCTGGAGTGGATGGGCCTGCAGCGCCACCTGAAGGTGCTGGGCATCTTCTGCCGCCTGAAGCACCGCGACGGCAAGCCGCGCTACAGCACCGACCTGCCGCGCTTCTTCGGCTACGTCGCGCGGGTGGCCACGCGCTACCGAGAGCTCAAGCCGCTGATCGGCCTGATCGAGCCGATGACCGGGCCCCTGACCACATCGGCCTTCACGCTGCGCTGAGCGCCGACACAGCCTCGCGCGCAGCGGGTCCCGCGCCGGCAGCAGCACTGGCCGGGCAGCCCTGCAGCAGCGTTTCGCACCCGGCCGCGGCCAGCCACGGATCGCGGTCCTCGCCGCCGAAGATCGCCACCAGGAACTCGAGGAAGGCCCGCGTGCGCGCCGGCACATGCTTGCGGGTCGGCATCGCGGCCCACAGGGTCATCGACCACAGCCGCCACGCCGGCAACACGCGTTCGAGGGCGTGCTCGTGCAGCGCGTCCTCGATCAGGAACGACGGCAGTCCGGCCACGCCCAGGCCATGCAGTGCCGCGGCGTACATCGTGTCGGTATGCGAGGTGCTCAGCACCGGCCGGCGCGGCCGCAGGGTCACGGCTTCGCCGCCAGGCTCGTCGTCGCCCCAGTGGCCGCTGTGGAAGGTGATGCCGCGCTGCAGGTCGGAGATTGGCGGCAGCAGCGTGTCGTGCCCCTCCAGGTCTTTTGGATGTTGGGGTCGGCCACGCCGCTCCAGGTACTCCGGCGATGCACAGAGGATGACCTCGGTGCGCGCCAGCCGCCGCGCCACGAAATCGCCGTCGAGCGGCACGCGCTTGCTCAGCAACGTCAGGTCGAAGCTCTCGTCCATCGCGTCGACCGGTCCGGGCGAGTGCAGCTCCACCGTCACCAGCGGGTACTGCTTGTGGAAACGCGGCAAGTGCTTGGCCAGCTGGTGCACCGCCAGTGCCGGCGGCACCAGCACGCGCAGGTGGCCGCGCGGCTCGTTGGTGGCCGCACTGGCCAGCGCTTCGGCTTCCTCGATCTCGCCGAGGATGCGCCGCGCCCGTTCGAGATAGGCCTCGCCGACCTCGGTGAGGGCAATGCGCCGCGTGGTCCGGTGCAACAGCCGCGCGCCGAGGTGGGTTTCGAGATCGGCCACCAGGCGCGTGACGACGGCCGGCGCGATGTCGAGCGCCCGGGCCGCCGCGGCAAAGCCGCCTTCGTCGATGACGCGGGTGAAGGCCCGCATGGCTTTGAGCTGGTCCATGGCTCGGATTGTTCGCGAATCGTCAATGGCGCGTTGCCGATCTGGCCATTTATTGAGTTCGGGTAAATACCTAAAGTGTGGCCATCGCAATCAACGATATGCCAAGGAACCCCACCATGAACACCCGCTACTTCATTGCTCCCGCAATCGCCGCCACGCTGATGGCCCTGGCCAGCACGGCTGCGCTGGCCGATGACCCGACCATCGACACGACCCCGTTCGTCGTCACGCACAGCCGCGGCGAAGTGAAGGCCGAAGTGCGCCAGGCGCGCAAGGCGCACCAGCTGGTTGCCGCCGGCGACATCGGCGCCAGCAACATCGGCTACCCGGCCGCCGTGGTCGCCCGCAGCAGCGTGAAGGCCGAGGTGCTGGCCGCCCGTGCCCGCGGCGAACTGCTGCCGGCTGGCGAACTGTCCGTCGCGGTGGCCAGCCAGCCCCGGCGCACGCCGCAGGCCACCACGCTGGCGGCCGTTCGCTGAAGCCTGCGCCGCTCAGGGATGGGCGGCGATCACCTGTGCCACGGCGGCGGTGAGCCGCTTGCCATAGGGCACATGCAGGAACTCGTTGGGCCCGTGGGCATTGCTCTTCGGACCCAGCACGCCGCAGACCATCATCTGCGCCCGCGGGAAGCCCTGCTGCAGCATGTTCATCAGCGGAATCGTGCCGCCCTGGCCAATGAAGCCGACCGGCGCCTGGTAGTGCGTCTGCGACGCCGACTCCAGCGCGTCGGCCAGCCACGGCGCCAGCGAGGGCGCATTCCAGCCGGTGGCACCCAGTGCGCCGGCACGGCCATCGGGCTGGAAGACCACCCGCGCGTTGTACGGCGCGTTGTCTTCGAGCAGCGCCTTCAGCTTGATCGACGCCTCGTTGCCATCCACCAGCGGCGGCAAGCGCAGCGACAGCTTGAACGCGGTGTACGGCCGCAGCACGTTGCCGGCGTTGCGCAGTTCCGGGAAGCCATCGACGCCGACCACCGACAGGGTCGGCCGCCAGGTGCGATTCAGCAGCGCCTCGACCGGATCGGTGGTCATCGGCAGCGCGCTCGCGCCATCGGCACCACAGGACCACGGGAAGCGCTTCCACACCTCGTCGCCCAAGGTCGCTGCCGCGGCGCGCGCCTGGTCCAGCCGGTCGGCCGGCACCTGGCAATGGAAGCTGTCGGGCAGCAGGCGCCCGGTCTTCGAGTCTTCCAGCCGGTCGAGCACCTGGCGCAGGATGCGGAAGCTCGAGGGCACCACGCCGCTGGCGTCGCCCGAGTGCACGCCTTCGGTCAGGATCTCGACCTTCAGCACGCCGGACACCATGCCGCGCAGCGAGGTGGTGAGCCACAGCTGGTCGTAGTTGCCGGCGCCGGAATCGAGGCAGACCACCAGGCTGACATTGCCCAGCCGCGGCTTGAGCACGTCCAGGTAGGCCGGCAGGTCGAAGGACCCGCTTTCCTCGCAGCTCTCGATCAGGCCGACGATGCGCGGCCGTGGCAGGCCTTGCGCGTCCAGCGCCTCGATCGCGGTGATGGCGGCATACACCGCATAGCCATCGTCGGCGCCGCCGCGGCCGTAGAGCAGGCCGTTCTCGTACTTCGGCGTCCACGGCCCAAGGTCGTTGCGCCAGCCGTTGAATTCGGGCTGCTTGTCGAGGTGGCCGTACATCACCACGGTATCGGTGGACCCGGCCTTGGTGGCCGGCACCTCGAAGAAGATCACCGGGGTGCGCCCCTCGATGCGCACCACCTCGAGCTTCAGCCCGGCGACCTGGCGGCTTTCGACCCAGGCCGCCGCATCGCGCACCACGCGGTCGATGTGGCCGTGCTGCTGCCATTCGGCATCGAACATCGGGCTCTTTGCAGGCACGCCGATGTAGTCGACGAGCGCCGGCACGATGGCTTCGTCCCAGCGGCGGTTGGCGAAAGCGGCCAGCGCGGTGGCCTCGTCGGGTTGCAGCGGCAGCAGCGGATCGCGTGCGTTCATGGTGCTTGTGGCTCCAGCAACGGAAGGTGGGCAGGGGTGCCCGAAGTTTAGGCGTTCGACAGCCCGTGGGCGGACAACCACCGCGCCAGGTCGGCCAACACGCGGGCCTGTTCGGGGTCGTTGAAGATCTCGTGCGCGAAGCCCTCGTAGCGCTGGTGTGCCACCACGCTCTTCGGTGCCGCGGCGGCGAACGCATCGCTGCCACGCGGTGCGACGCAGCGGTCGGCCCCGGCGTACAGCAGCAAGGTCGGCAGCTGCCAACGCGGCGCATCGGCAATCACCTGCGCGCCACCATCGACGATGAAGCGCACCAGCCGCGGTGTGATGCGGTCGTGCACCAGCGGATCGCGGCGATAGCCCCGCACCACCGCCGGGTCGCGCGACACCCATTCGGGATTCAGCCCGTTGCTCACCGCCAGGTTCGGCGCCAGCGGACCCAGCAGCGCCAGCAACGCCTTCTGGAACGCGTTCATGCCCGGGTCCAGCGCCGGCGACGACATCACCAGCGCCTCGACCGGCCGGCTCCATGATGCTGGCGCCTCGCTCAAGGCCTCGGCGACGAAGCGCCCGGCCACCAGCCCACCCATGCTGTGCCCCAGCAGCACCAGCGGCCCCGGCTGCTGCTGTCGCAATGCATCGATCACCAGGGCCAGATCGGCCAGCAGGCTGTCGGCCGCGGCAAGGGCGCCGCGCCGGCCGCCGGAAGCGCCGTGGCCGCGGTGGTCGTAGCCGGCCACCTGCCAGCCGCAGCGGTTCAGGTGCTCGGCCACATGGGCGTAGCGGCCGATGTGCTCGCCCAGGCCATGGACGATCAACACGGTGCCGCGCGCACCATCGCGCACGGGCCAGTGGCGCAAGTGCAAGGCCAGGCCGTCGGCGGTCTGCAAATTGGGCATGGGCGGGCTCGCGGGCGCTCCGGCACCCTGTCAGTTGGCACAGGGCTGCAGTATCGTCGCCGCTGCATGCGCCTCAAACACATCGAAGTCTTCAACGCCATCATGCTGGCGGGCAGCGCCAGTGGGGCGGCCCGGCTGCTGCACGTGACGCAGCCGGCCGTGACGCAGACGCTGCAGCATGCCGAGCTGCAGCTGGGCTACGCGCTCTTCACCCGCCAGCGCAACCGGCTGGTGCCCACGCGCGAGGCGCTGGCGTTGGTGCCCGAGGTGCAGAAGCTGATGTCGCAACTGGAATCGGTGCGCCGACTCGCGGCCGCGCTGGGCAGCGGTGCCGGCAGCCAGTTGCGCATCCTGATCGTGCCCTCGCTCGCGGTGCACGCCCTGCCCGCGGCGCTGGCGCGCTTTCGCCAGCGCTATCCGGACATGCCGGTGACGATCGAGACGCTGCACACGCGCGAGATCGCGCGCGCCATCGCGCTGCAGGAAGGCGATGTCGGCATCGTCTACGGCAGCGCACCGCACCCGGCGCTGCAGGAGGAGACGGTGGCCACCGGCCGCGTGGTCTGTGTCTCGAAGGTCGGCGCGCGCGGCGCGGACCGGCGCAGCACGGTGGCGCTGGAAGACATCCTGCGTGCGCCCTTCATCCGCATCGACGAGCGCGACCCGCTGGGCGCGATGCTCGCCGACCAATGGGACCGCCTGGGCCTGGTGCCGCGCGCCGGCATCACGGTGCAGACCCATCACATCGCGATGCTGCTGGCCGAGCAGGGTTTCGGCCCGGCGATCATCGACTCGTTCACCGCCCGCGCCAGCCGCAGCGACACGCTGCATGTGCGCACGCTGCTGCCCGAGGTGCCGGTGCAGATCAGCGCGCTGCTGCCGCAGGGCCTGCGCTCGCCGCAGCCGGTGGCCGATTTCGTCGATGCGGTGCGGGCGGTGACGCAGGACCCGCGCTGAGGCCGCCGGTGCCGCTTCAGGCCGCCAGCCGGTACGGCGCCGGGTCGATCGGCGCGGCCTGGCCGCTCATCATGGACACCAGCAGTTCGGCACTGCCGCAGGCCAGCGTCAGCCCGAGCGCGCCGTGGCCGGCATTGAGCCACAAGCCGGGCCGGCGCGTTGCACCGATCAGCGGACGGCCGCCAGGCGTGGCCGGGCGCAGGCCGACCCAGGGTTGCGGATCGCCGAAATCGCAGGCGCCATCGAAGGTGTCGCGCACCGCCTGGCACAGCGCCTCGATGCGGCGCGGGTCCAGCGAGCGGTCGCTGCCGCACAGCTCGGCAAAGCCGGCCACGCGCAGGCGATCGCCAAGCCGCGCATAGACCAGCTTGCGCGCGGCATCGGTAACGCTCACTTTGGGCGCCAGCACCGGTTGCCGCACCGGCAGCGTGATGCTGTAGCCGCGGATCGGCTCGACCGGCGGCGCCCAGCCCAGCGGCTGCAGCAATGCGCGCACGGCAGGACCGGCGGCCAGCACGAAGGCATCGGCCTCGATGCGGCCGGCCTCGGTGTGCAGCGCCGTGACCCGCCCGTCGCGGCCCGTCTCGAACCGCAGCGCGCGCTCGCCCAGCCGCAGCGTCGCGCCGCTGGTGCGCGCCAGCGCCTGGGCCAGCAGCGCGGCGTCGGCCACCTCTTCGCTCTCGGTCCATACCGCGAACGCGATCGGCCCGCCACCGCTGGCGGCCAGCGCAGGTTCCAGGCGGCGGCACTCGTCGGCGCCGATGATCTGCTGTTCGCAACCCCAGGCGCGTTGCCAACCGATCTGGCGCTCGACCGCGGCGCGCGCACCGGCGTCGCGGTACAGCACCAGCTTGCCGGGCCGCGCGTGCTGCGTGGCCGGCGCGATGTCGGGCCACTGCGCCAGCCAGCGGTGCAGCACCTGCCGGCTCAGCCCCGACAGCGCCAGCAGCGCTTCGGTGGTGGCGCCCACCTGCGACCAGCGGCATGCGGCGACGAACTGCAGCAGCCAGCGCCAGTGCGCCCAATCCGTGCGCGGGCGCCAGCGCAGCGGGCTGTCGGCCGCCAGCAGCCAGCCGGGCAGCGCGCGCAAGGCCGCGGGCGTCGCCAGCGGCTCGACATAGCTGTAGCTCAGCTGCGCGCCGTTGGCGCGGCTCTCGCCGAGACCGGGCGTGGCCTGGGCATCGACCAGCGTCACGCGCCAGCCGGCCTGCGCCAGCGCCACCGCGCTCGCGCAGCCGACGATGCCGGCGCCGATCACGCAGACGTCGCGCCCCAGGCCGCGGGCCGTCATGCCGCCCTCCATGCCGCGGCCTTCAATCCGCCGCCGGCGCACGCCGCTGCGCCAGCGACCATGCCACCGCGCGCCGCGCCAGCGCCGCGGTGGCATCCACCACCGGCAACGGCGCGGTGTCCTCGTGCACCACCAGCGGAATCTCGGTGCAACCCAGCAGCAGCACCTGCGCCCCGCGCGCGGCCAGCGCCAGCGCGGCCTCGTGCAGCAGCGCGGCACCGCGCGACAGGTCGCCCGCCTTCACCGCCGCGATGCCCGGCATCACCTGGCGCGCGCGCGAATCGGCATCCGGCAGCAGCCAATCGAAGGCCATGCCCTGCAATTCGCGCTGCTGGTACAGGCCTGCATCCAGCGTGGCATCGGTGGCCAGCAGACCGATGCGCGCGGCCGGGCCGGCCAGCGCGCCGGCTTCGGCCAGGGCGGCATCCACCAGGTGCAGCATTGGCAGGCCGAGGCGGTGGTGCAGTTCGTCGAACCACAGGTGCGCGGTGTTGCAGGGCATCACCACCAGGCCGGCGCCGGCCTCGGCCAGTCGCTGGCCGCTGGCCAGCATGGCGGCCAGCGGCGAATCGCCCTCGCCGCGCCAGGCGGCGTTGCGATCGGGCACCTGGGGAATCGAGCTCACGACCATCGGCACATGCTCCTGGTCCTGCCGCGCCGGCGTGGCCTTGAGCATCTTGTGCATGAAATCGATGGTCGCCAGCGGGCCCATGCCGCCGAGCACTCCGACCACGCCGCCCACGGCGCTGCCTGCGCCGCGCGGCGCCACGCTGTTCATCGCTGACTCCGGAAGTGGTGGGGGCTAGACGCCGATCAGAGCGCCGGCTTGTCCGACAGCGCCTTCAGGTTGTCGCGCAGTTCCTTGCTCATCGGCGCATTCAGGTTGATGCCCTTGGGCGGGATCGGCGACTGGAACCACTTCTTGTAGAGGGCCTCGAACTCGCCACTCTTCATCAGGCCGGCGAGCACATCGTCGACCAGCTTCTTGAACGCCGGATCGTCCTTGCGCAGCATGATGGCGTAGGGCTCGACCTGGATCGCCTCGCCGACCACCGCCAGCTCGGCCGGGTTGGGTTCGCTGGCGCGCAGGCCGTAGAGCAGGATGTCGTCCATGCCGAAGGCATCGGCGCGGCCCGACTTCACCAGCAGTGCCGACTCGGCATGATCCTTGGCCGCCAGCAGATCGAAGCCCAGGTTCTGGTCGACATTGATCTTGCGCAGCACCTGGTAGTTGGTGGTGCCGGCGGTGGAGACGACCTTCTTGCCCTTCAAGTCGGCCAGCGCCTTCACCGGCGAATCGGCCTTCACCAGGAAGCGGGTACCGGTGTAGAAGTAGTTGATCGCGAACGCGACCTGCTTGGCGCGGTCGCTGTTGTTGGTGGTGGAGCCGCACTCGATGTCGATGGTGCCGTTCACCAGCAGCGGAATGCGGTTCTGCGAGGTCACCGACTGGGTGCTCACCTTCAGGTCGGCGCGGCCGGTGGCCTTCTTCACCTGGTCGACGATCTTGCCGCAGATCTCCCAGCCGAAGCCGACCGGCTGGGCATCGCCCCCCAGGTAGGAGAACGGGATCGACGACTCGCGGTAGGCCACCACCATCGTGCCGCTGGACTTCACCTTGTCCAGCGTGCCGCCGCCTTGGGCCGAAGCGCCCAGCGGCAGCAGGGAAGACAGGGCCAGGGCAAAGGCGGTGAGGATCGAAGCACGCATGCGAACAGTCCTTTCGGTGTGGAAGCGGAACATCTTGGCGCGAAGGCCCGATGCTAGGACGCCGCGCGGGCCCGCGGTCATCGCGCTAACACCGACCTTCATAAGGGCAGCTTATGGCCGCAGCCGCACGGGCGCCACGAACCTGCTCTGGCATCATGCGCGCCGCCCTTCTCCTTCGCCCTCACCGCCCTCACGCAAGACCCACGCCATGCGACTGCGCGCCCAGATCCTTGCCAGCCTGATGCTGGCCACCCTGTGCAGCCCCGCCGCCTGGGCGCTGCAGGGCTTCCCGGCCTACGTGACGCTGCCCAAGGACGTGATCCCGGACAGCCCCGGCGCCATCACCCAGGAAAGCCTGGCCGAGGCCGAATTCCCGCTCGCCGAGGGCAAGACCATCGTGCAGCGCGGGCGCCATGTGAGGACGTACGCCAAATGGCCCGATGCCGACAACAAGCCCGCCGCCGCCACCTGGGCCGCCTGGCTGCCGGCGCTGAAGGCCGGCGGCTGGGTGCTGCAAGGCAGCGACGGCGCCACCACCTACAGCCTCAAGCGGGTGGCCGATGGCCGCGAAGCCTGGCTGCGCGTGGCCTTGAGCGACTACAACCAGCCGCTGCTGCAGCTGATCGAAGTGGCCGCCGCGCAGGCAGCGCTGACGCTCACGCCGCCGGCCGCGCAGCCCGAGAAGTTCGGCGAGCGCGACGACTTCCCCTACCTCGGCCGGCCGGCCGGCGCGCAGCTCAGCGGCAGCAGCGTGGTCAACGAACCGCTGCCGGCGGGCACCGTCAACGGCGAGCCGCAGCTGGTGGGCAGCCGCTACCTGAAGAAGACCTACACGCCGCCGGCCAGCCTGTCGAAGCTGGAGTTCGAGCTCAGCTACCGCGCCGCGCTGGAGAAGGCCGGCTGGCGCGTGCAGGCACTGCCGGAGGGCACCAAGCCGGGCGAAGGGGTGGTCATCGCCAGCTACAACGGCCATGGCCGCCAGCTCTGGGCCCTGCTCGGCCGCGGCAACGACAACGGCCCCACCGGCCTAACGTTCAATGTGGCCGACATCGGCGGTGAGGACTGGGCCGCACGGCTCGACCAGCAGTGCCGCCTGCCGCTGTATGGCGTGAACTTCGACTTCGACAAGGCCACGCTGCGGCCCGACGCCGCCCCGCTGCTGGAAAAGGCGCGCGACGCGCTGAAGGCCCGCCCGACCGTGGCGGTGATGGTGCAGGGCCACACCGACAACGTGGGCACCGACGACCACAACCAGAAGCTCTCGGCGGCGCGCGCCGAGACGGTCCGCCAGTGGCTGGCCGCCAACGGCATTGCCGCCGGCCGGCTCACCGCGCGCGGCTTCGGCAAGAGCCAGCCCGTGGCCGACAACGGCAGCGACGCCGGCCGCGCTCGCAACCGCCGCGTCGAACTGGTGCGCGAAGGCTGCAAGTAGCTCGCCCCCAAGCACGCGGCGCCGCCGCTGGCACCGCTTGTGCTACGGTGCGCCCGACACCCCAGTGACGGAGGTCCGCGTTGAGCAGCCACATCAATGCCAGCACCGACTGGCAGGAGCACATCGGCCCCGACGAGGCCCGCCAGTTCGAAGCCCAGGCGCAACAGATGGCGCAGATGCAGCAGCGCCGCTCGGCGCGTCATGGCCGGGGCCGCGCACTGCACCGCAAGCAGATCATCGCGGCGCAGGGCACGCTCACCGTGCACGGCAACCTGCCGGCCTTCGCGCAGCAGGGCCTGTTCGCAACCCCCGGCCAGCATGAGGTGCTGGTGCGCCTGTCCAATGGCGGCATGGACCGCGCCCCCGACAAGGTGCCCGACATCCGCGGCTTCGCTTTCAAGGTCTTCGGCGTGCAGGGCGACAGCGCGCTGGGCAACGGCCCGGCCACCAGCCAGGATTTCCTGCTGATCAACCAGCCGAAGTTCGCGTTCCCGGGCGCGGCGGAGTTCGTCGACTTCGTGCTCGCCGCCGCGCGTGGCCAGGGTGCATTGCTGGGCTACCTGTTCAAGCGCTATGGCCCGATCGGCGGGCCGCGCCGGCTGCTGACGCTGCTGGCCACCGTGAGCCGCAAGTTCAGCGGCTTTGCCACCGCGCAGTTCTTCAGCGCAGTGCCGATCGCCTGCGGGCCCTACGCGGTGCGCGTGCGGCTCGAACCCGCGCCCAGCAACGGCGCGCCGGCCACCAGCAACGCCGACTACGCGGCCGACCTGCAGGCGCGCCTGGCACGCGGCCCGCTGCAATGGTCGGTGCAGCTGCAACCCTTCACCGACGAGCGCACCACGCCGATCGAGGACGCTTCGGTCGATTGGGTCTCGCCCTACACGACGGTGGCCACGCTGCACCTGCCGCGGCAGGAGCTGTCCTCGGCCGAAGGCCAGGCGCTGCAGGCGCATGCCGAAGCCGGCGTTTTCGATCCGTGGCAGGCCCTGGCCGCGCACCGCCCGCTGGGCAACGTGCAGCGCGCGCGCAAGGTCATCTACTTCGCCAGCCAGCAGGCGCGCGGCGCGACGTGAATGGACCCCTACGGCCCTGCGGGCCGGTCCCCCGAGGGGATCAGCCCGACCGGGAAACCCGGAGCGGGCTGAGCGCCGTTACCAGGCCGCCGGCAGCTTGCGCAGGATGACCAGCCGGCCGTCGCGCTGCGCGACATAGCCGCCGGTCGTCAGCTCCTTCAGCACGCGGTTGACCATCTCGCGCGAGGAGCCGATGCGCTCGGCGATGTCCTGCTGCGTCAGCTTCTGCTTCACCAGCCGCTCGCTGCCCGCCGGCTCCGACAGCTCCATCAGCAGGCGCACCAGCCGGCCGTAGACATCCTGCAGCGCCAGGCTCTTCACCTGCTCGGTGAGCCGCCGCACCATGCGGCTGAGCTTCAGTGCCAGGTGCAGCGCGAAGTCGGGATGCGCGGCCAGGAACTCGCGCAGCTGCACACCCTGCACCACGCGGCAGCTGCAGGGCTCCAGCGCCATCACCGACACCGAACGACGCCCGCCGTCGAAGGACAGTTCGCCGAAGTACTCGCCGGGTCCGTGCTCGCCCAGCACCACGTCGCGGCCATCCTCCGAGCTGGCATACACCTTCACCCGGCCGCTGAGCACGATGTACAGCGAGTCGGTGGCGTCGCCCTCGTTGATGAGGATGGCATGGGCCGGGAAGTTGCGCGTGCCGCCATGCGTGGCGATCTCGGCCAGCAGGGCCTTCGACAGGGTGTCGTCGATCGGCAGCGCGTTGGCAGTGGGGCTGGCATCCATGCGGTCGATTATTGGGTCGCGCGGGCCTGTGAGCAATGTCACCGCGGGGCTGGGCAGTCATCACTCGTGCTGACAGGGCGCAATTCCTAGAGTGATCTCCATGCCGGCGCCTCGGGGGCGCCGGTCCACCGGACCAGGAGATCACCATCATGACCCGCTACCGCGACACGCTGCTTGTGCTGATCCTCGTGCTGGGCTGCGGCCTGATCGCCCCGGTGCTGGTGGTCGCCTATTCCAGCGGCCTGTTCTGAACCCGACAACGCACCCAGCGGGGGCCACCATGCGCCAGCGCCAGACAGCGGCCTTCTTGCAGGACCTGGCCGACCTGCTGCTGCCGACGGACATCGGCGCCGCCTTGGTGGCGATGGCCTGCCGCGCGATGCTGCTGCTGCTCGCCGTGCTGCTGGCGATGCTGCTTGGCGCCTGCGCCGCGCTGCCGAGCCAGGTGCAGCGCGTGCCCTCCGAGGCGCACACCGAGACGCAGGACACACCGCTCGCGGCCATCGTCCGTGCCTCCACGCCAGCGCAGGCCGAAGCGCTGTCGGGCTTCCGCCTGCTGCCCGCGGGTGATCAGGCCTTCGAGGCCCGCATCGCGCTGGTCCGCACGGCCACGAAGACGCTGGACCTGCAGTACTACCAGTTCGCGCACGACCGCAGCGGCCTGCAGCTGATCGCCGCGCTGCGCGACGCGGCCTCGCGCGGCGTGCGCGTGCGCCTGCTGGTCGACGACCTCTACGCGGTCGGCCAGGACGGCCTGCTCGCGGCGCTGGACCACCAGGCCCAGGTCGAGGTGCGGCTGTTCAACCCGCTGCCGGCGCGCGACGCCGGCTTCACCGCCCGCATCGCGCTGTCGCTGCACGAATTCGGGCGCATCAACCGCCGCATGCACAACAAGCTTTTCATCGCCGACAACCAGGTCTCGATCAGCGGTGGCCGCAACATCGCCGACGAATACTTCGGCCGCGCCGACCCGGCCTTCTTCATCGACCTGGACATCCTGGCCACCGGCCCGGTGGCGCAGCAGCAGTCGCAGGTGTTCGACCGCTTCTGGAACAGCCCGCAGGCCTACCCGGTGGCCAGCCTGCTGTCGCCGTCGATCGACCTGCAGGACGAGGTGCGCGAGCTGGCACGGCGCCTGGCCGACGCGACCGAGACGCTGCCCATTCCGGCGGCCGATGCACTGGGCCAATCCAGCATCGGCGAACAACTGGCCGCCGGCCGCCTCGAACTGCACTTCGCAGCAGCCCATGTGGTGGCCGACGAGCCTTCCAAGGCCGAGCCAGCGAACGAAGGGCAGACCGGCGCCGTCGCCGCGGCCCATGCGGCGCTGCTGCACTCGGCGCGCCATGAAGTGCTGATCGCCACGCCCTACTTCGTGCCGGGCGCCGACGGACTGGCCGAGTTCGAAGGCGCCGCGCAGCGCCAGGTTCAGCTCTCGGTGCTGACCAACTCGCTGGCCACCACCGACGAACCGCTGGTGCACATGGGCTACGCGCGCTACCGCCACCCGCTGCTGAAGATGGGCGTGAAGCTCTACGAACTGATGCCCTCGTTCACCGGCGCCGCCGAGTCCAGGCCGGGCAGCAAGGCCAACGAGCACCGCAGCTCGCTGGGCCGGCTGCATGCCAAGGTCTCGGTGGTGGACCAGCGCTGGGTCTACATCGGTTCGATGAACCTGGATCGGCGTTCGGCGTTGACCAACACGGAGTGCGGGTTGATCATAGACAGCCAGGCGCTGGCATCCGAAGCGAAGGTGCTGATGGAGAACAACAGTGCACACCAAAGCTACGGACTCCGGTTGCAAGAGGCCAAGGGCCGCCAGCAGATCGAGTGGATCAGCGCCCTCGAAGGCGTGCGCGGCAGCGAGCCCCTCCGCAGTCCGATCCATGATTTGGGCCTCGCCATTGGATCGCTGCTGATTGCGGAAGAACACCTTTGACGAGTTCATCCAAGGGCTTTTCCCCCGTTCGCGACAGAGGAGGTCGCCACTCATGCAAGTGCCATTGAAAGCCATCTGCAGCGCCTGCGCTGTGCTCGTCGCCGCTGGCGCGGCTTCGGCCCAGCAGAGTCCATCGTCGCAATCGCAAAGCAGGTCAACCTTCTCGGCCGGCTACTCGGCATGGGGCGGCATCATTCAGCCGGGCATGAGCTACGTCGAGTGCAAGGGTGCCGGTTCCGAATGCCTGATCAAGGTGACGGTGACAGTGGACTCGTCCGATACGAGCGGCGAGACCTGCAGCTTCATCCTGCCGCAGGTGGTCGTCGTCTTCGACCCGAACATCACGATCAAGTGGCAGCTGGACAACTCGACCGCTGGCACCGAGTTCACCGTCCGCGGCATCAAGGTGCGTCGTGCCGCGCTCGACCGACTGGACATCGTTCCGATAACGGCGTCAGCCGGTCAGGAATTCAAGTGGAAAAGCACCAACGCGAAGTTTCGCGTGTTCGCCTACGACGTCAATGTCAAGAACAGCAATGGCGTGTGCGATACCTTCGATCCGATCATCATCAATCGAGGGTGAATTCCGCGTCGAGCGCCTGGATCGCAGCGCCCAGTTCGGAGTCAGATCGCAGATCCAGGTTGTGCATGATCTGCCGCGCCAGCGCCAGGTTCTGCCGGGCGTCTTGATGCAGACCTGCCAGCCACTGAACGCGCGCCTGCTGGCACGTTAGCAAGCCCAAGGCCAGCCGGTCGGCGAGCGCAAGAAGTGCCGACCGCGCGTCTTCCAGCAGCGCCTGCGCCTGCGCAAACTCGCCAAGGCGCGCCAGGGCGACGGCCAGGTAGCCGGCCACCGATGCCCGCAGCCGGGGCTGGTTCAATGGATCGGCAATGGCCAGAGCTTCGCGATAGCGCGCAACGGCCTCGCCGAGTCGCGACGCGCCGTCCGCGACCAGACCCAGGTTGCACAACACCGTGCACTCCAGCATCACCGCGCCCATTGCACGTGCCATCGCAAGGGCTGCCTCGAAATGCACGGTCGCATCCGCGATGCAACCGCACTGGAGGTCTAATAGACCAAGGTTCGATCGGATGTTGGCCTCCCAACGCCGATGCCCCGTCTGCCTGGCCAGATCGAGCGCGAGCCGGTACCTGCCCCGGGCCCCCGCCAGATCTCCGATGGCATGGTCGACACTGCCCAAGTTGCCCAGCAGGCCCGCCATTTCCCGAGGATCGGCGACACGTTCGGCCAACTCGGCGGCCTGCTCATAGTGCTGCTTGGCGGCCGCCCACTGAGCCTCCTCGGCATCGAGCGCCCCCAGCGCGTTCAATGCGCGCGAAGCGAAGCGCAGGTCTCCGCGCGCCAAGAAGGCCTCGCGTGCCAGGTTCAAGTGCCGGCGGGCGTCTTCCGAATGGCCCAGCATCGAGCGTGCCTCGCCGCGGACCAACCATAGCCGCGCCAGCACGGACCCGCGCCCCACGGCGTGGGCCCGCTCGATGTGGCGTTCTGCCGATGCCGCATCCCCAAGCGCAACATGCGCAGCGGCGGCTATCCAGTGGACCCAGCCCTGGTCCGGATGGTCCGGAGGCAACGCATCCGATGACGACCGGGCGATCGCCAAAGCGACATTCAGCGGACCCGTGGTCCGAAGGCCCGCCCAGGCACGGGCGGCCAGCAAGGCCAGCAGTTCCGCGGAGCTTGACGCAATGGCACGCCGGCACGCCGCCACGACGTTCTCCAGGTCGACGCACTGCGGCCCTACCGCGACGCTTTCGTCCTGCGCGGCAAAGTAGTGCGCATGGCGCATCACAAGGCCGGCCTGCTCGTCGGACGTCGCCCCAACACTCGGCAAGCACCCCCTCGCGAATTCCTGGACTGCCGTCAACAGATCGAACCGCCTGTCGCTCACTTTCCGCACTAGCGACTTCTGCACCAGCGCCTGCACCACGTCCACCACCCACGGCGGATCATCGAATGCCGACAAGTCGATCACCGCCTCGGCGGCCTCCAGCGTGAAGCCGCCTTCGAACACCGACAGCTGCGCCAGCGCCGAGCGCTCGGGCTCGCTCAGCAGGTCCCAGGACCAGTCGAGCGTGGCGCGCAGCGTGGCCTGGCGGTCGCGGCGGCCGCCGCTGGAGGTGAGCAGCTTGAAGCGTTCGCTCATGCGCTGCAGCAGCGCGCTGGGCGGCAGCACGCGCACGCGCGCGGCGCACAGTTCCACCGCCAGCGGCAGGCCGTCGAGCAGCTGCACCAGCGGCTCGATGGCCTGCTGCTCCTGCGGCGACGGCGCGAAGTCCTGCGTGGCCGCCAGCGCGCGCTGCATGAACAGCGCCACGCTGTCGGCCGGCGGCAGCGGCGGCAGGGCCAGCACCTGCTCGCCGACGATCCCCAGCACCTCGCGCGAGGTGACCAGGAAGCGCGCCTCGGGTGCGCGGTCGAGCCAGCGGCCGAGCGTGGCCTCGGCATGGCGCGCCACCTGCTCGAAGTTGTCCAGGATCACCAGGCATCCGCCACGGCCGGCGATGGCCTGGCCGATCTGCTGCACCGGGTCGGCCGGCCCCAGCGGCAGCTCCAGGCCCTGGGCCGTGGCATGCACCACGCCATCGAGGCTGGTGGCCTGCGAGAGGTCGCAGAACCACACGCCGCCCGGAAAGTCACCGAGCCAGGTCCAGCCGAAGCGTTGGGCGAGCCGCGTCTTGCCCGCGCCGCCGATGCCCAGCAGCGACACCAGCCGCGCGCCGGCTTCGAAGCGCTGCGCCAGTTCGTGCAGCGCCGGCGCGCGGCCGACGAAGCTGTCGCGCTCGGCCGGCAGGCTGTGGCGCAGCTCGCGCCGCGGCAGCCATAACTCGCCCTGCGGCAACACGCGCCAGGCCTTGGCCGCGTCCGGCGGCGGCGTGAACGGCGCGTGCTCGTCGCCGACCTCGAACAGCTCCACCGGCGCCTGCAGCCCTTTCAGGCGCCAGTGGCCATGGCTTTGCAGCCGCAGCGGCGGCGCGGGCGTGCCGAGCGCCGCCTGCGCGTCGGCACTCAGCAAGGTCTGGCCGCCCAATGCCAGCGCCATCACGCGCGCGGCCAGCGGCTTGGCGCTGCCTTCCACCTCCACCGGCTTGGCGCCCAGCGCCACGTCCTGCGGCGGGTTGTCGCGCAGCAGCACCGGGCCGCAGTGGATGCCCACCCGCGCACGCAGCGGCGGTTGCAGTTCGCCCAGCAGGCGGTGATAGGCCTGTGCATAGCCCACCGCGTCGGCCACGGTGCCGAACAGCAGCAGGAACCCGTCGCTCTTGTCGATCTCGCGGCCACGCCACTGGCGCAGCAGGTCGCGTGCGGCATGGTCGTGCGCGGCCCACAGCCGGCCGGCCGCGTCCAGACCCAGTTGCTCGCCCAGCGCCGTGCTGTCGACCACATCGGTCAGCAGCAGGACGGAGGGCGCGCTCGACATGTCCGGCTCGGCCCGCGGGCGGTGTCAGTCCGACGGCGTGAGGATGAAGTCGCGCAGCAGCGCGAACGCCGCCTCGGGCTCGTCGCGCCAGGCGCCGTGGCCCGAGTTCGCGAAGGCCGAAAAGCGCACCCGATGCGGCGGCAGCGCGGCCGCGATGTCCTTCGCATCGTCGATCGGGCACACCGGGTCCTGCATCCCGGCCATCACCAGCACCGGGCATTGCGCGCGCGCCAGGCCGGGCAGCAGGTTCATCGTCTGCTGCTCGCCGCCCGCCGAGGCGAAGAGGATCGGCTCGTTGAAGACGATGCGCCGAAGGCCATCGTCATTCGCGGGCTGCACCGTGTTGTAGTGGCGCTTGCAGACGCGGTTGTACTCGGCCCAGGTGGCCTCGTTCGGCGCGGTCCAGAACGCTTGCGCCACGCGCCGGGCCTCGGGCCCGCCGAGCTTCTCGAACATCGCCAGCTTGCGCTCGAGCGCCATGTGCGGCGAAGTGCTCGACAGGATCACCTTGGCCGGATGCGCCGGATGCCGCGCGATGTAGCGCTGGGCAACGAAGCCGCCGAACGATTGGCCCAGCACGATGGGCTTGACGATGCCCAGCGCGTCGCACAGCCGCACCACGTCGTCGGCAAAGGTGTCCAGCGTCCATTCCTCGGGCGGGCGTCGGTCGCTGCGGCCGTGGCCGCGGTGGTCGTAGTAGACGATCTGCGCGATGTCCGCCAGGCGCGAGAACGCCGGCTTGAAGCCCGAATGGTCGTAGCCCGGGCCGCCGTGCAGCAGCACCAGCGTGGGCTTCTCACGCAGCCGCGGCCCGTCAGGCACCAGGCCCGGGCCTTCGATGTCGACGAACAGGCGGACGCCGGGGGCGATGGTGATCAGCATACAGGGCACTCGATGCAAGGACCGCGCCGATTGTGCCGATGTGGCGTCGGTTCAGGCATTGCGATCGATGCGCACGGCGAGGACCACCGAGGTGGTGGTCTTCAGCACGCCGTCGATCTCGCCGATCTCGTCGAGCAGCTGGTCGAGCCGCGCGGTGGTGTCGGCGCGCAGCATCGCGATGTAGTCGAACTCGCCACTGACCGAGCTCAGCTGCGACAGCTCCGGAATCTTCTGCAGCTTGCGGATCACGTCGCGGCTGGACTTCGGGCTCAGCGTGATGCCGACGTAGGCCTGCACGCGCGGGCGCTCGTCATCGAGCCCCAGCCGCACGGTGTAGCCGACGATCACGCCCTCGCGCTCCAGCCGCGCCAGCCGCGCGACGACGGTGGTGCGCGCAATGCCGAGCTTGCGCGCCAGGTTCGCGGTGCTCTCGCGGGCATTCGCCTGCAGCAGCGTGATCAGGTCACGGTCGGTCTGGTCTTTGGCCATTGCGGCGATCCTGGCTGACGAATCGTCAGGATTCTGAACTCTTTCGACGAACTCGTGCTTTCTTTCGTCATCCCCCCTGCCTAGACTGCCGGCCAACGCTGTTCTCCCTGCCACCCTTCCCCTCTGGAGCCTCCCCATGCGCATCGCCCTGCTCGGCGCCGGCCACATCGGACAAACCATCGCCCAGCTGCTGGGTGACTCCGGCGACTACCAGGTCACCGTGGTCGACAAGAGCGCGCAAGCCCTCTCGCGCATCCAGGGCCGCGGCATCACGACGCAGGCGGTGGACACCGAGGACAAAGCTGCGCTCGCCGCGGTGCTGCGCGGGCAGGACGCGGTGGTCAACGCCCTGCCCTATCACCTGGCCATCACCGCCGCGCACCTGGCGCTGGAAGCCGGCTGCCACTACTTCGACCTCACCGAGGACGTGGCCGCCACCAAGGAGATCATGCGCATCGCCGAGGGCGCGAAGACCGCGTTCATGCCGCAGTGCGGCCTGGCGCCCGGCTTCATCGGCATCGTCGCGCACCACCTGGCCAAGAGCTTCGACACGCTGCACGACGTGAAGATGCGCGTCGGCGCACTGCCGGCCTTCCCGACCAATGCGCTGAAGTACAACCTGACCTGGTCGGTCGATGGCCTGATCAACGAGTACTGCCACCCCTGCGAGGTGATCAAGGACGGCCGCAACATCGCCGCGCTGCCGATGGAAGGGCTGGAGCACTTCTCGCTCGACGGCACCGAGTACGAGGCCTTCAACACCTCCGGCGGCCTGGGCACGCTGTGCGAAACGCTGGCCGGCCGCGTGCGCAACCTCGACTACAAGACCGTGCGCTACCCCGGCCACCGCGCGCTGATGTGCATGCTGCTGGAAGACCTGCAGCTCAAGCACGACCAGGAGACGCTGAAGACCATCATGCGCCGCTCGATGCCGGCGACGATGCAGGACGTGGTGCTGGTGTTCGTCACCGTCAGCGGCATGCGCCGTGGCTCGCTGGTGCAGGAGGTGTTCGCGCGCAAGATCTTCGCCGACCGCAGCGAGACGTCTCCGCTGTCGGCGATCCAGATCACCACCGCCGCCGGCATCTGCGCCGCAGTCGATCTGTTCCGTGAGGGCAAGCTGCCCGCAAGCGGCTTCATCCGCCAGGAACAGGTAGAGTTGCCGGCCTTCCTGGCCAACCGCTTCGGCAAGGCTTACCAGCAGTCCCGGCAAGTCGAAAGCATTGGCTGACCCGACCCGGAGCCCCCCCCCATGAGCACTGCTGCTTCCCTGCTCGACGCGCTCGGCGTCGCCCCCGCCGCCTACGCGGCCGGCCCCATCACCTCGCGTTCGCCGATCGACGGCAGCACGATGGGCCAGGTGCCCGATGCCGGCGCCGAGGCGATGAACGCGGCAATCGAACACGCGCAACAGGCCTTTGTTGCCTGGCGCGAGGTACCGGCGCCGCGCCGCGGCGAGCTGGTGCGCCTGTTCGGCGCCGAGCTGCGCGCGCACAAGAGCCAGCTGGCCGCGCTGGTGACGCTGGAGGCCGGCAAGATCACCAGCGAAGGCCTGGGCGAAGTGCAGGAGATGATCGACATCTGCGACTTCGCGGTCGGCCTGTCGCGCCAGCTGCACGGCCTGACGATCGCCAGCGAGCGCCCCGGCCACCGCATGATGGAGCAGTGGCATCCGCTGGGCGTGGTCGGCGTGATCTCGGCCTTCAACTTCCCGGTCGCGGTGTGGGCCTGGAATGCCGCGCTGGCGCTGGTGTGCGGCAATTCGGTGGTCTGGAAGCCGTCTGAGAAGACGCCGCTCACCGCACTGGCCACGCAGGCGCTGTTCGAGCGCGCGTTGGCGCACTTCGGCCACGATGCGCCGGCGCACCTGAGCCAGGTGCTCAACGGCGGCGCGGCCACCGGCCAGGCGATGGTCGACCACCCGCTGGTGGCGCTGGTCTCGGCCACCGGTTCCACCCGCATGGGCCGCGCGGTCGGCCCGCGCGTGGCCGCTCGCTTTGGGCGTTGTCTGCTCGAGCTCGGCGGCAACAACGCGATCATCGTCACGCCGTCGGCCGACCTCGACCTGGCGGTGCGCGGCATCGCCTTCGGGGCCTGGGGCACCGCCGGCCAGCGCTGCACCACCACGCGCCGCGTCATCGCCCACAGCAGCATCCATGACGCGCTGGTGGCGCGGCTGGAGCGCGCCCGCGCCAGCCTGAAGATCGGCGACCCGCGCGAAGCCGGCGTGCTGGTCGGCCCGCTGGTCGACCAGGCCGCGTTCGAAGGCATGCAGCAGGCGCTGCAGCAGGCGCGCGAGCAGGGCGGCCGGGTGGCCGGCGGCGAACGCGTGCTGGCCGCCGCGCAGCCGGGCGCCTTCTACGTCGCGCCGGCGCTGGCGCAGATGCCGGCGCAGAGCGCGGTGGTCTGCCACGAGACCTTCGCGCCGATCCTCTACACGCTGCGCTACGAGACGCTGGACGAGGCCATCGCGCTGCAGAACGCGGTGCCGCAAGGCTTGTCGTCGGCGATCTTCACCAACGACCTGCGCGAGGCCGAGACCTTCCTGTCGGCGCGCGGCTCCGATTGCGGCATCGCCAACGTCAACATCGGCACCTCGGGCGCCGAGATCGGCGGGGCCTTCGGCGGCGAGAAGGAAACCGGCGGCGGCCGCGAATCGGGCTCGGACGCCTGGCGCAACTACATGCGCCGCACCACCAACACGGTGAACTACTCGCGCGCGCTGCCGCTGGCGCAAGGCGTCCAGTTTGACATTTAGCCCCCCCCCGGAGCGCCTGCGGCGGCCTGCGGCCCAGGGCGGTCCAGCGGACCGTCCGTTCGCCAGGCGCAGAAGGTCCCCCGGACCTTCTGCGTCCGGGCTCACCCCCCAAGGGGGCGCAGCCGGCGGCCCGGCGGAGCCGGTTCCGCGGCTGCCGCTGGGCTGCGACCTGCGGACCTGCGACCTGCGGACCTGCGACCTGCGACCCGCGGACTGCGGGCTGACACGCAAGCGCAGCGGCCACGCAGCGCGAGCCGCTAAGATCCGCCGCGGCACCAGCCGTGCCAAGCATTCACCGGTGGCAGGCGATTCGTCGCACGAAACCGGGCCGCGGGGCGACCCCCGCGGCGCAGTCAGCACCCAGGCCTCACGGCGCGCGGGAACGCGGTGCGCTTGCAGCGCACGGATCCACGCGCATCACCCGCAGTTGACACGGCTGGTCGCCACCTCGTTCACACCCACTCGAGGGAGGCGGATTGAACCAGCGCGATGCCCTCGCGCGCGGCCTGGCGCATGCGCTGCTGGCCGACGCCGAGCAGCCCGGTGCCTGCGAACCCGCTGCGCTGCTGGCGCGTGCCAGCGCGGCACTCGGGGAGCAGCCGGCCTGGCTGCGGCTGCTGATCAAGGCACTGCCGCCGCGGCTGTTGAGGCAGCGTGACCTGGCCGAACTGGCCGCGCACCTGGCCACCCTGCCGGCCTTCGACGCCGCCTTCGACGCCAGCACACCGGACCACCACCCGCCCGGCATCCGCCGCTGGCTGCTGCGGCCCGCACGCGTCACGCCGCCGCCGCTGGGCCTGCATGCGCTCGATCTGCCGCCGCTGGCGACCCACGAGGACCTGGCCGACTGGCTGGGCCTCAGCGCCGCGCAGTTGAGCTGGCTCACCGCCGAGAGCCAGCGCTGGCGCGACCCGGTCGACGGCCGCCCCGCACCGCCCTGGCACTACCGCCCGCTGCTGCAGCCCAAGGCCAGCGGCGGCCAGCGCCTGATCGAAGCGCCACGGCCGCTGCTGAAGCTCGCGCAGCGCCGCCTGCATGAAAACCTGCTGGCCCGCCTGCCGGTGCACGAGGCGGCGATGGCCTACGTCACCGGCCGCGGCGTACGCCAGCAGGCCGAGGTGCATGCTGGCCATGCGGTGCTGCTGCGCTTCGACCTGCGCGACTTCTTCCCGTCCATCCGCGCCTCGCGCATCCACGCGCTGTGGCGCACGCTGGGCTACCCCGGCGGCGTGGCCCGCAGCCTGACGACACTGTGCTGTTCACGCACGCCGCTGGCGCTGCGCCGCACGCTGCTGGCCGAGGGCGTGCTCGATGCCGACGGCGCGCGGCGGCTGGCCGCGCCGCACCTGCCGCAGGGCGCGCCCAGCTCGCCGGCGCTGGCCAACCTGTGCTGCTTCAACCTCGACCTGCGCCTGGCCGGCCTGGCCGAGGCCTGGGACGCGCACTACACGCGTTATGCCGACGACCTGGTGTTTTCCGGCCCGGCGGCGCTGCGGGCGGGCCTGCCGCGCTTCGCCGGCTGGGTTGCCGGCATCGCCGAGGACGAGGGTTTCCGGCTGCATCCGCGCAAGACACGCTGCCAGCCGCAGCACCGCCGCCAATGCGCGGGCGGCGTGGTGCTGAACCAGCACCCCAACCTGCCGCGCGAGGCTTTCGACCGGCTGAAGGCCCGGCTGCACCAGCAGGCGCTGCACGGCGGCCCGACCGCCGAGCAGCGCGCCGAACTGCTGGGCCATATCGCCTGGGCGCGCCAACTGAACCCGGCGCGCGGCGACAAGCTGATGGCGCTGTTCCAGCGCCTGCCAGCCCCGACCTAACGCACCAACGTGGCGGCCATCATGAACCGGCGCCGCCACGCCAGCAGCGCCAGCCCGGCCGCCATCAGCGCCCAGGCCGCCGGCTCCGGCACCGCATTGGCAAAGCGGTAGACGTTGCCGTCCAGCCCCATCACGTACAGGTTGCCCAGCCCGTCCTCGCCGAAGGCGCTGAGCGTGAAGCCGCCGAACAGCGCGCCGAGTTCGGCGGTGCGCTCGGTGAAGCTGCCCACCACCCCGCCCGCGTTGCGCAGCGAGAAGATCTTGCCGGAGTTGAAGTCACCGAAGAAGTAGCTGCCGTCGAGCCCTGCCTCGCCGCTGCCGCGGTAGACATAGCCGCCGATGATGGTGCCGCCCATCGCCCCGTGCGGGTAGTCGTAGAACGGGTCGATCGCGCCGGGCGGTGCCGGGTCGGGCACCGCCGGGTTGTCGATCGAGCCTTCGCGGGCGCGCCAGCCGTAGTTGCGGCCACCGGCGGTGCCCGCGGCCTCGAAGTCCAGTTCCTCACGGCTGTCCTGGCCGACGTCGGCGATCCAGAAATCGCCGGTCGCACGGTCGAAGCTGTTGCGGTAGGGGTTGCGCAGGCCGTAGGCCCAGATCTCGTCGTTGCCCGGCGTCGCGCCGGCAAAGGGGTTGCCGGCCGGGATGCTGTAGCCGCCGCCGGCCAGCGGCGTCACGCGCAGCATCTTGCCGAGGTTGTCGCCCAGGTTCTGCGCACGGTTGTTCGGGTCGTTGCCGCCACCGCCGTCGCCGGTGGCGATGTACAGCTGGCCGGGGTCTGTCGAGCGGAAGCCGATCCAGCCGGCCTTGTGGTTGCTCAGCCCGGCCGGCTGCGTCACGCCGAGGATCAGCTTGCCGGAGGCAGCATCGGCCGTGCTCGCGGCCGCTGACGTGGCGGTATAGGACGCCACCACCGTGTTGTGCGTGGTCTTGTCGATGTAGTCGACATAGAAGCGGCCGTTGCTCGCGAACTGCGGGTCGAAGGCCAGGCCCAGCAGACCGCCTTCGCCGGCGGTGTCGACGATGCCGCGCAGGTCGAGGTAGGTCGATGCCACGCCGTTGCTCAGCAGCTGGATGCGGCCGGTCTTCTCGACGATGAACAGCCGCGCATCGCCCGCGGGCGCCGTCAGGAACACCGGCTGCTCGAAGCCGGAGCCCACCAGCACCGAATTCAGGGCATGGGTCGGGCCGCTCAGCCCCAGCACCGCGGCCAGAATCCACCTCTGTGTCGTCTTCATGCGCCGCGCTCCCCATGGTGGCTGATCGGAGCGGCCGACCTTAGGCCTGGCCGCGGCTTCGCGACAGGGGTCAAAGCGCATCAACGGTGACCAGGCGTGTCGCGGACCCTGGCTACTCCAGCGCGATCACCTCGTCGCCCGCACCGGGCTCGCAGCCGGCGGCCAGCGGCGTCCAGCCGCGGTGCAGCACCAGCTGCCGGCCGCGGTGGCAGAACTCGATGCGCCGCGCGCCGGGCCAGCGCGCCTGCACGAAGGCTTCGATCGCCGGCGGCATGCTGACGTCGAACTGGAGCGTCCACGCCGCCTCGGGCGGATGGTCGTCGTCATGCACCCAGGGCACGAAGGCCGCGGCCCACAGCCACAGCCGGTTGGCCAGCGTGAAGCGCGTGGGCGCGAAGCCCTGCGCGCGCAGCCAGTGCTGGGCCGCCTCGCGCGGCAGCGGCGCCGGCGCGTCGGCCGCAGGGTCGCGCCAGGCCGCGGCCAGCAGCTCCATCACCCACTGGTTGCAGTTCTGGTAGCGGGTGCTGAACGGGTAGGCGTTGGCGCTGTAGCGGCCGCCCAGCAGCGCCATGGCCTGCGGCGTGTCGAGCGCGCTGCGTGCCAGTGCCGCCGCCGCCTCGGCCGGCAGCAGCACGATCGACACGAAGCCGAGTTCGGCATCGTCGCCGCCGCTGACGAAGCCGGCCAGGCCCTGGTCGTACAAGCGCGGCCGGCCCTCGTCGCAGGCGTAGTACAGCTGGCGCACCGACCACGGCGTGTTGGGGCTGGCCAGCAGGCTGATGCCGGCATGCGAATAGCGCTGGCCGAAGCGGCTGAGGTCCAGCCCCGAGCGCGACAGCAGCGCCGCCGGCTGGCCGGCCGCCTCGAGCTCGGCGCGGATGCGCGCGGCCAGGCGCAGCAGCACGTCCTGCTGCGCGGCGCTGGCCGGTTGCGGGCGGTCGCAGTAGCGCAGCGAGGCGGCCTGCGCCGGCAGCGCGAATGCCGCTGCCAGCCCCAGCGCGGCCAGCGCCCGGCGCCATGCGGCGCCGCGCCGCCTCACAGCGTGACGGGCCGGCTCGGCAGCTCGCGGTACCAGTCGTCCTCGAGCACCAGGAAAAAGGTCTCGTGCGTCCCGGCCTTCGCGAACGCGATGCCGTAGGGCCGGTACGCCGCGTTGACCACCTGGCCCGCGGCCAGCGCGTGCTGCGCGGCCGTTTGCTGCGGCAGGTCGAGCCACACGCGGCCGCCCTCGCCAGGGTCGGCCACCGCCTGCAAGGTCAGGCGCAGCTGATCCGGCTGCCCGGCCACCGCGGCGACCTCGACGATGCGGTAGTCGCCCTGCGCCAGGCCGGTGGCCTTGGACGAGCCGTCGCTGGACTTGCGCAGCGAGGTCGACACGCTGCCCACCGAGGCCGACGAGCCTTCGGAGGCCGACGAGGCCGAGGCGCTGGCCGCCTGCGCCGTCAGGTGGACGGCACCCAGCAGCAGGCACAGCGGGACGAGGCGGCGGGACACGGTGTTCATGGCGGGACTCGGCAAGGCAGGACGGTGGGCGCTGAGGATAGCGCGGCCGACGCGGCTTTCAGATCGCCGTCGGGCTTTGCTCTCGATTCTCTTGTCGATGCCATTTTGTATCACCGATACATTCGCATCGCCTTCCCGAGGAGAACGACCATGAACCCCTTCCTGCCTTCCCTGCTCGCCGCGGCCTGCGCCCTGGCCGCCCCGACCGCTCAGGCCCAGTCTTCGGTCCAATCGGCCAAGGTCTCGCTGTTCGGCACTGCCAACGTGCAGGCCGAAACCGTGCAGGCCACCGGCGGCGCCACGCCGGCGCAGGACAAGCCGGCGCGCTGGCGCGTCAGCAACGTCAGCTCGGACCTGGGCGTCAAGGCCGCGCTGCCGCTGAGCGACAAGCTGACCGGCGTGTTCCAGTACGTCACCGGCGTCAGCGTCGAGAACGGCAGCGGCGGCACCAATGGCGGCCTGTGGGCCAGCGCGAAGGACGCGTTCATCGGCCTGCGCATCCAGGATGTCGGCACCGTCAAGCTGGGCCGGCTGACCGCCGCGGCACGCTGGAACTCCGGCACGCCAGACTTCTCGCCCGCGGGCGCCGGGCCGCAGGACGACCAGGCCGCGCTGGCCGGCGTCAGCGGCCATTCCGGGGCCGCGCCCCTGTTCAACGTGCGCTTCGACAACGCGATCGGCTTCGAATCGGCGCCCTTCGGCGGCCTCTCGCTGCGCGCCTACTTCAGTGCCAACGAGGGCAAGAGCAATGCGCAGGTGAGCAGTGGCGCGCGCCTCAACGACAGCAGCTGGAGCCTGGGGCTGCAGTACGTCAACGGCCCGCTGGACCTGCGCCTGTCGCACGAGCTGCGCAACGACAAGGGCACGCTGAACAACAGCAGCACCAGCGACACCGAAGACCGCGACACGCGGCTGGGCCTGCGCTACAAGCTCGGCACCGGCACCACGCTGGCGCTGGGCGTCGACCGCATGGACCTGCGCGACGGCAGTGCCACCGGCACTGCCAAGCGCAACCTGCGCAAGAGCGGCTGGGTGATCGGCGCGAAGCAGGAATTCGGCGCCCACGCGTTCTATGGCGGTTATGGCCATGCCGGCGACCTGCGCTGCGCGCTGGCCAATGGCGCCACCTGCGACGGCCGAGACACCGGCATGCAGCAATGGGTGCTGGCCTACAACTACCAGTTCCACCCGGACATGCTGCTCGAGGCCTTCGTCAGCCAGCTGCGCAACCAGGCCCGCGCGAAGTACGACTTCGACAGCGGCGGCATCGGCCCCGGCACCGGCGCGAAGCTCAGCGCCGCCGGCATCGGCCTGCGCTACAGCTTCTGATCGTCGGCGGCGGCCGGGCGCCGGCTGATGGCCGCGTGGCGCTCCAGCGCCAGAAGCGTGGTGATCGACATTCGCTGCAGCGGCCGCCCGCACAGCCCCGCGCGCAGGCCAGCCGGGGCCCCCGCCAGCTGCTGCAGCCGGCGCTCGACCGCGCTGTCGCGCCGGCTCAACAGCGTGCAATGGGCGCCGGCTTCGGCGGCCCACAGCCGGTGCAGCGCGCGCAACATCGCCGCGTCGATGGCCGACAGCGCCAGCAGCACCAGCGTGCCGGGCACCGCCGGCTGCCAGCCGTCGGTGGCCAGCAGCGCCGGATGCAGGCATGGCGCGGTGGTCTTGGCTCCTAACCAATGATCGACGCGGCCACGCCAGGCTGCCGAACGCGCGAACAGCACCACGTCCATGGTCGAGGATGCTGCCTTGCGGGTGGCCGGCCGGCCAGCGAGGAAGCACGCCCCGGCGGCGACAGCGAAACGAAAGCGCGTGGCGATCAGCCGCGCCGAGCGGCCTTGCGCGCCGTGCGCCGCGCCGCCGGCACGGCTCGCGCCGCGCGCGCCTGCGCCACGCCCAGCAGCAGCACGTCCACCAGCACCAGCTGGGCCAGCTGCGCCGTGGCCGGCGTCAGCGCGTCGCCGCTGTCGGGCACGTCGGCGCACAGCGCCAGCGTGGCCGCGGCGGCCAGCGGCGTGCCGCTGGTGGTGATGGCCAGCACCGTGGCACCGGCGGCGCGCGCGGTGGCAGTGGCGGCCAGCAGCGCCGGCGTGCGGCCGGCGTGCGAGATCAGCACCAGCAGGTCCTCGCGCGTCAGCGCCGGGGCCAGCGCGGTCAGCGCCTCGGTGTCGCCGCAGGCCAGTGCCAGCAGCGGCACGCGCTGCAGCCGGCGCTGTGCCTCGGCGGCCACCAGCGCCGCATTGCCCTGGCCGCAGACGACCACGCGGCGCGCCTCGTCCAGCCGCTGCACCGCCTGCGCCAGCGCACGGCGGTCGATGCGATCGCGCACCTGCGCCAGCGCCTGCAGGCTGAAATCGAACACGCCGCGGCCCAGCGCCTCCAGGCTGGGGCTGGTGGCCAGCGTGGCCAGGGTCACCGGCGCCGGGCCGGGCGCCGCGCCGATCTCCTGGGCCCATTGCAGGCGGAAATCGTCGAAGCCGGCGCAGCCCAGTGAGCGCGCGAAGCGCACCAGCGTCGGCTGGCTCACGCCGATCTGTGCGGCCAGCGTGCGCGTGTCCTGCGCCAGCGCCTGCTGCGGGTGCGCCAGCAGCCATTCGCCGACGCGGCGTTCGGCCGGCGACAGCGCGGGCAGCAGGGTCTGGGTCCGGTTCAGCATCCCTGCCGCCCGGACGTCCCGAAGGTGCCGACTGCCCCCTCGGGGGGCAACGAAAGCCGTGAGCTGGGGGGTTTCACCCGCCCATTCTAGGAAGCCCTGATTCAGTGCCAGCCGGTCTCGCGTTTCAGTCGCAGCTCCAGCCGCGCGGCACGCGCACTGATCGCGGCAATGCGCTCACGCTTCTGTTCGGCCGACAAGCTGTCGTCGTTGTTGACCCGCTGCCAGGCGGCGAACATCTCGACATCGGCCACTGTCACCAGCTGGTGGTTGCGCGAGGCGCGAAAGCCCGCGAGGTTGTTGACGTCGCGCAGGATGGCCTTCTCGCCTGCGTCGTGCTGGCCGAAGCGCACCACCGCGTCCTGGATGCGCTTGCGCAGCGGCGCCGGCAGCGCCAGCTTCCACACCAGCGGCGACTGCGGGATCGGCGGCGAGCGCCAGATCACCCGCAGCTGCGCGGCCAGCGCCGGTTGCTCGGCGGCGAACAGCGCCAGCTCCTCGTTGT
Organism: uncultured Bordetella sp.; assembly: GCA_964641795.1. Classification (GTDB taxonomy): domain Bacteria; phylum Pseudomonadota; class Gammaproteobacteria; order Burkholderiales; family Burkholderiaceae_C; genus Pseudaquabacterium. Next base: position 38,738 of record CAZXLI010000003.1, on the reverse strand, counting down.
TGGCGGTGGCCACGTCGACCTCGCGCTGCGCGGCGCGCAGCAGGTTCTGCCGGTGGCTGCCGCGCCGCACCTCGCGGAACAGGCTCTGCGGCTCGCTGATGCCGCGCTTGACGAAGGCGTAGTACAGCGGCACCAGGTGGCCCGAGGTGCTGCGCGGCTCGCCGTCGCCGAACACCAGCGTGCGGCCGGGCCGCTGCACGTCGTCCAGCCGCTGCAGGCCGCTGTCGCGGTGCGTCACCAGGATCGACTCATAGCCGATGCGGCCGTCGCCGGTGACCATCTGCGCGAACACTTCGCCGCTGCCGCTTTCGACGATGTCCAGCGCCTGCGCATTGCCGACCCAGGCCAGGTCGACGCGGCCGCCGACAAAGGCCTCGACCAGCTGCTGTGGCGTGGCCGCCGTCCACGGCTCGATGCCGCGGCCGATCGCCGGCGCCAGGCGCTGCAGGAAGGGCCGCCAGGCGGTCAGCGTGCGCTCGGTGTCGCGTGGCGTGATCAGCCCGAACACCAGCGCCGGCTCGCCGGCCGCGGCCGGCAGCGCGGCAGCGGCCAGGCCCGCCAGCGCGCCCAGGCAGGCGCGGCGCTTCATGCGCAGCGCACCCGCTGCGGCAGCGCCGGCAGGTGACGGCCGAAGTCGTCGTCGGCACGCTCGATGTCCGATTCGCACAGCCGGTTGCCGGTCTGGATCTCGATGATCACCAAAGGCCGGTCGGCCGCATTGCTCAGCCGGTGCCAGACGCCCGCCGGGATGTCAATCGCCTGGCCAGGCCCCAGCGTCACCTGCGTCGCATCGACCTCGGCCGCGCCGAGCCCTTCGACCACGTACCAGTGCTCATGGCGCAGTTGGTGCCGCTGCAGCGATAGCCGCAGCCCGGCCTGCACCACGATGCGCTTGATCTTCAGCGCCGGCATGGTGGCCAGCACCTCGTAGTGGCCCCAGGGGCGCGTCTCGGCGCCGGGCAGGTCCTGCAGCTTCATCAACGACTCCTTGTCCGGCTGAGACCGGTGCCCCAAGGTATCGTTGATACACGGCGTTTCGCAAGCCGGTATCGACACGCAGCCCTGGCGAAGGCGAACTGAAAGCCGCCGGCCTTTCGGCCAGCTTTCACCGCGCCGTGGTGCTTGTCCCGTGGCCGCAGGCGCCGCCGCGTGCCACGATGGCGTCATGAAGTCCCAGACTCACTTCGTTCGCTGCCCCGAGGGGCGCGTCAGCGCCTATGGGGCGGCCCGGCGGCGCTGACATGAAACTGCTGATGGTCGAGGACGATTTCGATCTGTCCGGGGCACTCAGCCGCAGCCTGGTGCAGCGCGGCTACGAGGTGCTGTGCTGCGCCGACGGCCGCGAGGCGCTGATGCTGCTGCGCAAGCGCAGCTTCGACGTCGCCGTGCTCGACCTGACGCTGCCGCAGCTCGACGGCCTGGAGGTGCTGCGCCGCCTGCGCGACGACGGCAACCGCACGCCGGTGCTGGTGCTCACCGCCCGCGGCGCGGTGAACGAGCGCGTGGCCGGGCTGCAGGCCGGTGCCGACGACTACCTGGCCAAGCCCTTCGACCTGGAAGAACTGGTCGCCCGGCTGCAGGCGATGACACGCCGCCTCGGCCGCGACGGCGACCTGCGCTGCGGCCTGCTGCACTATGAAGCGCGCAGCGGCCTGTTCTACTGCCATGCCAGCCCGCTGGAGCTGTCGCCGCGCGAGCGCGAACTGCTGAAGGCGCTGATGTCCTCGGTCGACCGCGGCGTCACCAAGGAAGCGCTGCTGGCCACCGTGTTCGGCGGCGAGCCGGTGCAGGCCGATGCGGTGGAGGTGCTGGTGCACCGCCTGCGCAAGAAGCTGGTCGGCACCAAGGTCGAGATCCTGACGCTGCGCGGCGTGGGCTACCTGCTGTGCGACGACGCCAGCAGGGCGGCCACGCAGCGGGGCGCGAGGTGACGCGATGGCTGCGCGCCTGGCTCTTCGCAGGTTCTCTGCGCCGCTTCCTGCTGCTGTGGCTGCTGGGCGGGCTGGCGGGGGTGCTGCTGCTGGCCACCGCGCTGCTGGCCGGCTGGCAGCAGCACGCGCTGGCGCAGGCGCAGGACGAGCGGCTGGCCGCGGCGCTGTGGGCGCTGGCGGCCCGCGTGCAGCAGGCCGACGCGCCGCTGCCCGCCGCCCTGCCGGACCCCGGCGTGCCCAGCTATCGGATCAGTGCGATGAACGGTGACTGGCTGGTCGGCGACGCCACGCTCGTCCCCTGCCCCTGGCGCAGCGCGCTGGTACCGGGCGGCGCGGCGGCGTTCTACATCGGCGAACGGCAGGGCCGGCTGATGCGCGTGGCCGCCGCGGTGCGGCTGCGGCCGGGCGACGGTGGCGCGCAGCCGGTGCTGCTGCAAACCGCCGCACCCTGGGTCGAGCGCCTGCCCGGCGCCGCGGCGCTGTGGTCCAGCGGGCTGGCGCCGCTGTACGCCGCGGCCGCCGCGCTGGCAGCGGTCATCGTCGGCGGCGTCGCGCTGGCGACGCGCTGGCTGGCCCGCGTTCAGCAGGCCCTCGATGGTCCCGCCGAGCCTCTGGCGCGTTATGAAGGCCCCAGCGAACTGCAGCCGGTGGTCGAGCGCATGCAGCAGTTCTATGCGCAGCAGCACCACTGGGTCGACGAGCAGCGCCGCTTCCTGGCCGATGCCTCGCACCAGCTGCGCACGCCGATGGCGGTGCTGCGCACGCAGCTGCAGGCGGCGATCGCCGGCGACACCGCGCCGGCCGAGGCGCTGCCGCAGATGCTGCACACCGTGGACCGCGCCACCGGCCTGGTGAACCAGCTGCTGAGCCTGACCAAGCTCGAGCAGCTCAAGCGCCGCGGCGAGTTGAAGACCATCGACGTGCGCGCGGTGGCGCTGGAGGCGGTGCTCGAGCTCTCGCCGCTGATCGCCGCCAAGCGCATCGACTTCGCGCTCGACGAGGCCACGCTGTGGGCACCGGCCGACGCCACCATGCTCGGCGAGCTGGTGCGCAACCTGCTGGCCAACGCGATCCACCACGCGCCGCCGGGCGGCCGCGTGGGCATCGTGCTGCGCCAGGGCGCGCAGCAGCTCGAGCTGATCGTCTGGGACGAGGGCCCGGGCATCGACGACGCGCTGCGCCCGCGCCTGTTCCACCCCTTTGCCGCCAGCCAGGGCGGCGTGGGGCTGGGCCTGTCGATCTGCCGGCAGATCGCCGAATCGATGGGCGCCACCGCGGAGCTCTACAACCGCACGGCGCACGGCGAGGTGATCGGCGTCGACGCGGTAGTGGCCTGGGGCCAGGGACCCTGAGCCGCCGGCAGCGCATTCCCTAACCTGTGAAAACGATGGCCGCGATCCGCTGGATCGGCCGGCCGAGGCGGCGCTTTGCCCGATGGAGAACCTCATGACGACGACAAGACCCCTGCTGCTGACCCTGGTGCTGGCCGCCGCTGCCGGCGGCGCCGCCGCGCAGGACGGCGGCAGCCTGAACCTGATCTGCTCGGTGCAGGACGAATGGTGCAGCCTGATCGCCACCACCTTCGCCAAGAGCAGCGGCATCAAGGTCAACATGGTCAAGCGCGGCAGCGGCGAGGCGCTGGCCCAGCTGATCGCCGAGCGCGCGAACCCGAAGACCGACGTCTGGTTCGGCGGCACCGGCGACCCGCACCTGCAGGCCGCCGAGCTGGACCTGACGGTCGAATACAAGTCGCCCTCGCTGCCGCAGCTGCAGCCGTGGGCGCAGCAGCAGGCGCAGCAGTCGGGCTGGCGCACGGTGGGCGTGTACTCGGGGCCGCTGGGCTTCGCGTTCAACACCGAACTGCTGGCCAAGAAGAAGCTGGCCGCGCCCAAATGCTGGAAGGACCTGGCCGAGCCGGCCTACAAGGGCGAGGTGCAGGTGGCCAACCCCAACAGCTCGGGCACCGCGTACACGATGGTGGCCACGCTGGTGCAGCTGATGGGCGAAGACAAGGCCTTCGACTACCTGAAGGCGCTGCACCGCAACGTCAGCCAGTACACGCGCTCGGGCACCGGGCCGATCAAGGCCGCCGCGCGCGGCGAGACGGCGGTGTCGATCAGCTTCGTGCACGACGCGCCGGGCGAGCAGATGCAGGGCTTCCCGCTGGCCACCAGCACGCCCTGCGAAGGCACCGGCGCCGAGATCGGCTCGATGTCGATCATCAAGGGCGCGCGCAACCCCGAAGCCGCGAAGAAGTTCTACGAATGGGCGCTGACGCCGGCGGCACAGCAGTTCGGCGCGGCGGCCAAGCAGTTCCAGCTGCCCTCGAACAAGGCCACGCCGCTGGACAGCCGCATCCCCGACTTCCGCAAGATCAGGTTCATCAGCTACGACTACGCGAAGTACGGCAAGTCGGCCGAACGCAAGCGGCTGATCGAGCGCTGGGAGCGCGAAGTCAACTCGCTGCCGCACTGATGGCCCGCATGACAACGCTGCACCCGATGCGCGCCATGACGATGCATTCGAACGCCGCGATCCGGCTGTGGTCGCTGCTGGGCCTGCTGGCCTTCGCGCTGCTGCCCTGGCACACGCTGCCCGACGGCCTGCCCGGCCTGCGCGGCCTGGCCGAACTGGTGGGCGGCCACGACAGCGCCTCCGGCCTGTGGCAGACGCTGCTGCACCACCGGCCCTGGCTCGGCGGCGCGGCACTGGCGCTGGCCGGCGCGCTGCTGTGCGCCACGCGGCAACCGTCGCGCCGCCAGGGCTGGGGCCTGATGGCCGCCGGCTTCGGTGGCGCGCTGCTGGTGCTGACGCAGGGATTCACGATCGCCGCGGCCGGCGGTGCGGTGCCGGCCGCGCTGGGCCTGGCGCAGGGCCAGCCCGGCTTCGGGCTCGGCGCCACCGCGGTGCTGGCAGCGCTGCTGATGCTCGGCGCCTTCGGCATCGCCCGCTCCGGTGCCTTCCGCGGCGACCTGTTCGTCGCCGCCGCGGTCACGCTCAGCGGCGCCTTGCTGCTGCTGTTCGTCGCCTACCCGGTGTTCACCGCGCTGGGCAGCGCGTTCGTCAACGAAGCGGGCCGGCTCGATTTCGGCGCGGCCTTCGCGCGGCTGGCCAGCGAACGCATCTGGGGCCTGTCCTGCCTGGCCGGCGGCACGCGTTGCGGCGTGGCCTGGAACACGCTGTTCATGGCCGCGCTGGCCGGTGCCGGCACCACGGTGCTGGGCACGCTGCTGGCGCTGATCGAGGACCGCAGCGATTCGAAGCTGCGCGGCGTGCTGCGCGTGCTGGCGCCGCTGCCGATCATCACGCCGCCGTTCGTCGTCGGCCTCGGCCTGATCCTGCTGTTCGGCCGCGCAGGGCTGGTGAACCAGGCGCTCGAAGCCTGGTTCGGCGTGCCGCCGGGGCGCTGGTTCTACGGCGCCTTCGGCGTCTGGCTGGCGCAGCTGTTCGCGTTCACGCCGATCGCGTTCATGATCATGCGCGGCGTCGTGCAGGGCGTGAGCCCGTCGCTGGAGGAGGCCTCGCAGACGCTGCGCGCCAGCACCAGCCGCACCTTCTGGCACGTCACCTTCCCGCTGATCCGCCCCGGCCTGGCGAATGCCTTCCTGGAAGGCTTCATCGAGAGCATCGCCGACTTCGGCAACCCGATCGTCGTCGGCGGCCAGTTCTCGGTGCTGTCCACCGAGATCTTCTTCGCCATCGTCGGCGCGCAGTTCGACCAGGGCCGCGCCGCCACGCTGGCCTGGCTGCTGACGCTGTTCGCGCTGGGCGTGTTCGCGCTGCAGCGCGGCGTGGTCGGCAAGCGCAGCTACACCACCGTGTCGGGCAAGGGCGATGCCGGCGTGCCGATGCGCCTGCCCACCGGCCTGCGCCGCGTGGCGATGGCGGTGGCGCTGCCCTGGCTGGCCTTCACCGCGGTGGTCTATGCCTTCGCCTTCAGCGGCGGCTTCGTGCAGACCTGGGGCCGCGACTACACGCCCACGCTGGCGCACCTGCACACCGCCTTCGGCATCGGCTTCGGACCCGAGGGCCTGAGTTTCACCGGCGCGGCCTGGCCCTCGCTGTGGAACACGGTGAAGCTGGCGGCCGCCGCGGCGCCGCTCACTTCGGGCATTGGGCTGTTGATCGCCTGGCTGCTGGCGCGCACGCAGTTCCGCGGCCAGGGGCTGTTCGAGTTCGCGGCGCTGATGGCCTTCGCGATCCCGGGCACGGTGCTGGGCGTGAGCTACATCCTGGCCTTCAACGTACCGCCGTTCGAGCTGACCGGCAGCGGCCTGATCATCGTGCTGTGCTTCATGTTCCGCAACCTGCCGGTGGGCGTGCGCGCCGGCGCGGCGGCCTTCAAGCAGCTGGACAAGTCGCTCGACGAGGCCTCGATGATGCTGCGCGCCAGCACCGCGCGCACGCTGTGGCAGGTGGTGCTGCCGCTGCTGAAGCCGGCGGTCACCGCCTCGCTGGTGTACGGCTTCGTGCGCAGCATGACCACCGTCTCGGCGGTGATCTTCCTGGTAACGGCCGAAACCGAGCTGGCCACCACCTTCATCATCGGCCGCGTCGGCCAGGGCGACTACGGCGTGGCGCTGGCCTACAGCACCGCGTTGATCGTGCTGATGGCGCTGGCCACCGCGGCGATCCAGTGGATCGTCGGCGACCGCCAGCTGGGCCGCCGCCGGGTGACCGCGCGACACTGACCCCCTTCCAGACCCCCCACAAGGACGCATCCGCGATGTACGGCATCGAATTCAGGCAGGTCAGCAAGCGCTACGGCAGCGCCAGCAGCGCGCCGCTGGTGGTCGACCACATCAGCTTCGGCGTGCCGCGCGGCACGCTGACCACCATCCTCGGCCCCTCGGGCTGCGGCAAGACCACCACGCTGCGCATGATCGCCGGGCTGGAAAGCCCGAGCGGCGGGCAGATCTTCATCGACGGGCAGGACGTCACCACGCTGGGGCCGGCGCAGCGCAACGTGAGCCTGGTGTTCCAGAGCTACGCGCTGTTCCCGCACATGAGCGTGCTGGACAACGTCTGCTACGGCCTGCGCATGTCCGGCCAGCCCAAGGACGCCGCCGCCGCGAAGGCCCGCGCGATGCTCGAGACGGTGGGGCTGAGCGGCCTGGACCAGCGCATGCCCAGCGAACTGTCGGGCGGGCAGCAGCAGCGCGTGGCGCTGGCACGCGCGCTGGCGCTGGAGCCGGCGGTGCTGCTGTTCGACGAGCCGCTGTCGAACCTGGACGCGCGGCTGCGGCGCTCGATGCGCGAGGAGATCCGCGCGCTGCAGCAGCGGCTGTCGCTGACGGTGGCCTACGTCACGCACGACCAGAGCGAGGCGCTGGCGGTCAGCGACCACATCATCGTGATGGACCGCGGCGTCATCGCGCAACAGGGCACGCCGCACGAGCTGTACGAGGCGCCGTCCAGCGAGTTCGTCGCCGGCTTCATGGGCGAGGCGATGCTGTTCGATGGCGAGTGCGACGAGCAGGGGCTGACGCGGCTGGGGCCGCTGGTGGTGCAGGCCGCGCGCGCGGTGCGCGCCGGCCGGGTGAAGGTCGCTGTGCGGCCCGAGGCCTGGGACATCGGCCCGGCCACGCGCGAAGGGCTGGCCGCGCGGCTGATCAAGCGCACCTACCTGGGCAGCGTCATGGAATACACCTTTGCCACCACGCTGGGCGAGATCTTCGTCGTCTCGCCCGACGTGCGCACGCCACTGGCGCCGGGCGCGCCGGTGAGCCTGACCCTGGCCGGGCACGGCGTGTCCGTGGTGGCCGCGGCCTGACCCGCCCGCAGGCGGATCGCGGCGGGTCGCGGCGAGTTGAGCGGAATCGGGACGTCGGGGAGCTGACACACAAAAGACGCGGCCTTCTGCCGTGCGCGTGATCATCGAGAGAGGTCGGTATGGAGCTGTTGCGCAGGATGTCGATCAGGATGCGGATGAACCTCGCCATCGTGCTGAGTGCCGCGACGCTGCTGCTGCTGGGCGGCATGGGCTGGCGCGCGATGGCGCGGGCACAGGAGGATTTCAGCGGCTTCGCGCAGCAGCACCTGCCGCTGGTGGTGGCAGTGAACCGCTCGCGCGAGGCGCTGGGCCAGCTGCTGGCCTTCGACGAGACCGATGTCGTCATCAACTACGCGATGCCCGACGACGCGAAGCGCCATGCCGAGCGCGGCCTGCTGCTGCTGGCCCGCGCGCGCGAGCCGCTGGCGCTGCTGCCGTCCGAACTGGCGGCGCAGGAGCCGCAGGCCATCGGCCCGGCGCTGGCGCTGCTGACGGCCTGGCGGCTGCAGGTGCAGCCGGTGTTCGACGCGGTGGCCCAGGGCCAGCTGCGCTCGGTGGCCGAAGGCAAGCGCGCGCTCGAGGGCGCGCATGACAAGGTGCGGCAGGCCGAGCAGCTGCTGGCGCAGGCCGGCCAGCGGCTCGATGCCAGCGGCGCCGCGCTCACCGAGGCCATCGCCGCGCGCAATGCCGCCAGCCGCCGCGCGCTGGCGCTGCTGGCGCCGCTGGCCCTGCTGCTGCTGCTGCCGCTGCTGTGGGCGACGATGCGCTCGATCCTGCTGCCGCTGGTGCGCTCGCGCGAGGTGGCCGCGCGCATCGCCCGCGGCGAGCTGTCGGTCGACATCGCCGACAGCGGCCGCGACGAGACCGCCGAGCTGATGCGCGCGCTGGCCGAGATGCAGCAAGGCCTGCGCGACATCGTGCGCGGCATCCGCGAGACGGCCGGCTTCGTCGCCACCGCGTCGAGCGAGATCGCCGCCGGCAACCTCGACCTCTCCAGCCGCACCGAGACCACCGCCTCGGGGCTGGAAGCCGCGGCCAGCGGCATGGACAACCTCAATGCGCAGCTGGTGGACAGCGCCAGCAGCGCGCGCTCGGCCGGCGAGCTGGCGGTGCAGGCCGCGCAAGCCACGCACCAGGGCGGGCAGAGCGTGGACGCGGTGATCGCGCTGATGGCCGAGATCCAGGCGTCGTCGCGGCGCATCGCCGAGATCGTCGAGGTGGTGGACGGCATCGCACGGCGCACCAACATCCTGGCGCTCAATGCCGGCGTCGAGGCGGCGCGCGCGGGCGACCAGGGCCGCGGCTTCGCGGTGGTGGCGCAGGAGGTGCGCGGGCTGTCGATGCGCGTGGCCGAATCGGCCGCGCAGATCAAGGCGCTGGTGCAGCAGGCCAGTGGCCAGGTGCAGCAGGGCGCGGCGCAGGCCCAGGCCGCCGGCGCCACCATGGGCCGCGTGGTGCAGGCCGCGCAGTCGGTCTCCGGCGTGATGCAGGGGCTGGCCAGCTCGGTGTCCGAGCAGAGCCAGGAGATGCAGCGCGTCAACGCCGCGGTGCGCCAGCTCGACCGGCTGACGCAGCAGAACGCCGCGCTGGTGGAGCAGTCGGCGGCGGCCGCCGCCGGGCTGCGCGAGCAGGCCGGCCGGCTGGAAGCCCTGGTGGGGGTGTTCAAGCTGCCGCAGCCGGCCTGAAGGGGTTTGGGCCGGCCCCAGGCGGCCCGCATGCGGGGCTCGGCCAGAATCGGCGCCATCCCCGTCGTCGCCCCTGCCCACCATGCCGCTGCTCTGGAAACGCCCGCTCTCGGTCGAGATCCTCACCCGCCTGCACATCGGCACCACGGTCGAGCACCTGGGCATCGAGTTCCTCGCGGTCGGCGACGACCACCTCGTGGCGCGCGCGCCGGTGGATGGGCGCACCAAGCAGCCGGCCGGCATCCTGCACGGCGGCATCTCGGTGGTGCTGGCCGAGACGCTGGGCTCCTGCGGCGCCGCCTGGGCCGCCGCCGAGGGCCACCAGGTGGTCGGGCTGGACATCAATGCCAACCACCTGCGCAGCGTCACCTCAGGCTGGGTGACCGGCACCGCACGCGCCCTCCACATCGGCCGCAGCACGCAGGTGTGGCAGATCGACCTGGTCAACGACGCGGGACAACCGACCTGCGTGTCGCGGCTGACGATGGCGGTGCTGTCGCCGCGCTGACGCCGGCAGCGGCGGCGCTGCGCATGTGCGTGTGCAGACGTGTGAGCGCGCGAGTGCGAAGGTCCATGCGCGGTTGCTTTCCGACCGGACCCGGCGCGTGGCTGCTCCAGTTGTTGCCTAGGGTTCGTGGGGCGGCATGGTGTGGAGTCGCACGCCGCCGGCACCCTGCTTGAGGTCACCGAACCAGGGAGGCGCTCTGCCACCCTAAAATCGCGGACTTTCCCGCCTTTTGCCCGCCGCCGGCGCGCGCTGCCCTTCGCAGCCATCGCGCCGCGACGCCCGCCTGCCATGTCGATCTCCACCCTCTCCGCCCTGTCGCCGCTGGACGGCCGCTATGCCGGCCGCATGACGGCGCTGCGCCCGCTGCTGTCCGAATTCGGCCTGATGCACCGCCGCGTGCAGGTCGAGGTCGAGTGGTTCATCGCGCTCACCGATGCCGGCTTCGAAGAACTCAAGCCACTGGCCGAGGCCTCGCGCGGCTACCTGCGTTCGCTGGTGCTGCGCTTCAGCGAGACCGATGCGCGGGCCATCAAGGACATCGAGAAGACCACCAACCACGACGTCAAGGCGGTGGAGTACTGGCTGAAGTCGAAGTTCAAGGGCCATGCCGACCTGGAAGCCGCAGCCGAGTTCGTGCACTTCGCCTGCACCAGCGAGGACATCAACAACACCAGCCACGCGCTGATGCTCAAGAGCGCGCGCGAGCAGGTGCTGCTGCCGGCCATCGACGGCGTGATCGAGCGGCTGCGCCGGATGGCCCAGGCGCTGGCCGAGGTGCCGATGCTCAGCCGCACCCACGGCCAGACCGCCAGCCCCACCACGGTGGGCAAGGAGGTCGCCAACGTCGTCGCGCGGCTGAGCAAGGCGCGCCACGCGATCGCCGGCGTCGCGCTGCTGGCCAAGATGAACGGCGCGGTGGGCAACTACAACGCGCACCTGGCGGCCTACCCGGATTTCGACTGGGAAGCCTTCAGCCGCAAGGTCGTCGAGCAGCGCCTGGGGCTGTCGTTCAACCCGTTCACGATCCAGATCGAGCCACACGACTACATGGCCGAGCTGTTCGACGCGATCACCCGCTGCGACACCATCCTGATCGACTGGTCGCGCGACGTCTGGGGCTACATCTCGCTGGGCTACTTCAAGCAGCGGCTGAAGGAAGGCGAGGTCGGCTCGTCGACGATGCCGCACAAGGTCAACCCGATCGACTTCGAGAACGCCGAGGGCAACTTCGGCCTGGCCAATGCGCTGCTCGCGCACCTGAGCCAGAAGCTGCCGGTCAGCCGCTGGCAGCGCGACCTGACCGACAGCACCGTGCTGCGCAACATGGGCGTGGCGATCGGCTACGCGGTGCTGGGCCTCGATTCGCTGGCCAAGGGCCTGGACAAGCTGGAAGTGAACCTGCAGGCGCTGGCCAGCGACCTCGACGAGGCCTGGGAAGTGATGGCCGAGGCGATCCAGACCGTGATGCGCCGCCACGGCCTGCCCGAGCCCTACGAGCAGCTGAAGAAGTTCACCCGCGGCCAGCCGATGACGCGCGAGCTGATGCAGGGCTTCATCGCCGCGCTGGCCCTGCCTGACGCCGAAAAGACGCGGCTGCTGGCGATGACGCCGGCCCGCTACACCGGGCTGGCGGCGGCGCTCGCGCGGCGCGCGTGATCCCGCCGGCAGGGCCGGCCGTAGCGGCCCGCCCCCTGCTGCCGGCGCGCCTGGCCTCGCAGCCGCTGGCTGCCGCGCTGCTGCTGGCGCTGGCCTGCCTGGCGCTGCACGGCCGCGCGCTGGACAACGGCTGGCAGTTCGACGATCCGGGCGTGCTCGCCTTCGTCACGCGCTTCTCGCCGTGGCAGTACTTCACCCAGCTCGAGGTGATGCGATACCAGTCGCATGCCTTCATCACGCCCTGGGGCACCTTCGGCTACGAGATCGGGCTGGCGCTGTTCGGGCTGCAGCCGCGTGGCCATTACGGCTTGCTGCTGCTGGTGCTCTGGGGCAGCGCCTTCGTCACCTGGCGGCTGCTGCGCGCCACCGTCGGCGGCCCGCTCGCGTTGACCGCGGCAGTGCTCTTCCTCGCAATGCCGGGCACCGCGGCGATCGCCCAGACCCTGATGACGGTGCATTACGCGTATGGCCTGCTGTTCACGCTGCTGGCCATCGCCGCCTGGCGACGCGCGCTGCGGCAGGACAGCCTGCCCTGGGCGATGGCCTCTGCCACGCTGTACGCACTGGCGTGCCTGTGCAAGGAGTTGTACGTCCCGCTGCCCCTGGTGCTGGCGCTGTGGCCCGCCGCCCCCTGGCGCCTGCGCTTGCGCCGGCTCGCACCCGTGCTGATGGTGGCGCTGGGCTACACGCTGCTGCGGCTGTGGGTGCTGGGCGGCATCGGCGGCTATGCGGTGGCTGCGGCCGTTGGCGGCCCGGGCCTGCAGCATGGCTGGGCCGCGCTGCCGTGGGTGCTGGCGGGTCTGCGCCGGCTGGTGGTCGGCCCGGGCTGGACCGGCCTGCTGGCACTGCTGACGATCGCCCTCCTGCTGCTGGTGCCATGGCGCCGTCGCCTGCCTCCCGGCCTGACCCTCGGCGCTGCCGCGATGCTGCTGGTGCCGGTGCTGCCGATGCTGCTGCTGACGGACTTTCCGTATGGTGTCGAGCGGCTCGGGCTGGCGCTCGGCTGGACCCTGGCGGTCCTGGTCGTGCTGCGGGCCCGGCAGCGGCCGGCAATGGCCTGGCTGCTGTTGCCGCTGGTGGTGCTGCAGGTGCTGGGCCAGCAGCAGGTGGTCGAGCGCCTGCGCGCGACCCACCCACCGAGTGCGGCCGAGAACGCCTTCCTGGCGCGGCCCGGTGCCGGCCAGTTCCTGCTGCCGCATGCGTTCGTGCAGGTCGGTTACCGCGAGCTGATGCGTCAGGCCGCCGCCCGCGTCAATGGCCAGCCCTCGGCCGAGGTGCTGCCCGACATCGAGGCCCTGATGGCCCTCGGCCCGGCGCAGGGCCGCACGGTCATGGCCTGGCGCGACGACTGCCGTTGCCTGCGGCCGCTGGGCGAGGACTATGAACGTCGGGTGCAGGACCACCAGCGCCGGTTGCAGGCGGGCGCCGGGCGGCCGCTGCAGGTGCAGCTGGCGATCGAGCGCCAGGGCCGGTACCGCCTCTTCCGCTGGCACATCGAAGGCAGCGAGGGTCGGCCGGTGTTCGACATCCGCCGCGTCGGCCGGCTGGCATTGCCGCGCGCCGGCGTGTTGCCCTTCGTGCCGGATGCGATGACGCCCCTGACCGATCCCGCGCAACTGCGTGTCGGCCTCGAAACGCCCGATGGCGCGCTGATCCGCACGCCGTTGCTGGCGCTCCCGCTCGACGGCGGGAGCGTCAGCTGGTCAGCGACAGCGACGCAGCCGGCGCCGGCTGCGTCTGCATCCGTGGCAAGGTGACGGTGAACACCGAGCCCTGCCCCGCCAGGCTCTCGACGCTGATCGTGCCGTCCATCAGCCCCACCAGGCGACGGCTGAAATACAGGCCGAGGCCGGTGCCTTCGTGGGACCGGTTGAGCCGGCTGTCGAGCTGGCGGAAGGCCTCGAACAGCAGGCTGAGCTGATCGGACGGGATGCCCACGCCGGTGTCGGTCACGGTGATGCGCATCTGGTCGCCCAGCGCCTGGGCCTGCAAACGCACCTCGCCGCGCTCGGTGAACTTCACCGCGTTGTGCGCCAGGTTCAGCAGCACCTGGTAGACCTTGCGCCGGTCGCCCACCATCGGCAACGGCCCCGGCACCGAATCGTCGCGCAGCAGCAGGCCCTTGGCCTGCACCTGGGGCAACAAGGTCTGGCGCACGTCGGCCAGCACCTCGGACAGGTCGAAGTCCTCGCGCTGCAGCTCCATGCGACCCGACTCGATGCGCGAGAGGTCGAGCAGGTCGTTGATCAGCGCCAGCAGGTGCTCGCCGGCCCCGTGCACGAAGCCGAGCTGGCGCAGCTGCTCGGCGTTGAGCGGGCCGCTGCGGCCCTCGCGCAGCAGGTTGCTGAAGCCGAGGATGGCGTTCAGCGGCGTGCGCAGCTCATGGCTCATCGTCGCGAGGAACTCGCTCTTCAGTCGGTCCAGCTCGCGCAGGCGTTCGTTGGCCTGCTGCAGCTCGGCCGTGCGTTCGGCCACCCGCTGCTCGAGCTGCTCGTTGGCCGCGCGCAGCGCCTCCTCGGCCTGCTTGCGGCGGCTGATGTCGCGCAGGAAGCCGACGAAGCAGCGCTGGCCCTGCAGCTGCATTTCCGAGAAGGCCACCTCGATCGGGAACTCGCGCCCGCTGCGGTGCATCGCGGTGATCTCGACGCCGTTCCAGTCCAGGCGGCGCACCCCGGTGGCCAGATAGCGCGCCATGCCAGCGGCATGCCCTTCGCGCAGCGCGGCCGGCTGGATCACCTCCAGTGGCCGGCCGGTCAGCTCGTCGGGCCGCCAGCCGAACGTGGCCTCGACCGCCGGATTGCAGAAGCGGATGCGACCGCCGGCGTCGACGATCAGCACGCTGTCGCGCGTGGTTTCCCACAGCGATCGCAGGCGCGTCTCGCTCTCGTTCAGCGCCGCCAGGTGGCGCGCGCTGCGGCCGGCCTGCCGCCGCGTGAACGCCAGCGCCATGCCGCCGAGCAGGGCCGCCAGCAGCAGCAGGCCGAAGGTGAACACCAGCTGCGCGGTGCGGGCGGCCTCGGCCAGGCTCTGCGAAAACCGAGTCTCGAGTGCGGTGAACTCGAGGTCGAGCGCACGCAGCCGTGCCTGCAGCGCCGCACTGGCCGGGGTGCCGGCGCCCGGTGGTGCCGCCTGCACCTGCAGCGCCAGCGCGCTCAGATCGTCGATGCGCCGGTCGGCCTCGGCCCAGATCGCGATGACGCGGGCCATGAACGGCAGCCAGCCGAACCAGCGGTACAGCCGCACCATGCCCGCCACGTCGTCCGGATGGTTGCCGCCGGCCACCAGGCCTTCGCGTACCGACACGATGTCCAGCCACGGCCGGTCCATCGCCTCGCGGGCCCGGCGATCGGCCAGCGGCACGGCGATCGCACGCTGGAAGCCCTGCCAGGCCGCTGGATCGCGCGTGTCGGCATAGACCAGCAACTGCTGCACCGCTTCCTTCTGGCCCTTGGTCCACAGGCTCTCGCCGCCGATGTAGGCGCGAGCCGCCGACATCAGGTCGATGAACATCACGGCCAGCAGCACCAGCAGGCCGATGACCAGCGTGAAGGCCAGGCCCACCCCCAGCTCGCGCGGAACCGCCTGCCGCATGGCCGCCGGCATGCCGGCGAATCCGGTCAGGGCACTGCGCTGCAAGGGCATCGAAGGAGTGTCGCGGCGGACCAGAGCGGGGCTGAGCGCCGATGCTGCGTCGGCGGGGGCGGCCTGTCAACGGCAAACGCCGACCGCGGCGACCCGCCTGCACGCCTGCTGCGGCAGACTTTGCGAGGCAGCGCTGCGCTGCTCCGCCAACGTGGCGTCCTGCGGGGTCACCTGATTGATGGCCGGGGCTTCACGACACGCTTGTCGGGCGTGCTCGACGCAGATCCGTGGGCCGGCTTGCACCGCGCGGCAGACGGCCGCTCACTTTGACGACCATCAGTCCACGTCCTGCCAGGCCAGCGCCGCGATCTTCCAGCCCTGGGGCGTGCGCACCAGCTGGAAGGCCTTGCGCCCTTCGGCCGCGAAGGCCAGGCCGTCGAGCACGCCGCACTTGCGGTAGTGCGACCAGCGCTGCGCGATGCCGCCGTCGATGTCGGTGCGCTGCGCCGTCTCGTGTTCCTCGAACTCGCGCAGCCGGCCGCTGGCCAACAGCTCGGCACGCGGCGCAATGAAGCCGTGCAGGTCGAGCGTTGCCACACCGGTGGCGTCGCAGCGCTGGATGCGCGCCTCGGGCAGGCACCAGTGCGGCAGCGCGGGCAGCGTCGGCAGCGCGCCGCCGCGGTTGCCGAAGGCCGCAAAGAAGCGCCCGATCAAGGCGTCGATCTGCGCCGCCGGGGTGTCTGCCTCGGGGGCCTGCTCGCGCCAGACGAACTGGCAGCTCTCGCCCTCGTCGCCGTGCACGCGCGGCGGGTCGCCCGGCACCAGGCCGATGTCGAGCAGCACACGCTGCGACGCCAGGTTGTGCGGCGCGGTGATGGCCAGCAGCTTTCGCAGGCCCAGCACCTCGCGCGCGTAGCGCAGGCAGGCGGCCGCCGCCTCGCGCGCATAGCCGCGGCCCCAGGCGACCGGCAGCAGCGCGTAGCCGATGTCGGGCTCGGGCAGGCTGTCGCGCTGCGTGAGCCCGCACATGCCGATCAGCGCGCCGTCGTCGCGCCGCTCCACCGCCCAGAAGCCGAAGCCCTGGCGCCAGTAGTTGGCCAGCAGGCGGGTGCGGATGTAGTCCAGCGCGTCTTCGTCGCTGTGGATCTGGCGGTCGCCGATGTTGGCGATCCACGAGGGCTCGTTCAGCAGGCGGCGCACGAAGCCGGCGTCGGATTCGCGGAACCAGCGCAGGCGCAGGCGATCGGTGTGGAGGATCTGCATGGGCGTCGAGGCAGCCGGGGGCCCCCGATTGTGGGCCGGCACACCCGCCGCCCGGACGCGGGAGAATCGGCGACCTGCCGCCTGCCACCCTCCGATGCCGTCCACCTCCTTTGCCGCCCGCCTCGCCGCCGCCGAACACCGCAACGATTCCCTGCTCTGTGTCGGGCTCGATCCCGAGCCGGCACGCTTTCCCGGCGCCTGGCAGGGTGATGCTGGCCGCATCTTCGATTTCTGTGCCGCCATCGTCGACGCCACCAAGGACCTGGTGCTGGCCTTCAAGCCGCAGATCGCCTACTTCGCGGCGCAGCGCGCCGAGGACCAGCTGGAGCGGCTGATGGCGCACATCCGCCGCGTGGCGCCCGAAGTGCCGGTGATCCTGGACGCCAAGCGCGGCGACATCGGCGCCACCGCCGAGCAGTACGCCCGCGAGGCCTTCGAGCGCTACCAGGCCGATGCAGTAACGCTCTCCCCGTTCATGGGCTTCGATTCGATCGAGCCCTACCTGCGCCACGAGGGCAAGGGCCTGATCCTGCTGTGCCGCACCTCCAATCCCGGCGGCAGCGACCTGCAGGCGCAACGGCTCGAAGGCGGCGAGCTGCTGTACGAGCGCATCGCGCGGCTGGCAGCCGGACCCTGGAACCGCAATGGCCAGCTGGGCCTGGTGGTGGGCGCCACCTTCCCGGCCGAGATCGAGCGCGTGCGCGCGCTGGCGCCCACCTTGCCGCTGCTGATTCCCGGCGTCGGCGCCCAAGGCGGCGATGCGGCGGCCACCGTGCGCGCCGGCTGGCGGGGCGATGCGCAAGGCCGCACGCTGGCGCCGATCATCGTCAACTCGTCGCGCGCGGTGCTCTACGCCTCGGCCGGCGCCGACTTCGCGCAGGCGGCGCGCGCGGTGGCCCAGAGCACCCGACAGGCGCTGGCCGCCGCCAAGACCACCGCCTGACCGGCGGGCTGCAGTCACCGGAGCCCGCCCCGTGTCCAGCCCGCTGCCGCAGACCCGGACCCAGGACAGCCTGCGGCTCGCGGTGCTGCGCACCTTCTTCATCGGCTGCGCGATCGCGGGCCTGGCCGCCATCGCCAACCTGCTGATCGACCCCGGCACGCGCAGCAACCCGGTCAACCATGGCCTGGCCGTCGGGTACCTGGTGCTGGCTGCCGGCAGCCTGGCCGCGACGCGCCTGCGGCTGCACCAGGCTCAGCGCGCGCTGCTGGTGGTGGCCCTCGGCGGGCTGGCGATGGTGGGCTCGCGCGCCATCGGCAACGGGCTGGGCCTGCAGGCCCCCGGGCTGGTGTTCTTCCCGTTGCTCACCTGCATCTGCTGCATCGTGGCCGAACCGCGGCACGGCCTGATGGTGGCTGCCGCGGCCAGCGGCGTGGTGCTGGTGCTGGCCGCCTCCGAGCTGACGGGGCTGGCCCCGGCCGTGCGCGGCGCCAGCCTGGTGCCGCTGCCCGCGCGCACGCTGGCCCAGCTGGCCGCGGTGGTGATCGGTGCCGCGGCCGGCAGGCTGGTGGCGCAGCTGGTGGCCGCCCACGTGCACGAATCAACCGAACGCGAGCAGCGCTTCCGCGGGCTGCTCGGCATTGCCGCGGCGGCCTACTGGGAAACCGACGAGCAGCTGCGGCTGTGCCATGCCTCGCTGCGCGACGAGCGCGGCCAGTTCGTGCCGCAACCCCAGCTGCCGCGGCGGGCGCCCTGGGACCTGGACGAGCTGCGCTTCGACGACGAGGCACTGGACACGCTGCGCGCCGACATGGAATCGCGCAGCGCCTTCCGCGACCTGGTGCTGACCTGGGCCTCGCCGGGTGCGCCGCTGCGCCACTTCCTCGCCAGCGGCGAGCCGCAGCACGACAAGGAAGGCCGCTTCATCGGCTACTGGGGCGTGGTGCGCGACGTGTCCGCCGAGCACAAGGCGCGCGAGGTGCTGATGGCCACCGAGCAGCGCTACGAGGAGCTGTTCCGCCGCGCGCCGACGCCGCTGGTGCTGCACCGGCTGGGCGTGGTGCTCGACGCGAACCCGGCAGCGGCGGCGCTGTTCGGCTTCGAGGCGGTGGCCGCGATGATCGGCGCCGACCTGACCGGCATGTACCCTTCTCCCGAGGCCGCTCACTTCGCGCGTCAGCGGGCGGAGCAGATCCCGCAGCTCGCGCCCGGCGACGCGCTGCCCGCGGTCCAGGCGCTGATGGTCACCCGCAGCGGGCAGCAGCTGCTGGTGAGCGAGACCGCGGTGCGGGCCGACACCGACGGCGAGGCCGCGACGCTGTCGATCTTCGTCGACCTCACCGCACAGCAGGCCGCCGAGCAGGCGCTGCGCCGTTCGCAGGCGCTGCTGTCGCAGGTGGTGTCGATGAGCCCGGACATCATCACGCTGACCGACCTGCAGACCGGCCGCTACGAGATGGTGAACCCGAGCTTCACCCGCGTCACCGGCTACCCGGCCGCCGAGGTCGAGGGCCGCACCGCGATCGAGGTCGGCATCTGGCCCGACGAAACCGCCCGCCGCCGCGTGATGCAGCAGGTGCTGGAGAAGGGTTCCGTGCAGGACGCCGGCGTCGACTTCGTCCGGCGCGACGGCAGCAGCGTGCGCCTGCTGGTCTCGGCCACCCGCTTCCAGCGCGACGGGCGCGACTTCGTCGTGATCAATGCGCGCGACCTGAGCGAGGCCTCGCGCCAGCGCCTGGAGCGCGAGGCCATCCTCGACAACGCCTCGATCGGCATCGCCTTCACGCGCGAACGCTGCTTCGTGATGGTGAACCCGCACTTCGAGCAGATGTACGGCTGGCCACCCGGCGCCATCGTCGGCCAGCCCGGCCGCGTGGTGTGGCCCAGCGACGCCGACTACGACAGCCTCGGCGCCGAGGTCAGCCGGCCGCTGCGCCGCGGCGAGCAGGTGGAGTTCGAACGCATCGCCGCCCGGCGCGACGGCAGCACCTTCGTCGTGCGCATGCGGGCCAAGGCGATCGACCCCGACCACCCGAACGAAAGCGGCACGATCTGGATCGCCGAGGACGTGACCGCGCAGCGCCAGGCCGAGGCCGCGCTGGCCCGCGCGCGCGACGAGGCCGAGGCCGCCAACCGCGCGAAGAGCGCCTTCCTGGCCAACACCAGCCACGAGATCCGCACGCCGTTGAACGGGCTGGTCGGCCTGGCCCGGCTGGCGCGCCAGCCTAACGTCGATCCGGCGCGGCTGGATCACTACCTCGAGCAGATCGGCGCCGGCGCCGAGACGCTGTCGGCCATCATCTCGGACATCCTCGACCTGTCGAAGATCGAGGCCGGCAAGCTGGAGGTCGAGGCCGCGCCCTTCGACCTGCTGGAACTGCTGCACTCGCTGCAGCAGGCCTACAGCGCGCTGGCCGACAGCCACGGGCTGCAGTTCGTCGTCAGCATCGATCCGCGCGTGCCGCAGGCGGTGCGCGGCGATGCGCTGCGGGTGCGCCAGATCCTCGCCAACTTCCTGCACAACGCGCTGAAGTTCACGCCGCGCGGCGGGCTGACTCTGCTGGTCAAGCCGGCTGCCGGCGATCGCATCCGCTTCGAGGTGCACGACACCGGCCTGGGCATCGACGAAGCCACCCAGGCGCGGCTGTTCAAGCCCTTCACGCAGGCCGACGAGTCGATCACCCGGCGCTTCGGCGGCACCGGCCTCGGCCTGTCGATCTGCCGCGAGCTGGCCGAGCTGATGGGCGGCGAGGTCGGCGTCAGCAGCCGGCCCGGCGAGGGCAGCTGCTTCCATGCCGAGCTGCCGCTGCCGCCCGAGCAGAACATCGCGACGGTCTCCGGCCACGGCGCGCTGGACAGCGACCCGCTGCGCGGCGCGCACGTGCTGCTGGTGGAGGACAACGCCGTCAACATGATGATCGGCGTGGCGCTGCTCGAGCAGTGGGGCGCGGTGGTCGCGCAGGCCGGCGACGGCCCGCAGGCCCTGGACGCGGTGGCCGCCGCCACCGAAGCCGGCCGCCCCTTCGACGTGGTGCTGATGGACGTGCAGATGCCCGGCATGAGCGGCTACGAAGCGACGCGGCTGCTGCGCCAGCACTACTCGCTGCTGGAGCTGCCGATCATCGCGTTGACCGCCGCGGCGCTGACCTCCGAGCGCGAGCGCGCGGCCGAGATCGGCATGAACGACTTCCTGACCAAGCCGATCGATGCCAACCGCATGCGCATGACCCTGCAGCGGGTGCTCTCGGCCGGTGGCACGGCGGGCAGCGGCTGAGCCGGTCGTCGCCGCCGCCCGCGCGGCGGATGGCGATTTGATGCCAACAATTTCACCCTAATTATCACTTCTATTAAAGATTGACGGATTCCGGTCGATAGCCCGATCACGCGCGGCGCAGGCCGCCGGCACGGGCGCCCGCCAGGGCGCATCGAACGACCAGGAAACCGCCCATCATGTCAACGCTCACGACCGGCTGGACCGCACCGGCGGCCGGTGCTGCCGCCACTTCTGCCGACGCCGGCCCGGCCGGCTTCTTCGCCCACCACGGCCTGTGGGCGCCCGGCGTGCGGCTGTTCCGCCAGCTGCGCTTCAGCGCCAAGGCGATGATCATCTCGCTGGCCTTCCTGCTGCCGGTGCTGGCGTTGCTGGGCTGGATGCTGCAGTCGGGCTACGACGACGCGCTGGCCGCGCGCATGGAGGCCACACGCCAGCATGTCGAGGTGGCCCACAGCCTGATCGCCTGGGCCCAGGGCGAGGAAGCCGCCGGCCGCATGCCCCGCGAGCAGGCGCAGCGCCAGGCACTGCAGGCCATCAGCCAGCTGCGCTACGACGGCAGCGAATACTTCTGGGTCAACGACCTGCAGCCGCGCATGCTGATGCACCCGATGAAGCCCGAGCTGAACGGCCAGGACATCGGGGCGATGAAGGACCCGAACGGCTTCGCGCTGTTCCAGGCCATGGTCGAGACGGTGCGCAAGAGCGGCAAGGGCTTCGTCCACTACCAGTGGCCCAAGCCCGGCGCCGACAAGCCGGTGGACAAGGTCTCCTACGTGCAGGGCTTCGAGCCCTGGGGCTGGATCGTCGGCTCGGGCGTCTACATCGGCGACCTGAAGCAGGCCGAGCAACGCGAGGCCCTGGAGATCGCCGGCGTCGTACTGGGCACGGTGCTGCTGGTGTCCTACCTGTTCCTGTGCTTCTACCGCGTGATCGACGGCGGCTTGAAGGAAACGCGCCGCCACCTGCGGGCCATGACCGCCGGCGACCTGACCACCTCACCCGCGCCCTGGGGCCGCGACGAAGCGGCCGAGCTGATGCTCGACCTGCGCAGCATGCAGGATTCGCTGCGCTCGGTGGTCGGCCGCGTGCGCGGCTCGAGCGACGGCATCCTCGGCTCGGCCGGCGAGATCGCCCATGGCGCGATGGACCTCTCCGCGCGCACCGAGGCCGCCGCGGCCAGCCTCGAGCAATCGGCCGCTTCGATGGAGCAGATCTCGGCCACCGTGAGGAGCGGCGCCGAGCTCACCGCCCAGGCCGCGGAAGTGGCGCGCCACAACGCCGAAGTGGCCGACAACGGCGGCCGCGTGATGGGCCAGGTGGTCAGCACGATGGAGGCGATCCGCGGCTCGTCGTCGCGCATTGCCGAGATCATCGGCACGATCGACGGCATCGCGTTCCAGACCAACATCCTCGCGCTCAATGCCGCGGTGGAAGCCGCGCGCGCCGGCGAGCAGGGTCGCGGCTTCGCGGTCGTAGCGTCCGAAGTACGCAGCCTCGCGCAGCGCAGCGCCTCGGCCGCCAAGGAGATCAAGACGCTGATCGTCGGCAGCGTCGAGCAGGTGGAAGCCGGCACCGGCATCGTGCGCCGGGCCGGCGAGACGATGGCCGACATCGTCGGCTCATCGCGCCGCGTCGACGAACTGCTCGGCGAGGTGGCCACCGGCGCACGCGAGCAGAGTGCCGGCATCGCCCAGCTCGGCCAGGCGATCCAGGAACTCGACCGCACCACGCAGCAGAACGCCGCGCTGGTGGAGCAGACCGCCGCCGCGGCGGCCGCGATGCGCGAGCAGGCCGACGGCCTCTCGGCCGAAGTCGCGCACTTCCGCCTGCCCTGAAACCCCGCATCGCCGCACGAGGTTGCCCATGCCCCTGACCACGCTGATCGTCGAAGACCATGCCGACATCCGCAAGCTGATCCGCATGACGCTGGAGTTCGAGGACCACCTGATCCAGGAAGTCGGCAACGCGCCCGATGCCGTGGCAGCGGCACAAGACCTGCGGCCCGATGTGGTGCTGCTGGACGTGATGATGCCGGGCGCCTACGACGGGCTCGAAGCCTGCCGCCGCCTGCGCGCCAACCCTGCGCTGGCCCACACCCGCATCATCCTGCTCAGCGCCCGTGGCCAGAGCCGCGACATCGAGGCCGGCATGTCTGCCGGGGCCGACGCCTACCTGCTCAAGCCCTTCAGCCCGCTGGCGCTGCTGGAGACCATCCAGCGCCACACCGGCGCCGGCGAGGCCGTGCGATGAAGCTCTCGGACGCCATGCTGATCGCCGAGCCCGCGCCGGCCGACGACCCCACCGACGCGCTGTGCTTCGCCCAATCGGCCGCGGCGCAGATGGAGCAGCTGGTCACCGACCTGCGCCGCATGTACCAGGAGCGCAACGACGCGCTGCAGGAAGTGGCCCGCGCGCACCACGAGGCGCTGCTGCGCCTGTCGATCGCGGCCGACTTCAAGGACGACGACACCGGCGTGCACATCGTGCGCATCGCCTATTTCGCGCAGGCGCTGGCGCTGAAGCTGGGCGAGCGCCCGGCCTGGGCCCGGCTGCTGCGCCAGGCCGCGCCGATGCACGACATCGGCAAGATCGGCATCCCCGACAGCGTGTTGAAGAAGCCCGGCGCGCTGAGCCCCGAGGAGCGGCTGGTGATGAAGGGCCACCCGGCCATCGGCGCCGAGATCCTCGGCCGCTCGCGCATCCCGCTGTTCCAGCTGGCCGCCGAGGTGTCGATGACGCACCACGAGCGCTGGGACGGCAGCGGCTACCCCGCGGGCCTGAGCGGCGAGGCCATCCCGCTGTCGGGCCGCATCGTCGCGGTGGTCGATTTCTTCGACGCGCTGACGATGGATCGGGTCTACCGCAAGGCCTTCCCCGACCCGGTGGCGCTGGAAATGCTGCGCGCCGAGCGCGGCCGCGCCTTCGACCCGCGCGTGGTCGATGCCTTCCTGGCCGAGGCCGACACGATGATCGCGCTGCGCGAGCGCGTCAATGCCCAGCGGCCCAGCTTTGCCGACCTGATGGAGTGAGCCCGATGTGCCCGGTGCCCTATCGTCTGATCGTAGCGGCCATGGCTCTGTGGGCCAGCCTGCTGCTGACGCCTGCCCTGGCCGTGGCCGGCCCCGTGCTGGACCGCTTGAAGGCCAGCGGCACGCTGCGCGTGTGCATCTGGCCGGAGTACTACGGCGTCACCTGGCGCAACCCGCGCACCAGCCAGCTGCAGGGTATCGACATCGACCTGTCGGCCGAACTCGCCGCCGACCTGAAGCTGAAGCTGCAGTACGTCGAGACCTCGTTCCCGCAACTGGTGGACGACCTGCGCGGCGAGCGCTGCGACGTCGGCATGTTCGCCATCGGCATGCTGCCGCAGCGCATGGAGCGGCTCAAGTTCAGCCAGCCCTACCTGCAGAGCGATATCTACGCGATCACCACCCGCAGCAACAAGCTGGTGCGCCAGTGGCAGGACATCGACCAGCCCGGCGTGGTGGTGGCCGTGCAGGCCGGCACCTTCATGGAGCCGGTGATGGCGGCGACCCTGAAGCAGGCGCGCCTGGTCGCCATTCGCCCGCCGGAGACCCGCGAGCGTGAACTCGAGGCCGGTCGCGTCGACGTGTTCATGACCGACTACCCCTACAGCCGCAGGCTGCTGGACAACGCCGACTGGGCCGCGCTGGTCTCGCCGCCCGCGCCCTTCCACGTGCTGCCCTACGCCTACGCGAGCGCGCCGGGCGACGAGGCCTGGACGGCCGCGATCGACGACTTCGTCGGCCGCATCAAGCGCGACGGCCGCCTGCAGGCGGCGGCGCGCCGCCACGGGCTGGCGCCGATCGTCGTTCGATAACCCCCCAAAGACACGGCCCATCGCCATGGCAGACCACATCGCCGCCGCCGAAGCGCGCGCCACGCGCCTGGCCTGGACCGTTGGCGGCTCGCTGGCCGGCGTGCTGCTGCTGGTGGTGCTGCTGCTGGGTTGGAACGAACAGCGCAATGCCCTGGCCTTCGAGATGGCGCGCGGCGAGCTGCTGGCGCGCCAGCTCGAAGACCAGGCCACCCGCGGCTTCGAAAGCAGTGGCACCGCGCTGGGCGCGCTGGCCGGCCTGCTGGCCACGGCCCGCGAGCCCTTGAACGGCCGCGAGCTCGCACCGCTGCTGAGCCAGGCCATGACTGGCCTGCCCTTGCTGCGCAGCGTGGCGCTGCTGGACCTGGACGGCCGCGTGCTGGCCAGCAGCGTGGCGGCGGAAGCCGGGCTGCAGCTGCCGCTGGCGGCACTGGGCCCGCTGCCCCCGCCTGGCACACAGCGCATCGGCCCGCCGCAGCCCGGCCGCGGGCTGGCCGCGCTGGCGCGTGGCGGCGCCGGGCCCCGTGGCCTGGCCTTCGTGCCGCTGCTGCGGGGCTTCCAGCTCACCGGCGGCCGGCCGCTGCTGTTGCTGGGCGTGGTGAACCCTGACGCCTTCGGCAACTACCAGGAAGGCGCATTGCAGGGTGAGGCCGAGGGGGCGCGCGCACTGCTGCTGGGCTACGACGGCCGGCTGCTCGCGGCCTCGCGGCTGGTGACGCAGGCCCCCGGCGACGACCTGCGCTGGCACGCCGTGCCCCACGACCAGCTGGCACACCGAGAGCACGGCGCGCTGCTGGGCCTCGGCAGCACCGGCACGCCCCAGATCCTGGCCTTCCGCGCTTCGCGCAGCCTGCCGTTGGTGGCCGTGGTGGAGTACCCGACCGATGCCGCGCAGGCCCGCTGGTGGCAGACCATGCGCTGGCCGCTGACCTTCGGCGTGCTGGGCATCGCGCTGGTGCTGGCGGCCACCTGGGTGGCCTGGCGGAGCCTGCGGGCACGGGCGCGGGCGCGGGCGCTGCTCGACGAGGCGCAGGCGCGCGTGGCGCACAGCGAGCGCGAACTCAGCGTGCTGGTGCGCAGCGTGCAGAACCTGCTGTTCCGCACCGACGCCGAGGGCCGCCTCACGTTTGTGAACCGCCGCTGGTCGACCTGGAGTGGCCAGCCGCCGGAGCAGGCGATCGGCCAACGCCTGCGCGACACGGTGCTGCCGGACGATGCCGCGCGCATCGACGCCTTGTTCCGCCCCGGTCGGCGCTCGGTCGACCAGGCCCGCAGCGCCTCGGCCGTGGGCATCGTGCTGCCGGGCGGCGAACCGCGCTGGTTCGATGTCGCCGTGATGCCGCTGCGCGACGACAGCGGCGTGATCGGCTTTGCCGGCAGCGCCGCCGATGTCACCGACCGCTGGCGTGCCGATCAGCGGCTGCAGCAGCTCAACGTCGAACTGACCGTCGCGCGCGACAACGCCGAAGAGGCCTCGCGCGCGAAGTCGGAGTTCATCGCCAACATCAGCCACGAACTGCGCACGCCGCTGCAGTCGATCATCGGCTTCTCGGAGCTCGGCATCGTGCGGGCGCGCGAGCAGGAACGCCTGGGCAGCATGTTCTGCGACATCCACGGCGCCGGCCACCGCATGCTGGCGCTGGTGAACGACCTGCTCGATGTGGCCAAGATCGACAGCACGGTGGGCACTTTCCATGTCGAGCGCGTCGACCTGCGCCGCATCGTGCGCGGCGTGGCCCGCGAGCTGCAGCCGCTGCTGGAGCGCCACCGGCTCGACCTGCGCATGGCACTGGGCGATCTGCCGTTGACGGCCAAGGTGGACCCGCTGCGCATCGAGCAGGTGGTTCGCAACGTGCTGGCCAATGCGATCAAGTTCTCGCCGAAAGGCGCGCCGATCGAACTGACGGCCGGTGTCGAAGACGGCCTGATCGCGCTCACGGTGCGCGACCACGGCCCGGGCGTGCCGCCGGCCGAGCTGGAAGTGATCTTCGAAGCGTTCGTGCAATCCAGCCGTACCAACGACGGCGCCGGCGGCACCGGCCTGGGCCTGGCGATCTGCCGCAAGATCGTCGCCGCGCACGGCGGCAGCATCGATGCCGGCAACGCCGATGGCGGCGGCGCCTGCTTCACGATCCGGCTGCCGGCGCGCGCCAGCGCCGAGACGATGCCGATGCCGCTGTGAACGGCGCACTGGCCGCTATTTTCAGGCGTTAGCGATCGACCGGCATCGCGCAGTGGATCACCGAGCGGGCATCGCTCCGGCGGTGCAGGAAGAAGTCCCGCCAGCCAGCGCAGCGCCCGCGGGCGCGTCTTGATCCTTGGTGCGCCCGGCTCAGGCGATCGTCACCGTCAGGCTCGCGGCATAGCCGCTGCTGGTGTCGCCGCTGATGCTGGCCATCTGGTAGGTGGTGCCGTCGCTGAACACGTTGTCGGCCGAGAAGCTGGTGACCGAGGTGTTCTGGCCCTTGGTGTAGAGGCTGCTCGCGTACACCGCCTGCGTCACCGCCTGCGGGAAAGCCAGCTGCGAGGTGGCGGTGGCCGTCACCGCCAGGTTGTCGTTCAGGTAGATCTGGAAGTGGATGTGCGTGATGCGCCCGGCGTACCAGCCGGGGTAAATGGTCGTGAACGTCACCTCGCCGTTGCCGTTGGTGACCTGGATGCCGCGCAGGTAGGTCAGGCCCTGCTGGCCGCTGTTGTTCTGCACGTTGTAGCCCGAGTACAGGCCGTCCTTGTCGCAGTGCCAGATGTACACCGCCGCATTGCTCACCGGCGTGCAGCCGGCGCTCAGGTCCTGGATCTTCAGCGTCAGCGTCAGCGGCACGCCGGTCTTGCTCTCGCGGATGTCGCTGCGCACCATCGCGCTGTTGCTCAGGATCGCCAGCAGCGGGTACGGCCCCTCGGTTTCCGTGGGCGTCAGCGTGCAGCTGCCGACAGCGGCGCGCACCGCCTGCACGGTGTAGCTGCGCGTCGTCACGCCGTCCTGCGCGGTGACGACGATGCTCAGCGTCGTGGTGCCCACCGGCAGCGTGATCGAGGCCGAGGCCTGGCCACTGCTCACCGCGGTGCCATTGACCTTGACGCTGGCGCCTGCATGGGCGGTGGTGGCGGTCACGGTGATCGCGGTCACCGTATTGGCCAGCGCCGCGCTGTAGCTCAGCGTGGCCGCCGTGAAGGCCGGCGACAGGCTGCCGGCCGACAGCACCAGCGCACTCAAGCTGGCGTCGCTGGACAGCGTCGCCGCGGCGCGCGTGACCACCACCTGGTAGGTGGCGGTGGTGCTGCCGTCCTCGGCGGTCACCACCAAGGTGAGCGTGTTGTCGCCAACGGCCAGCGCCTGGGCCGCCGAGCTGCTGCCGTTGACCAGCACGCTGCCGTTGAGGCTGAGCGTGGCCGCCGCCGAGCTGCTGGTGGCCACCAGCGTCACGCTGGCGACGCTGTTGGCCACCGACGCGGCGTAGCGCAGCGTGCCCGACGCGAAGGCCGGCGACAGCGTGCCGGCCGACAGCACCAGGCCGCTGAGCGTGGCGTCGCTGGAGACGCTGCGCGCCGCGCGCGTGACGGCGACGGTATAGCTGCGCGTCGTGCTGCCATCCTCAGCGGTGACCAGCACCGTGATCACGCTGCTGCCGACCGCCAGCGCCACCGCGGCACTGGCCTGGCCGCTGCTGGCGGCCAGGCCGTTGACCGTCAGCTTCGCGGCCGAACTGGCGGTGGTGGCGGTGAGCGTGATCGAGCTGGTCTCGTAGGCGACGTTGGCGCTGTAGCTCAGCGTGCCGGCGGCGAAGCCGGGGCTCAGCGTGCCGCTGGACAGCGCCAGCGCGCTCAGGCCGGCATCGGACGAGGCTGTGGCGGCCGCGCGCGTGGCCACCACGGTGTAGGTGCGCGTGGTGCTGCCGTCGGCGGCGGTGACGACCAGCGAGACCGTGTTGGCGCCGACCGCCAGTGCGATCGCCGCGCTGGACGCACCGCTGGCGACGAGCGTGCCATTGACCTTCACCGTCGCGCCGCTGTCGGCCACGGTGGGCACCAGCACGAGGCTGGCGACGCTGTTGCCGATGCTGACGGCGTAGGTGAGCGTGTCCGCCGCGAACGCCGGCGACAGCGTGCCGGCCGACAGGCTCAGGCCCGCCAGCGCGGCGTTGTCCGATGCCGACGGGGTGGGCGAGGGGCTCGGCGTCGGGCTCGCGGCATCGCCGCCGCCGCCGCAGGCGGCCAGCGTCATCGCCCCCAGCAGGCTCAGGGCGCCCAGCGCCTGGCGCCGCGGCGTCGGTGCGGGGGTCGGTTCGTTCTCGGGGCCGGTCTCGCGGGCCATGGCGTGCGCCTGCGCGTTCGCCGGGTCTTCAGGCCGAGATGCCGACCTGCAGCGTGGCCACGTAGCCGGCGCTGACGCTGCCGGTCAGCGTGGCGAGCTGCAGCGTGACGCCATCGCTGAACACGTTGTCGGTGGCGAAGCTGATGCGCGCGAAATTGCTCGCGCTGCTGCTGTAGGCCGAGGTCGCGTAGACCTCGTTGCAGATGTTCACCGGGAACGCGATCTGCGAGGTCTTGATCTTGTTGCCGGCGCTGGTGGCGCTGGCGAGGTTCGGATAGACCTCGAAGTGCATGTGCGGCATGCGCCCGTCGTAGCAGCCGGGGAAGATGGTGGTGAACTCGAGGTTGCCGCTCGCATCGGTCTGCTGCACGCCGCGCAGGTAGTTCTCGCCGGTGACGCCGCTCGAATACATCGAGTAGCGGCCCTGCCGGTCGCAATGCCACAGGTAGACCGCGCGGCCGCCGAGCGCGGCGCAGCTGCCGGCGGTGTTGACCAGCTGCAGCTTCACCGTCAGCGGCACGCCGTCGGCTGTCGCCGTGGCGCCGCCGATGCTCGAGCGGATGTCGCTGCGTACAATGCCTGTTAGCGCCAGTGCGTTCGCGACGCTGCCGTTGGCGGTGTTCGAGCCGTCGCCCGGATAGGGGCCGGCGGTCTCCTCGGGGATCACGCTGCAGCTGCCGCTGGTGGTGGTCGTGCTGCCGGTGGTGGTGCCGGTCGAGCCGGTGCTCGTCGTGGTGCTGGTGGCATCGTCGCCGCCCCCGCCGCAGCCGCTCATCAGCAGCGAGCCGGCCGCACCGGCGCCGAGCAGCCAGATCAGCGTGTCGCGGCGGCCGGCGAGCTGCCGGCCCAGGCGGTTCAGGTCGGCGGCCAGGCCTTGGTCATGGGGTTCTTGCGCGTGGGCCATCGGAGTCTTCCTGCAAGTGCTTCGTGCGGCGGACATCGCCGCGCTGCTTTGCAGTGTGAAGCGCCGATGTTGCGCAATTGGCCCGTGGTTTGTGTCACCCGCGACACAGTGTGCCGGCGGTATCAGGTGCCCAGGCCGCGTGCGCCGACGTCGAAGACATAGCCCTGGCCGCGCA
Organism: uncultured Bordetella sp.; assembly: GCA_964641795.1. Classification (GTDB taxonomy): domain Bacteria; phylum Pseudomonadota; class Gammaproteobacteria; order Burkholderiales; family Burkholderiaceae_C; genus Pseudaquabacterium. Next base: position 8,897 of record CAZXLI010000003.1, on the reverse strand, counting down.
GCGTGCGGATCAGCTGCGTTTCCCCGCCGGCGTCGCCGAGCTTGCCGCGCAGGCGCGACACCGCCAGGTCGATGCTGCGGTCGGTGGCCTCGACGCCGGGCGTGCGCGTGAGCTCGAGCAGGCGCTCGCGGCTGAGCACCTGGCCGGCATGGTCGACGAAGGCCGACAGCAGCCGGAACTCGGCCGCGGACAGCGACACCAGCGTGCCATCGGGCGCCAGCAGGTGGCGGCGGATGCGGTCGAAGGTCCAGCCGGCGAAGCGCGTCTCGGCCTGCGTGGCCGCGGCCAGGGCCTGGCCACGCCGCAGCACCGCGCGGATGCGCGCCACCAGCTCGCGCGGCTCGAAGGGCTTGGGCACGTAGTCGTCGGCGCCCAGCTCCAGGCCCAGCACGCGCGAGATCGGATCGCCCTGGGCGGTGAGCATGATCACCGGCAGGGCCGGCCGCGTGCTCTTTAGCCAGCGGCACAGCGCCAGGCCGTCGTCGTCGGGCAGCATCAGGTCGAGCAGCACCACGTCGACCTCGGCCTCGGGCGCCACGCGGCGGAAGCTGGCGCCGTCGGCCAGCGCCTGGACGCTGATCGCGTGCTGGGCCAGGTAGCTGGTCACCAGCTCGCGGATCGCCGCGTCGTCATCGAGCAGCAGGCAGTTCAGCATGGCATCGATCCTCGCGGTGATCTCGAAGCCGTCTTACCCAGCAGACGCCACGGAACCGGCTTCGCCGGGCGGTTGGCGGCGCCCCCTCGAGGGGGAGGCGCCGAAGGCGCTTCGGGGGTGGGCCATCAGTCCAGGGTGACTTCAGTCCGCACCGTGCCGGCGCGGTCGGCGCTGGCGGTGAGCGCCAGGTGCGTGCCGCGCGGTGCCTTGACGATCCACTCGGCCACCGCGCGGTCGGCGGTGATGTCCTTGTTCGGCAGGAAGGCCTGCAGCGAATTCTTCGGCGCATGCCCCTCGAGGTGCGGCCCGATGACGCGCTGCTGGCCCGACACCAGTGCCACGCCCGGCGGCAGGTGCAGCTCGAACACGGTGCCGCGCACCGTCTTGCGTTCGAGCGCCCGCTTGCTGATGTTCGAGGGCAGGTAGCCGGCATTGCCGACCGCGAAGCGCACGCGCCAGGTATCGGGCCCGAGCGCGCGCACCTCGGTGCGCAGCACCTCGAGCTTGGGCAGGCTCAAGGCCAGTTGCGTCAGCCAGGCCGGGAAGCGCGCGGCCTCGCGTTCGCGCAGCTGCGGCGGCGGGTTGCGCCAGTAGTTCAGCCGGTCCCAGCCGCCGAGCTCGACCATGCCCAGCTGCGGGTGGCGGAAGGGGTACCAGGCCACATGGGCCTGGCCGCCGCACTGCTCGTCGCTCCACTTCAGCAGCTTCAGGTCGTCCTCGACCGGGTGCTCGCGGTACCAGTGGATCCAGTCGTAGTCGGTGATGCCGGCTTCCTTGTTCGGGGCCCAGATCTCGACGGTCCAGAACAGCGCGCCCAGGTGCTCGTAGATCCAGTCCTGCGTGCCGGTGATGATTTCCTTCGGGTGGTACTTGAAGTCGTGGAAGATGCTGATCGAGGGGTAGCCGGTGAGCTTTTCGCCCAGGCTCGACAGGCGCTTGTAGACCCACAGGTCCTCGGGCGTCATGTCATCGTCGCTCTGCGTGCCCATCGGCCGCAGGATCACGCCGGAGTGGGTGTGGAAGCTCACCGCGCCGCCGATGTTCGGATGGCCGGTGATGAAGTCGACCATCGCGCGCACCTCGGGCTCGCTGGTCGGGTAGGGCCCTGCGCCCTTCTGCTCGAATTCCTGGCGCCAGTAGGCCGGGAAGTTGCGGTTCAGGTCCAGCCCTTCGCGGTCGGGGTTCACGCTGATGCGCAGGCCGTCGTAGTGCGTCAGCGTGCCCTCGGGCATCACGCGGTAGTACTGGCCGCCGAACTCGCCGGGCTCGCGCGGCACCATCAGCCGGGCATCGGTCGCATGGCATTTCCAGGGTCCGTGCGGGTCGGGCACGCGCATGTGCAGCACGCGGCCGTCGCCGTCGATGTCCTCGACGGTGAGGCCCTCCACCGGGTCTTCGTCCCACGGATAGGGTCGCGTCGACGAGCGGATGTAGCGCGGCTTGTCGGCCAGCGCGAGCTCGGCGCCGTCGGGGTTGACGCGCGGGCAGATGTAGACCGCGCGGGTGTCCAGCAGCTGGGTGACCTTGGCGTCGCTGCCATAGCCCGACAGCAGCTGGTGCAGCCAGTACAGGCAGGCCGTGGAGGCGGTGAGCTCGCCGGCGTGGATGTTGCCGTCGATCCAGAACGCGGGCTTGTCGCGGTCGGCCCCGGTCTTGGTGCTGGTCAGCACCGCGACCCAGATGTCGCGGCCTTCATGGCTGCGGCCGATGGAGCGCAGCTGCATCAGCTCGGGCTTGGCTTCGGCATATTCCTGCAGCAGGCCGGTGAGTTCAGCGTGCCGGTAGAAAAGGTCGAAGCGGGGAGTGGGGAGTTGGGCCACGGCGCGCGGGAGGATCGACGACAGGGGAAATCGAGTGTCGCATGGCGCCACGCGGCGGCCAGTGCAAGCCTCAGCCCGCGTCTGCGGGGTCGGCGCGCCCGGCGCGTGCACGACGCATCGAGCGGTAGGGCTGCTGCAGCGTCAGCGCCAGCAGCACCAGCACGTGGTACTGCCAGGCGACGCGCGGCATGTCCAGCAGGCTGTCGACCAGGCCGACCACCATGAAGCCCAGCAGCGCGGCGGCCAGCGCCGGCGCGAGCGGCTGCTGCCAGGCGCTGCCGATCGTGACGCGGGCCAGCGCCGCCAGCCACACCAGGCCAGCAATCAGCAGCCCCAGCCCGCCCTGCTCGACCCACAGGTGCACCGCCAGGTTCTTCGCATGCCAGGGCAGGTGGAAGCGGTCGCTGGAGAAGAACCAGCGCTCGAGGCCGCCGCTGCCGCGGTCTTCGAAGTTGCCGTTGTGCAGCAGCTCGCGGCCGGTGGCGTCCTTCAGCGACAGGTGGTCCAGCGCCACCGGCACCGCCGGCGTCTCGCTGCCGACCGAGAACACGACCGCGCGCGGCAGATACCAGGGATCGGCCGGCAGCCCGTCGCCTTCGATCGGCTGGCTCACATGCTGCCAGGCGCCCTGCGTGGCCGGCAGCTGGATGTTGCGCACCTGGCAGCCGCCGTCGTCGTACAGCAGGTGCTTCCTGCAGACATCGAAGTGCAGGTTCACCGGCTTGTCGCTGCGCGCGTCGAAGGCCACCGTCAGGCGCCCGTCGGGCTGGGCGATGCGCTGCGAGACGCGCAGGATCTCGCCCCAGCCCAGCACATGGGTGCCGGCGGCCATCACCAGCCAGGCTTCGCCGTTCTCCGCGTGGTAGCGGAAGTCGCCGGGCCGATCGTTGGGGCCGGCCGTCACCGCGTAATGGTCGAGGTAACGGCCGAGGCCGACGCCCAGCAGCTGCTGCTCACCGGTCTCGGCCAGGCTCAGGCCCCGCCGCCAGTGGGCCTCGCGGCCGCCCAAGTCGCCTTCCGAAGCCGACAGCCGCCCGGCCATGTAGTCGCCGCCACCGAACACCGCCACCAGCGCGGCCATCGCGACCAGCGCGCAGCCGGTGAGCCCATGCCAGCGGGGTGCGGCGGGCCAGCGCAGGCGCGGCTGCGATGCCGCGGCGCCGAACACCGCGAACAAGGCCACGGCCACCGGCCAGGACGCCGCGAGCCCGCGCGCCTCGCCCCAATGCGCGGCCACCAGCACCAGCGCGACCAGTGCGCCGATGAATCCGGCCAGCGCCAGCGCGCCGATGATGCTCGGCCCGCTCGGGCGCGACCCCTGGCGCAGGCGCCATCCCAGCAGCGCGCCGGTGGCCAGCGCGAGGACACCGAACACCAGGTAGGGGCCCTTCGGCAGCGCGGCGGATGCCATCGTCGCCAGCGCACCGGCGACGAGCCCCAGCGCCAGGCCGGCCGACCACTCGGCCGCCTTGAAGCGTGCCGCCTCGTGCGCCAGCGGCAGCATCAGCCAGACGCAGGCCAGCAGCGCGAGCAACCCGCGGTAGCCGGCACCGCCGAAGACCCGGAAGGCCGCGACGGCAAAGCCGGCCAGCAGCAGCGCCGCCGGCAGCAACTGGCGGCCCAGCTGCCGCCACGCGCCGGCTTCGCGGCCGACCAGCCGCTGCCGCACCACCAGCACGCCCAGCAGGCCCAACCCGACCGGCAGCGCCAGGTAGACGATGCGCGAGAAGGTCGTCAGCGCGGCATAGCCGGCCAGCAGCAGGGTCGGCAGCGCTATCACGTGATCGGTGCGGCCACGGGCCTGCAGCGCCAGCAGCACCGCGAACGGCACGGTCATCGCCAGGTAGCCGTCGAGGGCGGCACCGCCGACATGCATCTCCCAGAACAGCGCGGTGGTGCGGTAGTCGGTCGAGAAGTTCAGCAAATCGGTGAAGGCCAGGCGTTCGTACAGGGTGGCCAGCGCGCAGCCGGCCAGGCCGAGCACCAGCCCGCGCAGCAGCCAGCGCTGCGCCGCCTCGGCGTCGTGCCGGCAGGCCGCGCGCCACAGCGGCCACCACAGCAGCGCGGCCGGCAGGGCCTTGGCCAGCCGCAGCGCGTTCATCGGCTCGCGGTAGCCCTGGGTCCACCCGAAGTGCCAGCCACCGGCATCGGCGACGCCGCGCACCATCGACCACAGCAGCGAGGCCAGTGCCAGCAGCACCAGCAGCCACGAGACGATCGGCGCGGCCGGCAGGCGCACCACGCTGCCGTCGGGCGCCGGCGTCTCGGCCGGTGCCCAGGCCAGCCGCGCATAGGCCCCGGCCGCTGCGGCCAGCAGCAGCAGGTCGAATTCCTCGACCAGCAGCCAGCCGGTCCACGGTGCCAGGTCCACCAGCGGCAGCAGCGCCGGCACCGCGGCCAGCGCGACCCAGCGCCAGCGCCAGGCGGCCAGGGCCACCAGCCCGATCGGCCCGGCCGAGGCGGCGCCGGCCAGCGGGTGGTGCCAGCCCAGCGCCAGCGCCAGCACGGCGCAGCACGCGGACAGCAGCGCCGCGCCGGCGTTGGCGCGCGGCGCGCCCGCTGCGGAAGACGACCGGGCGGAAACCATGGCCGCGGAGTGTCGCAGAGGCCCGCCAGGGCCCGCCGTCACTGCCCCTTGAACCGCGGCTGGAAATGGCGCGACACCGGCAGCTTCTCGGGCCTGCCGTGCAGCGTCAGGTGCATCGTGCCCTCGTCCACCCGCACCGCGGCGGCGATGTGCAGGTGGTTGACGATCACCGAGCGGTGCACCTGCCAGAAGCGCTCGCCATCGAGCTGGGTCAGCAGCTCCTTCAGCGGCGTGCGGATCAGCGCCTCGCCGTCGGCGTGCACGACGCGGGTGTAGCGCGCATCGGCCTCGAAGTAGACGACGCTGTCGACGCGGATCAGCCGCACCTCCTTGCCGACGCTCGCCTGGATCACCGCGGGCGGCGCCGGACGGCGGATCTGGCCGGCCAGCTGCGACAGCAGCGCCTGCAGCGCGGCGTCCGGCGGCGGCTGGCGGTCGAGCCGCGTCTGCACCCGCGCCACCGCCTGCGCGAGGCGCTCGTCGTCGACCGGCTTGAGCACATAGTCGACCGCGCCGGCGTCGAAGGCCGCCAGCGCATGGTCGCCGTAGGCGGTGACGAACACCACCTGCGCCCGGCCGGCGATGCGCTGGGCGACCTCGATGCCGCTCAGGCCCGGCATGCGGATGTCGAGGAAGCACACTGCCGGTTCGTGCTCGAGGAAGGCGTCCCAGGCATCGGCGCCGTTGACCGCCACGGCCACGATGTGCAGCTGCGGCCAGCGCCGCTGCAGCGCGGCCAGCAGCTGTGCGCGCGGCGCCTCCTCGTCGTCGGCGACCAGGGCGGTGATGCGGGGGTGGGCCATGTCGTTCATGCGGTGGGGGTGGCAGGGGCGCGCAGCGGCAGCACCAGGCGCGCGCAGGTGCCGCCGCCGGGCTGTGGTTCGAGGCTCAGCGTGGCGGCTGCGCCCCAGGCCTGGGCCAGGCGGGCGCGCGAGTTGCTCAGGCCCAGGCCTTCGTGCAGCGGCAGTGCCAGGCCGGCGCCGCTGTCGCGCACCTCGACGACCGTGTGGGCGCCCTCGCACCAGGCGCGGACGGTCAGCTCGGCGCCGTGCAGGCTGGGCTGCACGCCATGCTCGACGGCGTTCTCCACCAGCGTCAGCAGCAGGCCCGGTGGCAGAACCTGGGCACGTGCCAGGCCATCGGCTTCGAGCGTGAAGCGCAGGCGCTCGCCCAGCCGCGCCTGCATCACTTCCAGGTAGCGCTGCACGGCTTCGAGCTCCTCGCCCAGGCTGAGCTGGCGGCGCTGGAACAGCGGCAGTGTCGCGCGCAGGTAGCCGGTGAGCGAGGCCAGCAGCGGTGCGGCGCGGGCATCGCCCGAGTCGACCCAGTGCTGCAGCGAGGCCAGCGAGTTGAACAGGAAGTGCGGCTGGATCTGCGCGCTGGCCAGCTGGCGCGCCATCTCGATCGCCTGCTCGCGCTCGGCCAGTTCGCGCAGGCGGGCTTCGATCTGGTGCGCGCGGAACACGGTGGTGGCCCAGAACGCCAGCGAGGTGGCCATCGCCATCAGGCTGAACGAGCCACCGACCCAGCGGCGCAGCTCGATGTCGGGCAGCCACGGCTTGGCGGCGAAGGCCAGCGCAACGAAGCCACAAGCGAAGGCCAGCGAGACGACCAGCAGCCGGGCCCGGGTGGGCCGCCGCCACAGCAGGAGGGCCGCTCGGTAGGTCGGATACAGCGCGGCCACCAGCGTGGCCGCCACCCAGGGCACCGCCGCGGCCGGCAGCAGCTGCAGCGTGGCCAGCGCACAGCCCAGCAGGTTCACCGCCAGCACCATCAGCAGCGTCGGGCTCGGGCGATCGTGCCCGGCACTGGCCAGCTCGTCGTCGGTGAACGGCCGCGACGGCCCGGGGAACCAGAGCTGGCTCCAGTCGATGCGCTCGCGGCGGCTGTCGAGCGTGGTCATGTCGCGGCGCTTTCGAGCGTCACGCGGGCCAGCGTGCCGCTGTCGGTGGCCTGCAGGCTCAAGCGGGCCGCCGGGCCGAAGCGGTGCTGCAGGCGCTCGCGGCAGTTGGCCAGGCCCACGCCTTCGCGCCAGTCGGGCGCCAGCGGCTGGCCGCTGTTGAGCACCGTGAGCTCGAAGCGGCCGGCATCGCGCTGCGCCCGCACCGCGATGCCGGCCGGCTGCAGCGAGGGCGCGATGCCATGCTCGACGGCGTTCTCCAGCAGGGTCAGCAGCAGGCCGGGCGGCAGGGCCTGGTCCAGGCAATCGTCGGGCACCACGAAAGCCGGCAGCAGCCGGTCGCCCAGGCGCGCCTGCATGATGGCCAGGTAGTGCTGCGCCAGCGTGAGCTCGTCCCCCAGCGTCACCTGGTCACGCGCCAGCAGCTCGGTGGAGCCGCGCAGGAACTGCGTCAGCGAGCGCAGCAGCGCCGGCGCGCGGGCGTCGCCGGTGTCCACCCAGTGCTGCAGCGCCGCCAGCGTGTTGAAGATGAAGTGCGGCTGGATCTGCGCCTGCAGCAGCTGCAGCCGCGCTTCGGCCGCATGGCGCGCCGCGGCGTCGCGCTCGGCCACCAGCTGCGACTGCTGCAGCTCGCGCTGGATCTGCGCGCGGCGGCCGGTGGCCACCGCCCACAGCATCAGCAGCAAGGCCATGCCGGCCAGCAGCTGCACCGGCGTCGCCCGCCACAGCGCGCGCAGCAGCTTCTCCCAGCCCGGCGGACCGCCGGCGTCCCAGACACCCGCGAACATCGTGCCCAGGGCCCCGGCATAGGTGGCCACCACGATCAGGAAGGCCAGGCGGCGCAGCGTGCGGGCATCGAACTTCTGCGGCTGCAGCCAGGCGCGGCGCATCGCCAGCGCGCTGCCGGCGACGAACAGCGCGGCGGTGAAGGCGGCCCAGCGGCCCGCCATGCCCGCCTGCTGCAGGCCGACCGCGGTGGCCGCCCAGCCGAGTGCGATGCCGAGCCACAAGCCCAGGCCGTCGCGGCGCAGCAGCCGCTGGTCGAAGGCCAGCGCCTGCGCGCGCGTGGGGGCGTCGAGGCCGGCGTACCACCAGCGCTGCCAGGGCGCGCCCGCGGCGGTGTCAGTCGGCAACGAGGGCGAGCCTGGCTTCATCGGGCGCAGTCTAGGCCGCCGGATGCGCGTCGCGGCGCTGGCGGCGGGCCGATGGCCGATGCGCTGCGATGAACGGCCCAGGCGCGGGATGAACGGCGGCTCAGCCGTGCAGCCGGCCGCCGACAAACACCCGCAGCTCACCGGACGCGAAGGCGGTCCAGGCCTCGTCGCGCGTCAGCGGTTCGGTGGCGACCAGCGCGACACGGTCGTCCGGCGAGGTCAGCGCACCGAAGTCGACGCTCAGGTCCTCGTCGGCCAGGTGGGCAGCGCCGAAAGGATGGCGGCGCTCCAGCCAGTACAGCTGGGTGGTGGCATGCGCCCACAGCGCCTGGCCGTTGGACAGCAGCAGGTTGAAGGTGCCGTGGCGCGCGATCACCGGCAGCAGCTCGGCCAGCGTGCGGGTGAGCTCGTCCACCGTGGGCACCGAGGCATGGGCCTTGGCCAGCTCCTGCATCAGCCAGCAGAAGGCCTGCTCGCTGTCGGTGCTGCCCACCGGCTTGAAGGCCGCGTGCAGCCGCGGCGCGAAACCCTTCAGGTCGCCGTTGTGCGCGAACACCCAGTAGCGGCCCCACAGCTCGCGCACGAACGGATGCGTGTTCTCCAGCGCCACGCGGCCCTGCGTGGCCTTGCGGATGTGCGCGATGACGATCTCGCTCCTGATCGGGTAGCGCTTCACCAGCTCGGCCACCGGCGATGCGCGCGCGCCGTGGTGGTCGACGAACAGGCGCAGGCCGCGGTCTTCGAAGAAGGCGATGCCGAAGCCGTCTTTGTGCTCGTGCGC
>CAZXLI010000002.1:0-86911 GCA_964641795.1 uncultured Bordetella sp. | reverse complement strand
GCGCTTGAGATTGGCACATCGTCGCGCGCCATCGCCGACCACTTCCGGCGCGACATCCGCCCCGAGGCACTGGCCGAATTTCCTAACGTCGATGGTGTGGTGGCCCTGACGCACGGCATGGGCTGCGCCACCGCCAGCGACGGCGAAGACGTGCGCATGCTGCGCCGCACGCTGGGCGGCTATGCGCGCCACCCCAACTTCGCCGCCGTGCTGGTGCTGGGCCTGGGCTGCGAGACCAACCAGATCCAGGGCCTGATGGCGCAGGAAGGGCTGGCCGAGGGCGCGCGCCTGGTCACCTTCAACATCCAGGACACCGGCGGCACGGCCAAGACGGTGGCGCGCGGCATCGAGCTGGTCAAGCGCCTGCTGCCCGAGGCCAACAAGGTGCAGCGCCAGCCGGTGCCGGCCAGCCACCTGGTGGTGGGCCTGCAGTGCGGCGGCTCCGACGGCTATTCGGGCATCAGCGCCAACCCGGCGCTGGGCGCCGCGGTGGACCGGCTGGTGCGCCATGGCGGCACCGCCATCCTCAGCGAAACCTCCGAGATCTACGGCGGCGAACACCTGCTGACGCGGCGCGCGGTGAGCCCGGCGGTGGCCGACAAGCTGCTGGCCCGCATCGCCTGGTGGGAGGCCTACACCGCGCGCAACGGCATGCAGATGGACAACAACCCCTCGGCCGGCAACAAGGCCGGCGGGCTGACCACCATCCTCGAGAAGAGCCTCGGCGCCATCGCCAAGGGCGGCACCACCAACCTGGTGGACGTGTACCAGTTCGCCGAACCGGTCACCGCGCACGGCTTCGTGTTCATGGACACGCCCGGCTACGACCCGGTGTCGGCCACCGGCCAGGTGGCCGGCGGCGCCAACCTGATCTGCTTCACCACCGGGCGCGGCTCGGCCTACGGCTGCGCGCCCAGCCCGAGCCTGAAGCTGGCCACCAACACCGCGCTGTGGCAGCGCCAGACCGAGGACATGGACATCAACTGCGGCACCGTCATCGACGGCACCGAGAGCGTGGACGCGGTGGGCGAACGCATCTTCCAGGCCATGCTCGCCGCCGCCTCGGGCGAGAAGACCAAGAGCGAGCTGCACGGCTACGGCCAGAACGAGTTCGTGCCCTGGCAGGTGGGCGCGGTGATGTAGCGGTGCAGTGATGTAGCGGCGCGGGCCGCTCAACGACCGAACCGCAGCTCCAGCGCCGCGCCGGTGTAGCGCACGGTCTGCTGCTGGATGCGGCCGCCGCGCGCCGCCGGCATCACGCGGATGTGCAGCGTGCGCTGCGCCACCATGCCCGGGAATCGGCCCTCGCGCGCAGCGATGCGCAGCGTGCGACGGTCGTCGTCCCAGGCCAGCGCGACGGTGGCGTGCTCGCCGGCCTCGTAGCGGTAGCTGGTGCCGTCGTCCTCGTAAAGCGTGAAGCGGCCGTCGGCGCCCGGGTAGATGCGGATCTCGTACGGTGCATCCAGCCGCTCGCCGCTGTGCTGCACCACCGGCCCCAGCGGCAGCACCGAACCGGCGCGCACGAAGAGTGGGAACTCGTCGATGGCATAGGGCCGCGCCACGCTGCGGCCGCCGGCGTGGCGGCGGCCGGTCCAGAAGTCGTACCAGTCGGTGCCGCCGGGCAGCCGCGTGGCCTGGTTCGGGTCCAGTTGGCGCGTCGCCAGCGCGCGTTGCTCGGAGGGGGTGCGCCAGGCCAGGCGCAACGCACGCTCGCCGCCGTTCTGGTAGTAGTCGATGCGCACGCGCAGCACCTGCCCGGCGCGCAGTGCGATGCGCGTGCCGCGAAAGCGCGCGGCCGCGTCGGCCCAGTCGTCGACGACGAGGCGGTCGTCCAGCCAGAGCCGGAAGCCGTCGTCGCCTTCGACGCCGATCTCGTGCTCGCCGCTCTCGGCCGCCAGCAGCTGGCCCTGCCAGCGCGCCGAGAAGCGCTCCAGCCGGTCCAGCCCGGGTGGCGGGCTGCCCAGCGGCGGGCCCGGCCAGCGGTGATCGACCTCCGCGTCCACGGTGCGGCTGACGGACCTGTCGAAGTTCACGCCCTCGAAGTACTCGAGCGCCAGCCCGGGCTGGCCGTCCGGCGTGCGCAGCTGCGCCGCGGGCACCGTGGGCGCCGGCGGCAGATCGGCATGGAACATCGGCCGCGTGATCGGCTGCACCAGGAAGGCCGGGCCGAACATGTAGGTGTCCTCCACGCGGCGCAAGGCGGGCTGGTCGGGAAAGTCCATCGCCAGGCCGCGCATCATCGTGTAGCCCTCCTGCGTGCTGCGCCAGGCCAGACCGTACAGGTAGGGCAGCAGGCGGTAGCGCAGCTCGGCCGCGCGCCGCAGCGAGCGGTAGAGGCCGGGGTCCAGCGTCTTGAACCGATAGGGCTCGCGCTCGATCTGCGTGCCGTGGATGCGATAGACCGGGTTGAACACGGCGAACTGGTGCCAGCGCGCGAACAGCTCGCGATAGGCCGGGTCGCGCTCGCCGCCGGGCGCGTTGACGAAGAAGCCGCCGGTGTCCTGCGTCCAGTACGGCAGCCCGGCCATCGCCACGTTCAGCCCGCCGATGATCTGCTCGCGCAGCGTGGCCCAGCTCGCGGTGGTGTCGCCGGACCAGGGCAGCGCCGCGTAGCGCTGCTGGCCGGCCCAGGCCGAGCGGGTGAGCGTGAAGACGCGCTTGTCGGCGCTCGCGCGCTGGCCCTCGTAGACGCCGCGCGTGGTCAGCAGGCTGTAGACATTGAGGTAGCGCGTGAAGTCGCCCATGGCATTGCGGCCCAGGCGCTTGATGTCGGCTTCCACCTGCGCCGGGTCGTGGCAGGCGCCGCCCACCTCGACCTCGGTGCCGTCCATCCACAGCGCGTCGACGCCCACGTCCAGCAGGCCCTGCTTGACGTGCTTGAAGTAGATCGCGCGGCCCTCGTCGCTGAAGGCGTCGTAGATGCGCGCGCGGCCCGAGATCCAGTGCAGCGGCTCGAAGCGCAGGCCCTTGGCGTCGAGCTCGTGCGCCAGCGCGGTGTCGTTGCCCACCGAGGGCCAGATCGACACCATCAGCCGAGTGTTCAGCTCGTCGTGCAGGGTGCGTGTCAGGCCGGCCGGGTCGGGGAAGCGCTCGCGGTCCCAGGTCATGCCGCTCCAGCTGCCGTCCTGGTCGCCGCCCCAGTACTGCCAGTCCTGCACGATGGTGTCGAGCGGGAAACCATCGCGCCGGAACTCGCGCACCACCTCCAGCAGCCGCTGCTGCGTGGTGTAGCGCTCCTTGCTCATGAACAGGCCGAAGGCCCAGCGCGGCAGCATCGGCGCGGGGCCGGTGAGGCGGCGATAACCTGCAATCACCTCGTCCATGGTCTGGCCGGCGACGACGTAGTAGTCCGCGCCCGCCGGGGCGCTTTCGAACGCGAAGCTCGCGCCCTGCGGCCCGTCGGCGAAACGGGCCTTCGAGTACACGTCCCACAGCAGGCCCCAGCGCCGCGTGGACAGCAGGAAGGGCACGACGATGCCGATGTTGGTCTGCACCATCAGCACCTCGCGCCCGCGGTAGTCCATGACCGGCCGGTCGTACTGGCCCAGGCCGTAGAGCGATTCGTCCGGCGCGAGCGTGAAGCCCTGCTCCAGCGCGTAGCTGGGCGCACCGGCCAGCACCACCGGCTGCAGCTGCGTGGGCGCCTGCGCGCGCTCGCGCAGCAGCACGCTGCCGTCGGCACGCAGGAAGGTGAGCGCGCCGGATCGCTTGTCGATCCGCACCTGCAGCAGCGGCCCGGCCAGGCCGAGCATGTCAGGCGCATCGGTCAGCACCAGCGCCGGCGGCTGCGGCGGCGCCACCACCACCAGGCTGGGCTGCTGCGTGTACACCTCGCCCAGGTGCGCCACCACGCGGGCCATGCCCGGGGCCTGGAACAGCACGGCCTTGGTCAGCCCGCCCAGCTGGAACTGCACGCCGCCGGCCACGCGCCGCCAGGTGAAGGCCGCGCCGGCCGGCTGCGGCATCGGCAGCAGCTGGCCGGCCGCGTCCACGGCAGCAGGCTCCGCGGCCGCGGCGGACAGGCCGGGCGTGGCCAGCGTCGCCGCCAGCGTGCCCAGCACGCGACGCCGGGGCCAGGTCGTGGCGGATGCCGGCGTCATGGTGCGGGGGCCCTCTCCAGCAGGTCGACGCCCAGCGCCTCGAGGCGCAAGCTGCCGCTCCAGCGCTGGCCCGAGAGCAGGCCGGACTGGCTGCCCTCGATGGCCACTTCCTTGGGCTCGCCGGTGGTGTTGACGTACAGCGTGCGCCCGTCGACCACGCGCGCCATCACGCCCTCCGGCGTCCTGGGGCCGGGCTCGATGCCGAGGCTGGCATACAGCTGGCGGTACAGCGGCCGCATCAGCTGCGGATGGGCCGCCGTGCCGACGTAGATCGCCCTGCCCTTGCCGAACTTGTTGACGGTGATCGCGGGCGTCTTGCCGTCCACGTTCTCGAAGCGCGCCAACACCTCGGCGGTGCTGGGCTCCAGCACCTCGAACTGGCCGAGGTCGGACTTGACCGCTTCGCCGTTGACCGTGGTGTGCAGCGTGCCGGCGTTGTAGAAGGCATTGGTGCGCAGGCCGAACACATCGGTCAGGCCGCCGGGCAGCGGCGTGTCGTGCCACTGGTTGTGGTCGTTCACCTTGGCCGACTGCGCGGTCATGATCACCGTGCCGCCATCGGCCACGAACTGGCGCAGCTTGTCGGTGGAGGCCTTGTCCAGCAGGTACAGGCCCGGCACGACCACCAGCGCATAACGGCTGAGATCCTCGTGGCCGATGTGGATGACGGCCACGTCGATGTTGTCGTTGAACAGCGGCTCGTAGGCGTTGTGCGCCTGCTTCATGTAGCCCGGGTTGACGTAGGCCGGCACGGTGCCCGACAGGCTCTTCGGCGGGCTGGTGGCGATGATGTTGTCGAACGCGTAGGCGAAGGCCACCTTGGGGCGGTGCAGGCGCGGGAAGCCCAGCTTCTCGAGCTGCGCGAACTCCTTCGCGATGGTGGCGAACTCGTCCAGCTTCCACGAGGGCCGGTCGTCGTGGTCGATCAGGCCGAACAGCGCCTGCTCCTCGCCGCCGTGGTGGCTGTGCCAGGTCCAGGGCATCACGGCCTGCGCGCCGATCAACAGGCCGAAGTGCGCCCACATGCGCGAGCGGCCCGGGGTGCCGTAGTAGCCGGGGCCGCCGGCGGTGAACTCGTTGAACCAGATCGGCGCGTTCTTGCCGGCGCGCATCATCGTCGCCTCGAACGCGGCGGACAGCGGGCTGCCGGGATACAGGCCCATCGCGCCGTAGCTCGCGTAGCGGCGGTGCGTGGCCAGGTAGTCGAAGCCCTTGCGCCAGGCACTGTCCCACAGGTTGGAGATCGCCGGCTTGTCCGGTGCGTGCTTCTTGCGCACGGCCTCCAGCAGCTCGAGCACCTCGATCGCCTGGTCCGACCAGAAGCGGCGCAGGTCGAGATAACGCTCATAAGGCGCGGGCCCGTCGAGGTAGGGCAGCCGCACCTCGTCCCAGGTGTTGATGTGCCGCGACCAGCGCTGCGTGGCCCAGGCCGTGTTCAGCGCCTGCACTGTGCCGTACTTGCGCTTGAGCCAGCCGATGAAGCGCTGGCGGTCGGCCTCCGAGTACGAGACCAGGCCGTTGCCGGTCTCGTTGTTGTAGCCCACCGCGAACAGCGCCGGGTGCTTGGCGTAGCGCTTGAGCATCGTGTCGGCCAGGCGCACCAGCAGGCGGCGGTAGTGGGGGTCGCTGGTGTTGTCCATGTAGCGCTCGGCCGGGTCCAGCCGCGCGCCGTTCTGGGTGACGATGTCCACCCCCGGGTACTTCTTGTGCAGCCACACCGGCGCCGGCTGGCCCGGAATGTCGAGCAGCACCTTCAGGCCGGCAGCCTGCATCTGGTCCATGATCCAGTCGAACAGCCTGAAGTCGAACCGGCCTTCCGCGGGCTCGAACGCGTCCCAGGCCAGGTCGCCCATGCGCACCACCTTCATGCCGGCCTGCTTCATGCGCTGGATGTCGCGCTGGATCTGCGCGCGGTCGGCGCGGTCGAAGGGCTGGTAGTTGGTGCCGACGAACAGCTGGCCGGCGCCGGGCCAGTCGCTGCGGCCGTCGGCGCTCTGCGCCTGGGTGGCCAGCGGGCTCAGCGCGGCGAGCGACAGCGCGAGGGTCAGCAGGGTCTTCTTGAGTTTCATGGGGCTCTTTCGGAACGCGGCCGGGTGCGCGTCAGCGCGCCTTCGACACCACTTCCACCGGCGCGCGGCCGGCGATGTGGTCGCGGAAATAGGCCTGCACCTGCTCGGCGGTCACGGCCTCGAGGCCGGGGCCTTCGGCGAGCATCGCTGCCTTCATGCGCGGCTCGTCCAGGATGCGCGGCAGCCAGAAGGCCCAGTGGCCGTTGTACTCGGGCGCCTTGCGCCGGCCTTCGACCATCGGCTGCCGGGCGCGCTGCAGCTCGTCGGCACTCACCGGCTGGGTGGCCAGTGCCTTGAGCTGGGCGCGCAGCACCTCGCGGAAGGCCTCGAACTTCTCGGGCGGGGTTTCGATCTGCGCCGCGAAGCTGCCCTGGCCGGGGATGTCGATCGAGCCACCGCCGCTGGCGCTGGGCGAGTAGGTGATGCCCAGCTTCTCGCGCACGGTGTCGATCAGCCGCGCCTGCAGGATGGCGGCGGCCACGCGGCCAGTGCTGGAGAGCGCAGGGTCGGCCTGCTGGTCGGGCATCGGCCAATGCCAGCCGAGCAGGGCCTGGTCGGCGCGGCCGCGATGGGTGGCCACATGCGGCTCGCCGCCGCCGACCGGTGGCGTGAGCTTCAGGCTGGCGCGCTCGCTGCGCGGCCGGCTCGCGCCCGCGCCGAAGGTGGCCTGCACAGCGGCGATGGCCGCTTCCTCGCTCACGTCGCCGACGATGACGACATCGGCCGCACCGGCCAGCGCCGGGCGCAGCAGCGCGGGCACGTCGTCGGCCTGGGTGGCGGCGATGTCGTCGGCACTGGGAATGCTGCGGAGGCGGGCTTCGCCGTTGCTCATCACCCGGCCCAGCTCGCGCGCATAGACCAGGCCCGGCAAGCTCTCGAACTGGTTGGCCATCATCGGCGCGGCACCGGCCAGCTTCTCGCCCAGCTCGGGGCGGAAGCCCGGGTCGCGCACGAAGGCGGCCAGCAGTTGCAGCTCCGTCAGCAGGTCGGCCGGCCGCGTGTCGCTGGCCAGCACGAAGTGCCAGGGATCGGCGCGCACGCCCAGGCCCGCCTGCGCGCCCTGGCCCTGCAGCCACTGCATCACCTCGGCCAGCGAGCGCTGGCCGGTGCCGCCGAGCGGGAAGAAGTCCAGCGCCCACACGCTGCGCACCTGCTCGGGCTTCAGGCCGCTGCGGCCCTGGCCCAGCATCACCTGCACGTTGAGCTTGTCCTTCTCCTGCGCCGTGCTCTTGACGACCAGCCGCGTGCCGTTGGCGAAGTGCAGCGTGGTGGCGCCAAGATCGGCATCGGTGACCCGGGAGACGATGGCACTGGCCGCTCCGAAATCGGTATAGGGCCAGCTGGCCGTGGTGGCCGCTGCCTGGGTCGGCAACGCACGGGCCATGGCCTGGGCCAGCTGGGCCGACAGGGCCTGCGAGCCCGCGGCGCCGGCCTTGGCACTGCGGAAGACCAGCGGCTGGCTGCCGCCGAAGAAGCGGCGCAGCACGGCGCTCAGGTCCTCGGGCTTGACGCTGTCGAGCACGGCCTCGGCCTCGGGCAGCGACTGCTCGGCGCTCTGGTACAGGCCGTCGTTGTTGACCGCATTCACCAGCGCATCGGCGATGGCCGCGTTCTGGCGCGTGGCGGCCTGGGCCACCATGGCCTTGAACGCGCTGCGCATCGTCGGCAGCAGGCGCTGCAGGTCGGCCGGCTGCACGCCCTGGGCGAGCAGCTGGCGCAGCTCGGTGGTGGCAGCATCGAGTGCGCCGGCCCACTGCTCGGGCGGGGCGATGACGGTCAGCTGGGCCTGGCCCGCGACCTGGTAGACGCGCGGCAGCGCCATGCCGTAGGCACCCAGGAACGGGCTGCCGGGCTTGAGCGTGCGGTCGGCCAGGCGCAGGTTCAGCACGCCGGCGGCCAATTGCTGCAGCAGCTGTTCACGTTCCACGTCGCGCGTGGGCGGGCGCTTGTCGGGCGGCAGCAGCCAGGTCAGCGACAGCTTGTCCGGCGCGCCCTCGGCCACGAATTCGGCCGCGGCCCGCGTGGCTTGGGGGGCGCCCAGATCCAGCGCATCGGGCTGGCCGGCGGGCTTCCAGTCGGCGAAGCGTTCGCGGATCTGGCGCTCCACCGCGTCGACATCGATGTTGCCGACGACGACGAGGGTGGCATTGTCGGGCCGGTAGTTGGCCCGGTAATAACGTCGCAGGCGCTCGGCCGTGGCGGCCTGGATGGTGTCGATGTGGCCGATGGGCAGGCGCAGCGCCACGCGGGTGCCGGCCAGCGTCAGCGCCTGCTCGGCGGCGTAGGCACGCATGCCGGGCACGTCACGCGCGCGTTCCTCCGACAGCACCACGCCCTTCTCCTGCTCGATCAGTGTCGGGTCCAGCGTCAGCCGTTCGCCGATCTCGCGGAACAGCATCAGGCCGGTGTCCAGCGCCGTGGCGTCGGCCTTCGGAAAGTTGAAGTGGTAGACGGTCTGGTCGAAGCCGGTGAAGGCGTTGGTGTCGGGGCCGAAGCTCAGGCCCTGGCGCTGCAGCATGTGCACCACCTCGCCGTCGGGCACCTGGACGCTGCCGCGAAAAGCCATGTGCTCGAGGAAGTGCGCCAGGCCCTGCTCGTCGTCGCGCTCCTGCAGCGAACCGGCGCCGATGCGCATGCGCATCGCCACGCCGTCCTTGGGCGTCTCGTTGTGCTGCAGGGCGTAGCGCAGCCCGTTGGGCAGGCGGCCGAAGCGCACCGCGGGGTCCGGGGCGCGCTGCACCACCTCGTGGGCCCAGGCGGGCTGCGCGGCAGGGGCCGGCCCGGCGGCGCCTGCGCCGGCCAGGGCGGCCATTGCCAGTGCACAGGCGATGAAGGTTCTTCTCAGGGTCATGGTCGTTGTGGGTTGATCGAAGGGGCTGCGGCGCGCGGCCAATGCAGCAGGACACGGGCCTGGTCGCGCACGACGACCAGGCCCAGCGCATGCCCGGCCGACAGCAGCGGCTGCAGCGCCGCCACGTCGTCGATGGGCTGGAAGGCGTTCGCGTCGCTGCCGGTGCCGACGATCACGTCGCGCGGCCGCAGGCCGGCCAGCGCACCGGGACTGTCGGGCTCGACCGCCAGCACGATGACGCCGGCCAGGGCGCCCAGCCCGGCGGCCGACCGCTCGCCCGGCGTCTGCACCGGCTTGAGCGTCATGCCGAGCAAAGTGAGCGGGGCCTGCGGCGGCGCCGCCGCCTGCCGGTGCGGCGCGGGCAGCGGAAAGGCCGGCTGCAGCGCCAGCGCCTTCAGCCGCGCCGGGCGCACGCCGAAGTCGTTCATCGGGAAGTTGACGAAGCCGATGCGCGCGGCCAGCGCCGCGTTCGTGACGCTGTAGTCGCCGTGCGCGGGGTCGGCGAAGCCCGGGTCGCCGGCGACCGAATCGGCATCGGTGCCACGGGCCTGCGCCGCGCGCAGGTCGGCCTCGGCCACGAACAGGTTGCGGTTCACGCTGCGGCCCCAGCGGCGGATCTCCACCGGCTGGTACGGCGCCATCACGACATTGCCTTCGAACACGTCGCCGCTGTCGTCGAACCACACGTGCGGGTGGAAGCTGCCGTTGACGAGGATGTTGTTGCGCACGATGCGGCGGAAGCCTTCACGCAGCTTCAGGCCGCCGGCCAGCAGCAGGTTCTCCTCGATGAGGTAGTTGGACGCGCCATCGTCCAGGTCGACGTCCCAGCCGTGGTCGCAGCGCCAGCGGTTGCGCCGCATCACGATGGGCTCGACGGCGTCCAGCAGCGGCAGCCCCGGCTGGGCAGCCACGCGGCGGTCCATCTCGGCGCGGTCGGGGTGCCAGTAGCGGTCGCGACCCCAGCTGTTGAAGGCGCCGTGGTCGCCGGTGAGCAGCACGGTGTCGAACACGTCGTTGTGGCTGATGCGGTGGCCGCCCCAGCTGCCGTCGCCGATGTTGATGCCGGCGCGCGGCACGCGGTAGATGCTGTTGTGGTCGACCGTGATGCGCGCGGCCATCGCGATCTGCACGCCGGCGGCCTGGCGGTCGATCAGGCCGATGCCATGGATCAGGTTGTCGCTCGCCTCGGAATCCTGCGGGTAGGCGTCGGACTGCGGGCCCGGCGTCGGGTCGATGGCGGCCAGGTCCAGCCGCTCGTGGTACTCGAACAGCGGCGAGCGCACGGCTTCGGGCCGACCGACGAAGGCCACCGCGGTGCCGCCGATGGCATGGATGTGGTTGCCCGCCACGGCCACGCGCTGTGCGCGGCCGCTGACCACCACCGCATGGCCGCCCAGTTCGGCGAAGTCCGAATCCTCGATGCGCACGTCGTGCGCGTTCTCGACCGTCACCGCGCCCACGCGGTGGAACTTCCAGTCCGAGCGCAGCAAGGGCTCAACCGCCTGCAGGAAGCCGGGCTCGGTGTCCTGGAACTGCAGCCGGCGCAACTGCACATGCGCGACCGGCACGGTGCGGCCTTCGATGCGGACCAGCGCCTCGTGCGCGCCGGCGCGGAAGCCGCGTGCCGGCGGTCGCGTGCCCGCGGGCGGCTTGAAGTACAGCCAGCCCTGGCGGGCGTCGTGGAACCACTCGCCGGGTGCGTCCAGTTCCTCGAGCACGTTCTCGACGTAGCGGTCGCGCTCGCTCGGCGGCATCACGCGGTTGTTGCCCACCTGTGCGCCGTAGGCCAGGCTGCCGTCGGGCTGCTTGCCGAGGATGGGCACCTGCACCCCACCCCACTGGTTGCCGTGCAGCGCATGCAGCACCGCGCCCGCGGGGTCGTGCCAGCGGGCCACGCGTTCGGGCGCGGTGGCGTCGGCGGCGCCGCCGAAACCTGGCCGCGTCTGATCTTCGTTAGGGTAGCGGGCACGCACCAGCAGTTGCCGGTGCAGCCACAGGCGCTGGAACGGCCGACCCGCCAGGCGTGCGCGCCACACGCCCTGCTGCCACGGCACCCAGGCCAGCGCGGGCAGGCGCCTCGCGCCGGACAGCACGGCGCGCGCGCCGGGCGCGGCCGACAGCACGAACGGCACCTGGGCGCTGCCCGACAGCGCCTCGTCGATGACGATGGGCGCCGCCAGTTCGTAGCGGCCGCCGGCGAGTGCGATGTGCCGGATGCGCGGGTCGGCCCGGGCCTGCTGCAGCGCCGCGGCCAGGGACGGGCCGTCGCGGACGCTCACGGTGCGCGCCTGCACGCCAACACTCGGGCCGCTCAGTCCCAGCGTCAGCGCCAGCAGCAGGGCCCTGGCCGTCATGGCGATCCGGGCTCGATCAACACGGTGCCGATCACGCCCGAGGGCTTGCCCGGCTCCGACTGCAGCAGCAGCGTCAGCGTGCGCCCCGTCGGCCCCTGCGCCACCGGCAGCCGCAGCGGGCCAGGCTCGAAGCGGGTCTTCTCGCCGAGCTTCACGCCGTCGACCCAGACCTCGGCCTTGCCGACGATCTCGCGGAACACCAGCTGGGCGTGGCCGTCGTTGCGATCACCGCGCACCTGCATCGGCGCGCGGTAGGTGCGCCAGGGCAGTGCCGAGGGGTCCTGCTGCATCGGCGGCTCGCCCCAGCCCCAGCTGTTCATGTCGTTGTCGGCGAGCATCCGGTTTGGGTCCGGGCGCTCGGCCTGCGGGGGCGAGATGCGCCACGGCGCGAGCTTGGTCAGGGCCTTGGCTTCGGGCACGGCCGGGATGGCCGACCCAGGCTGCAGCGCCAGCACGGTCTCGGCGCCCTGCAGGCCCTCGGCCCGGGCGCGCAGCGTCAGCGCGCCGGTGCCGTCGCGCCGGCTTTGCACGATCACCTGCGCCAGGCCGTTGTACAGCGTGCGCTCGGGCGCTTTTTCGGATTCATGCGAGTTCGGGTCGCCGTTGCCCACGCCGATGATCGCGCCCGCGCCTTCGATCTCGAAGCGGACGTGCAGATTCGCCGTTGGCACCGGGCGGCCCTGCGCGTCCACCGCGCTCACCGTCACCGGCACGGCGTCCTGGCCGTTGCCGGCCAGTGCGCTGCGGTCAGGCGTGAGCACCAGGCGCGCCGGCGCGCCGCTGGTCTCGACGCTGTCGCGGCCGATCTCGGCGCCGCCGCGCAGTGCCACCGCCTCCAGCTTGCCGGGCGCATACGGCACCTGGAAGGTGACCATGTCGTAGCGGTCGACATCCTGCTCGCCGATGGCCTGGCCGTTGAGCAGCAGGCGCACGCGCGTCGCGTTGGTGGCCACCCGCACCTTCACCGGCTGGCCTTCGCGGCCGGGCCAGTTCCAGTGCGGCATCACCTTGACGATGGTGCGGTCCTTCAGCCACAGCGCCTGGCGGATGTAGAACGCGTTCTTCGGCAACGCGCACAGGTCCATGATGCCGAAGAAGGAGCTCACGCTGGGCCAGTCGTGCGGCGTAGGCTCGCCGCGGTAGTCCAGCCCGGTCCAGGCAAAGCCGCCGGCGAGGAACGGCCGTTCGTTGATCAGCTTCCAGCTCTCGCGCTGGGTCTTGCCCCAGCCCACGGCGTCGTCGTCGTAGCTGGCGATCAGGTGCTGGCCCCAGTCGGTGCTGTACTCGCCGCGCGACATCAGCGCCGAGGTGTCCTCGGAGCTGAGCACCGGCTTGTTCGGAAAGGTCTTGTGGAAGCGGTCGTATTCCCAGACCTGGTAGTTGATGCCGGCCACGTCCAGCAGCTGCGCGGCGTTCTTCTCGTTGAACAGGCCGTGGTGCATGGCCGCGGTGATCGGGCGCGTGGTGTCCAGCGCCTTCACCGCCGCCACCATGCGGCGCGCGATCTCGTAGCCGACCCGCGAGCCTTGCAGCGCCTCTTCATTGAACAGCGACCACAGGATCACGCTGGGGCGGTTGCGGTCGCGCCGCACCAGCCATTGCAGCTGCGGCAGGTAGTCGGCCGAGGGGTTGAAGTTGCGGTTCTCGTCCATCACCAGCAGGCCCAGGCGGTCGCACAGGTCCAGCACCTCGGCCGCCGGCGCGTTGTGCGCGAAGCGGATGGCGTTGACGCCCATGGCCTTCAGCTGCCGCAGCCGGAATGCCCAGATCGAATCGGGCACCGCCACGCCGACGCCGGCATGGTCCTGGTGGATGGCCACGCCCTGCAGCTTCATCGGCTGGTCGTTCAGGAAGAAGCCGCGATCGGCGTCGAAGCGGATGGTGCGGAAGCCGGTGTGGGTCTCGGCGCTGTCCAGTTCCTTGGCGCCCTCGCGCAGCACGGCGCGCACGCGGTACAGCTCGGGCCTGTCCAGCGTCCACCGCCGCGGGTTGGGCACGGTCAGGTTCAGCTGCGCGCTGGCCTGGCCCAGCGCGGCCACCTGCACGCGCGTGCTGCCCTTGGCCACGGTGGCGCCGGCGGGGTCGACCACCGTCACCTCCACCACGCCCTGGTGCGCCGCTTCGGCACTGCTTTCAAGCGCCACCGTCACCGGCAGCGTCCAGCGCCGGTCCTTGAACACCGGGTTGGCGTGGATGCCATCGGTGGCGATGTGCACCGGGTCGCGCTTGACCAGCCAGGCATGGCGGTAGATGCCGGCGCCTTCGTACCACCAGCCTTCCATGACCTCGGCGTCGACCCGCACGGCGATGGTGTTCACCTCGTCGCCGTAGCGCAGGTAGGGCGTGATGTCGATGTGGCGACCGTTGTAGCCCGACCAGTTGCGGTTGACGACGACGCCGTTGACCCACACCGTGCTGTGCGTGGCGATGGCGTCGAACTGCAGCTCGACATGGCGGCCGATGTCCGCCTCGGGCAGCTTGAAGTAGCGCCGGTACCAGCCGATGCCGCGCGGCCGGTAGCCCTGCCCGCGGTTCTGCTCGGCCTCGAACGGGCCTTCCACCGCCCAGTCGTGCGGCAGCTTGACGGGGGTCCACTGCGAATCGTCGAAGTCGGCGTTGCGCGGCCCATCGGCCTGGCCGGTCTGGGCGTTGGCGTAGCTGGCGCCGTGGCCCTTGATCTGGGGCAGCGGCACGTCGCCGCGCAGGAAGCGCCAGCCCTCGTCGAGCGACAGGCGTCCGCGCGGGCCGGCCCAGGCGCTGCCCAGGCTCAGCAGCGTCGCGACGAAGGCCACGACCAGGGTCGCCACGGTGCCGCGATGGCCGCTTATTTTGAACGTCATGTTCTCCCTCAGTTGCTGTACAGCAGCCCGCGGCCGGTGCCGCTGACATAGACGCGGCCGTACACCTCGTGGTCGGCCGCCAGGTTGCCCATGCCGCCGAACTGGTGCTGGTCGTCGTTCATGCGCGACCAGCTGTCGCCGCCATCGTCGGAGCGGTACAGGCCCCACACGCCGTTGATCACCCCCACCCCATACACCGCGGCCGGGTAGCGGGCGCCCGCGGCCGGCTGACCCAGCGCCACGGCGGTGGCGCCATAGAGCTCGGGCGTCTTCCAGCTCGGGTTGTCGCCCCACACCGGCTGCAGTGCGTTGATCTGCGTCCAGCTGACGCCTGAATCGACCGAGTGGTAGAGGTGCAGCCCGTCGGCCAGCCACACGTCGCCTTCGGCATACGGGTTCACGGCCAGGCCGGTGACCTGGAAGCTGTTGCGGTGCAGCGCGGACAGCGCCGGCGCCGTGCTGCGGGTGAAGCTGCGGCCGCCGTCGGTGGAGTAGTAGAAGCGCGGCTCGGTCGAGCCCCACCAGGCGCCGCCGGAATCGTAGGCATAGACCTTGTTCGGGTTCTGCCGGTCGGCCACCACGCGGTAGCCGCGGTTGATGGTGAGCCGTTCGAGCGCCGGCAGGTTGGTGGCCTGCCAGGTGGCGCCGCCGTCGGTGGTGTAGTGCGGCACCGTGTTGGCGACCGACCACACGATGTGCTGGCGCCGGCTGACCGCGACGCTGCACTCGCCGGACCGCTCGGCCAGCGCGCTGGGGTGCTGGGTGGCGAAGGCCGACCAGGTCTTGCCGGCATCGGGCGAGTAGACGCCGGCCACCGTGCTGCCCCAGGGGGGCGAGCCGATGCCGACGATGTACGACGGATCCGACCACGCGAGATCGGCCGCGTAGCCGTTGCCGAAATTGAGCGGGCCCGGGCCCACGGTCGGCGGCTGGGTGAGGTCGGTGTGCACGAGCAGGCCCACGTCGCCCGAGCTGTTGAGCAGGCGGTACGGCGCGCCGGCGGGCGCGGCCACCAGGTGCTGGTTGGCCGTCTCCTCGATGCCGTTGACCAGGAACTGCCAGCTCGGCGTTGGCGAAGACGCGTTGCGGGTGGACCAGATGCCGCCGCCGGAAACATGCAGGATGTGGTCGCGGTTGTTCGGGTCGATCTCGACGTCGTCGGTCCAGCCCGAGAAGCCGCCGTCCGGCGTGTGCGGCATCATCGCGGCGATCTCGCGCCAGGTCTTGCCGGCGTCGTCGGACAGCGCCACCACCGGCTGGCCCTGCCAGTTGCCCCACGAGTTGCTGATGCCCAGCGCGATGCGTGTCGCCGCCCCGGTGCCGTGCACCGACACGCCGCTGAAGCCGAAGCTGGTCCATTGGTCGGGATCGACGCTCCTGAGCAGCGTCCATGTGGTCCCGTCGAACTTGTACAGCCGGCCCGGCCCGCCGGCGCCCGGACCGGCGCCCCGGGTGAACGCGACGTAGAACATGCCGTCCGCGGCGCGCACCATGTGCGGAATGTGATAACCCGCAACCGGCGTGGCCACCGGGGCCCAGCTGCTGCCGCCGTCGCCGGACTTGTACAGGCTGGAGCTGAGGCCCGCCGCGGCCGCGTAGTCCGGCGCGATGGCGGCGTAGACCGTGGGCGTGGCGGTGCCGCGGCCCCGGGTCGAGGTGTCGAAGAGCACCACGCCGACGCCCTTGGCACTGCCTTCGGACGCGCTGATCTGCGCATCGGTCATCGTCACGCTGGACAGCGACTGCAGCTGGCGCCAGCTGCGGCCGCTGTCGATGCTCTTCCACAGGCCGGCGGTGCGGGTGCCGTAGAACAGCGTCGAGGGCAGGTTGGGATCGACCGCCATGCGCTCGCCGATGGCACGCCCGCCCTGGTTGGAGCCCACCGGGAACGGCAGGGCCACGTGCTGCCAGTGCCCGCCCCGGTCGCTGGAGATCGACAGGCGCCCGTTGCCGGCCCAGGTGTACATGCCGGTGCTGATGTAGACGAGCCGGTCGTCGTTGGGATCGAGCGCGACACTCTCCGCGCCCATGTACTGGCCTTCGCTGCCGCCGAAGCTGTCGGTCAGCGGCAGCCAGGTGGCGCCGGTCGCGTCCCAGCGGTAGACGCCGCCGATGTCGGTGCGCGCATACAGCAGGTCCGGCGTGGTCGGATGAAAGATCAGGCCGGGCACGTAGCCGCCGCCGCCGATCTTCACGCTGCGCCAGGTGGCCGGGCCCGAGGGCGGCGGCGGGGGTGGCGGGGGCGGTGGTGGCGGTGGTGGCGGGGGCGGTGGAGGTGCCGGCGGGGTCGGCGGCGGCGCGCCGGTGCCCGGGCTGCTGCCGCCGCCACCGCCGCAGGCTGCGAGCACGCTGGTCCACAGCGTGGAGAGGAGGAATTGCTTTCGGTTCATGCCTGCGCGTCTCCAGCCCTCAGTCCTTGTCGGCCGGAATGACCGACAGCTCCGCCGCACTGGTCCAGCCGTTGCGCCACACCTCGTCCAGCGCGGTGAAGCGGAAGAAGCGCGCCTTCACCGGCGCGAAGCGCACTTCCTGCAGGTCGGGGTTGTTGCGCACGTTGGCAAACGTGCCGCGCTCGACGGTCGCGGTCCAGGTCACGCCGTCTTCGCTGGTCTCGAAGCGGAAGTTCTCCACCGTGCCGTTGAGCATGCCGTCCTGCCGCGGCAGGTAGACGAAGCCGGCGATGCGGTGCACCTGGGCCATGTCGACGGTGATGGCGTGCGGCAGCTTCAGGTCCGCGCTCCAGCGGGTGTGCCAGTAGGTGGCGGCATCGCCGTCGATGGCCAGCCTGGCGGCGTTGTGGCCCTGCTCGACTTCCTCGCTGTCGACCGACACCACCTTCCAGCCGCGCGGCGAGAGGCCGGCGAAGTTGCGCGAGCCGACCACGCCCAGGCGCCCATCCGGCAACACGCGGGCGGCCTTCACGATGCCGCTCATTGGCAGCGTTAGCGGCGCGGTGTAGGCGGGCGAAGCGGCGGTCGGCACCGAGCCGTCGGTGGTGTAGACGATGCGGCCGCCGGCGGGGTGGCTGATGCTGACGCTGCCATCGGCGCCGCGGTCGCCGATGGCCGGCGGCAGCAGGTCGACCGCCTGCTTGTACAGCCCCACCTCGGCCAGCGTGGGCGCCAGGCGCGCGCCGGTGATGCGCACGCGCACGCGCCCGGTCGTCACCGGCGCGGCCAGGCGGATCAGGCGGCGGTGGCCGACGGTGGTGAGCGTGTCGGTGGACACCGGCTGCGCCGCCACCCAGGCGCTGCCGTTCCAGGTGTCGATGGCGAAGGATTCGATGCGCTGGCCGCGCTGGTCCACCGCCTCCTGCAGCGACACCACGTCGAAGCTCACTGGCCTGGGCAGCGTCAGCGTCAGCGTGCCACCGCGCTGACCCTGTGCGGCTTCCCACCAGGTGTCGAGCCGGCCGTCCAGCACGGCGGCGGGCGCGCGGCGCGGCGCCGCGTGGTCGGCCGCCACCTGGGCGCCGGCGGCCAGGTTGCGGGCGAAGGTGTCGCGCACGATCTCGGCCATCTGGCCGAGCGCGGTGAGCTGGTCGTCGGGCACCAGGCCGCGCTGGTCGGGCGACAGGTTGAGGATCAGGTTGGCGTTGCGGCCGATCGAGGCGTAGTAGATGTCCACCAGCTGCGTCACCGGGCGCGGCCGCTTGGTGCGGGCCCAGAACCACTGGCCGTTGCCGAGGATCGTGACGTTGGTCTCGGCCGGGTACCACCACAGGTGCGAGCCGGGCTTGAGCTGCGCCAGGCTGGCCAGGTCGCCGCCCTGCCAATCGGGCCAGTCGAAGGTCGCTGGCGGGGTGGGCAGCGGGATCACGCTCCATTCGGTGGTGCGGCCGTAGCCGCTTTCCGAACCGACCCAGCGCACATCCGGCCCCTTGCCCATGATGACGGCCTGCGGCTGCAACTGGCGGATCAGGTCGTACCAGGCCGCGTAGTCATAGGTCTCGGGCACGCTGGGGTCGGGGTTCGCGCCGTCGAACCAGACCTCGTGCACCGGGCCGTATTGCGTGAGCAGCTCGTAGAGCTGGTTCAGGAAGTAGCGGTTGTAGTCATTGACCTCGTAGCGGTAGGACTTGAAGCCCGGCGTCGGCGCGCGGCCTTTGGCGGGGTCGGTCTTGAAGCTGGCGGGGTCGGTGGGGATGGTCGACAACCGCTTCGGGCTGCCGTTGCCGTAATAGCCCGCCGGGTTCTTCGGGTTGGTCTTGAGCTGGTACAGGTCGGCCGGCGACAGGTAGAGGCCCAGCTTGACGCCCGAGGCGCGCGCCGCATCGGCCACCTCGCGCACCAGGTCGCCACGGCCGCCGCGCCAGGGGCTGGCCGGGGTGGCGTGGCCGGAATAGCGCGTGGGCCACATCGAGAAGCCGTCGTGGTGCTTGGCCACCAGCACGAGCATCTTGCCGTCGAGCTGTTTCACCGCACGCAGCCATTGCGTGGCGTCCAGCGCGCTGGGGTTGAACAGGGCCGCGTCTTCGCGCCCGCTGCCCCACTCCACTTCGTTGAAGGTGTTGACGCCGAAGTGCAGGAAGAAGGTGCGCTCGAGCCGCATCCACGCGCTCTGGTTCGGCCGCGGCAGCACCTTGGCGGCCTTCTCGGCCACGACGGCCGGGCTGTCGCCGGCTTCGACGACATGCTCGTGCGCATAGGGAATCGGCGCTGCGCCGGCAGCGCTGGCCCATGCCAGGCCGAGGGCCAGCACGGCGGATGCGGTTCTCTTCAAGGACGACTCACTTGACGAAGCGGGCCAGCAGCCGGATGTAGGCCGTCTGGTAGCCGTTGGAAGGCTCGCTGATGGACCATGAGTTCAGCGGCCACGGGGTGTTGAAGTCGAGGTAGGACTTCTGCGGCGGCTGGCCGTAGGGTGGTGTCGGCCGGGCCGCGCCGCAGGCCGGCGAGACGCCGGGGCAGCGCTCGTCCCAGTCCCACTGGCTGCCGGCCGGACCGCCGACGAGGAAGCCCGGCGCGGGGCCGTAGGTCGAGGTGGCGGCGCTGTCCCACTTGGCGCTGCCGTCGGGGAACCAGGTGTGCCACATCTGGTTGACCGAGTTCTCGGCGCCGAAGCTCACCATGTTGGTCAGGTAGACCTTGCCCAGCGGGTTCACGCCGTGCAGGTAGTGCAGGTAGCCGGCCGCGGCCGCGGCCACGTCGGCGGCGGTGTGGCTGCTGATGCGGTAGTCCAGGTCGTCGAAGAACAGCGCGCCGGCGTTGGCCTTGACGCTGTTGCTGGACCAGGTGTACGACTCGATGTAGGCCTGGTACGGATCCCGCTGGTCATTGACGGCGCCCCAGTTGGGGTAGGCCGGGCGCGTCACCAGGTCGAGGTAGCGCGCGCGGATGTCGCTGGCCACGCTGGCAGTGGCGCCGGGCAGCGCGCTGTAGTACAGCAGTTCGCGCGCGCTGCTCGCGTTGAAGCCAGAGAGGCTCCAGTCGCGCATCAGCGGCGTCTGCGTGTAGTTGGCATCGACGACGTTGCGGTAGGTGGCGTCTCCCGTGGCGGCGAACAGCTTGATCGCCGCCGACACGCGCAGCAGGATGCGGCCGTGGTCGTCGGTCTCCTGCTGGCCGGCGCCCAGGCCCTGCGTGCCGCGCGAGGCGTCGTTGTTGTAGAAGACGACGTTGGGGTTGGCGCCGGCCCAGTCCCAGGCCCGCTTGGCACGCGCCAGCAGGTCGGCGGCGTAGTTCTTCAGCGCCGGGTTGTTCAGGCTGCCGAAGACCTTGGCGCCGTGGGCATAAGCCGCGGCGGCGGCCAGCGTGGCCGAGGTGCTGGCGTCGCCGTAATAACTCGGATCCGTAGCGGCCGAGGGCGGACTGGCGCCGGCCAGGCCGACGATCGACAGCACCGAGCCGTCCGCGTTCTGCATGCGCACCAGCCAGTCGAGGCCCCACTTGGCCTCGTCGAGCAGGTCCGGGATGCCGTTGCCCGACTCGGGCAGGTTGAAGTCGTCGGTCCACAGCGCCGGGTTCTGCAGGTAGGCGTCCATCAGCTCCTGCGCGTAGCCGGCGGCCCAGCTGGTGTACTTGTTCAGGTCGCCGGCGTCGTACCAGCCGCCACGCAGGTCGCGCGCGGTGGCGGCGTTGCCCTTGTCGAGGAAGCGGCGGGCCTGCGCGTCCTGCCCGGGTTTCAAGTGGCTGGCATCGTCGGCCCAGCCCGCGCCGGCCTGGCCCGCGCTCTTGGTCTGGCCGGCGCGCTGGTAGAAGAATGCCCGCACGGCCTGCACCAGCACGTTGCGGTAGACGTTGTCGCCGATCTCGAAGCGCGCCGAACGCTGGTTGTAGGCCGGCGAGTAGATCTCGTAGGTGCCCGGCGTGGTGACCTGGCTGAAGTCGAAGGTCCAGACCTGGTCGCCCGATGAAGGGTCGACCTGCTGGCTCTTCCACTCCTGCGGCCACCAGGTGTAGACGACGGCGCCGGTGGCCGCATTCACCACCTGCAACTGCTGGGGCCAGAAGCTCTCGCCGCTGTCGTAGCCGACCTTCGGGGTGCGCAGCACCGCCACCTTCTTCATGGTCGGCAGGTAGCCGAACTGGTCGACCATGATGAACCTGGCCGTGTTGGCGGCCGGCGCCGGCCACACCGTGAAGTTGTAGGCCTGGGTCGACTTGGCGCCGCAGGCATTGGTGAAGGTGGCCGTGGCCGTGCAGCTGGCGCTGAGCTTGAGCGTCTGCTCGCGCGACGAACCCGCGCTGCCGCAGCCGCTCCAGGACCAGCTGCCGTCGAAGGGCTGCGGTCCGAGCACCACGCGCGAGCCCGCGTTCAGCGAGGCCGAGGACTTCGTCACCCAGGCGCTGGTGCCGTTGAGGTTGAGGTAGGGGGTGATGGCGCTGGGCTGGCAGGTTTGGGCCCCTGCCGTCGCGCTCAGCGCTGCCAGCGCCAGCATCACGCTTGTCTTGATGTGCACGTTTGTCTCCGTTGCAGGCGGCTTGCGTCCAGCCGCGGGTATGAAATCTGTTCGGCGCTGGTGCCGTTCAAGGCGGGAGCTCGAAGCCCTTGTCGATTCCGTAGCTGGCCGAGACCGCCGGCACGCCGGTCCCCGGCTGTCCCGACCCCACCGAGACCTGGTAGCGACCCGGCACCAGCCGGCGCTGGCCATCGGCGGTGACGAAGCTGAGCTCGCGCGGCGACAGCTCGAAGCTCACGCGCTGCGCTTGCCCGGGCCGCAGCGTCACGCGCTGCACGCCGCGCAGCGCCAGCCGCGGCGCACCGTCGAAGGCTGGCGGGGTGAGATACAGCTGCACCACCTCATCACCGCTGCGGCGGCTGGTGTTGCGTACTTCAGCCGTTATCCGAAGGCCCTTCTCGGCACTGCCTTCGAAGGCCTGGACGGCGAGCGTGCCGTAGGCGAAGCTCGCATAGCTCAGCCCGTGGCCAAAGGGGTAGACCGGCGTGCCGGTGAAGTAGCGGTAGGTGCGGCCCTTCATCGTGTAGTCGTCGAACGGCGGCAGGTCGGCCACGCTGCCGTAGAAAGTGAGCGGCAGCCGGCCACCCGGGTCGGCCTGGCCGGCCAGCACCTGGGCGATGGCCTGGCCGCCGGCCTGGCCCGGGTACCACGCCTCGACGATGGCCGCGGCATGCGCCTTGGCCCAGCCCAGGCCGAGCGCGCCGCCGTTCATCAGCACCACGATCACCGGCTTGCCCAGCGCCCGGGCGCTCTCGAGCAGCCTGCGCTGGTCGGCCGGCAGGTCCAGCGATGTGCGGTCGCCGCCGGCGAAGCCTTCCACCGCGATCGGCATCTCCTCGCCTTCGATGTCGGACGTGAGCCCGACGGCGGCCACCACCACGTCGGCCTGGGCGACCGCGGCCTTCAGCTCGCGCTCGTGGTCCTCGGCGGTGGTGACCCGCTTCCACAGCAGGCCCGGCGAAGGCCCGACGCCGGGCTCGGTTTCCAGGCGCACGGCATAGCGGCGCCCCTTCTCCAGCACCACGTCGGTGAGCCTGGGCGGTTCGTTCCAGCCGGAGTAGGCGGTCGCGCGCACGCCCGCGCCGCCGGTGGCGACCTCGCCCTTCAGCGCGCTCAGGCCGATGCGGTAGTGGCCGCTTTCGGGCGGCACGAGAAAGCCGCTCCAGACCACCTTGTGGCGGCCGGACACTTCGCGCAGCAGCGCGGCGTTCGACACCACGTGCGGCTCGGTTCGGCTGACCACCGGCTGGGCCTCGTAGCGGCCGTCGGCGGCTGCGTTGTAGTAGTCGGCGCGCAGGCCGGGCCGGCCTTCGGGGGTGACGAAGGCCGAGCCGGGCACCGGGTCGCCATCGGTGATGGACGGCGTGAACGGCACCCGTTCGATCGCGGCATGCGGCATCGCCTGGCGCAGGCCCTCGTGCAGCGAGACGGCCTTCAGCATGCGTTCGGACGAGTAGTTGCCGCGCAGCACGCGCGTGGCGTCGGTCAGCGGCCCGACCAGCGCGATGCGCACGCCCGGCGTCAGCGGCAGCACGCCGTCGTTCTTCAGCAGCACCAGGCTCTTGATGGCGCTCTCCAGCGCCAGCGCCTGGTGCGCCGGTGTGCCTATGGCCGAGGGCGGCACCGGTGTCTTCTGGACCACGCCCGGCAGGTCGCCGCTGCGCAGGCGCGCCGAGAACAGGCGCACCAGCGCGCGGTCGATGTCGGCGTCGCCGATGAGCCCGCGCGCATGGGCGTCGTGGTAGCGCTGCAGCAGCTGCGGGCCCTTGGACCAGTAGCCGGTGTGGCACTCGTTGTCGACCCCGGCCTTCAGGGCCGAGGCGACGGCGGTCGCGCCATCGGGCGCGAACTTGTGGTTCCCGTCGATGTCGGTGACCGCGTCGCAATCGGAGACCACGTAGCCCTGGAAGCCCCAGGCCCCGCGCAGCCGGTCGCGCAGCAGCGGGCCGTGGGCGCAGGCCGGCAGACCGTCGACCCGGTTGTAGGCACACATCACCGAGCCGGCCTGGGCCTCGACGATGGCGGCGCGGAAGGCCGGCAGGTAGGTGTCTTCCAGGTCGTGCGGCGTGGCGAAGACGTTGGCGGTGTGGCGCGTCGATTCGGGCCCGCTGTGCACGGCGTAGTGCTTGGGCGTGGCAATGACGTCCGGCCGTTCGGGGTCGGGCCCCTGCAGGCCGGTGATGAAGGCGCGGCCCAGCACGGCCGTGAGGTACGGGTCTTCGCCGTAGGTCTCCTGGCCGCGGCCCCAGCGCGGGTCGCGGAAGATGTTGATGTTGGGCGACCAGGTGTCGAGCCCGGCGTGGCCCATGCCGTGCAGCGCGCGCACCTCGACGCTGATGGCCCGCGCCACCCGCTGCACCAGCGGCGCATCGAAGCTCGCGGCCAGGCCGATGGGCTCGGGGAAGCTGGTGGTCGGCACCGGGCCGATGGCGCCGTGCAGCGACTCGGTCCACCAGCCGTAGCCGGGGATCTGCAGGCGCGGGATCGCCGGGGCCACGTTCAGCAGCTGCGCGATCTTCTCGTCCAGCGTCATCTGCGCCACCAGCGCGGCCGCCTTCGCATCGGCGGCCGCGCGCACTGACGGGCCGCCGGCGGCCGCCGCGCCCCCGGCAGCGCAGCCAATGGCCACGGATGCGAGCGCGAGGCGCAACCAGGCCGCCGCGGCGCGACGAAGCAAGGGCTTCAACACGACTCCCGGAGCGTGGGCCGGCTGCCGGCTACTTGGCCGCGTTGACCAGGGTGCTGATCACGTCGGGCAGCTTCTGCGCGCCGGTGGCACGGTCGATCAGCTCGCCGGTGTCCCACCACATCGGCACCAGGCCGCGCTGCACCATCGCGCGGGAGAGGTAGTCGGCCCAGGCCTTGCGATACGGGGCCATGCCCGGGTAGGCCGGCTTCAGGTAGGCGCCGAACTCGCCGATGATCACGCCCACGCCCTGGTCGACGAAGCGCGTCTTCATCTTGTCGAGTTCGCTGTCGACCCACGGCTCGTTGGCCCAGGTCTCCACCGCGCTGGGGTCGGTGGCGCCGGCGCCCCACTGCCAGATGTTGCTGGCGCCGTTGATCGTGAAGTCGTACGGGTCGTAGTAGTGCGCCTCCATGATCAGCCGGTTGGCCACCGTGTCGCTGGGCACCGTGTTGATCGTCACCGCGTTGTCGATGTTCGTGAAGTACGCCTGCACGACGAGGTGGCGCCTGGCGTTGTTGCCGCCGGTGGCGCGCACCGCATTGACGAAGACCTGGTTGTAGCCGTTCTGCACCGCGGCCCACTCGGGGGAGATCGGCGTTCCCCACGGTGCGTCCATGCCGACTTCATTGGTGCCGGCGAACAGCAGGTAGTCGTCGTAGTCCTTGAAGGTGTTGGCGATCTGGGTCCAGAACTTGGTCAGCTTGGCGTTGTTCGCCGCCTGGTGGGCGTAGTCGGCCTGGTTCAGCCAGCCACCGTCCCAGTGGATGTTGATCATCACGTACAGGCCGGCCTTGCGGGCGTAGTCCACCACCTGCTTCACGCGCGCCATCCACGCCGGGGCGATGTTGTTGTCGGGATCGGCGTACTGGCTCCAGGCCACCGGGATGCGCACGCTCTTGAAGCCGGCGGCCTTGTAGCCGTCCATCGTGGCCTGCGTCGTCAGGACCGGGTTCCACGATTGCTCGTTGGGGATGGCCTCCAGCGTGTTGCCCAGGTTGATGCCCGGCATCATCAGCTTGGACAGCTGCACGCTGGTGAGGTCGCGCATCACGCCCGGCACCACGATGCTGAAGGGCTGCAGCGTCTTGGTGCCGCAGCTGCGGGTGAAGGTGGCCGTCGCGGTGCAGCTGGCCGTGGCGGTGATCGTCTGTTCGCGCGAAGTGCCCGCGGTGCCGCAGCCGCTCCACGACCAGCTGCCGCTTTCGCTGGCCTGCGGCCCGAGGACGAGCTGCGTGCCGGCGCTGACGGTCGCCGACGCGGTGGGCGTCCATGCCCCGTTGACGCTCACGTACGGCGATATCGAGGCCTGCGTGCACGACGCGTTGCGCTTCGCGCTGGCCGCGCCGGAGTTGTAGCTGCCGGCGCTGGTGGTGAACCTGACCCAGTACCAGTACGGCGTGGCGTCGGCGGCGCTGGCGTCGGTGTAGGCCCTGGTCGCGGCGTTCAGCTGCGCCAGGCGGATGCGCCCGTTGGGATCGGGGTCGGTGTCGCGGTACACCTGCACGCTCGTCACCGCACCGCTGACGGTCCAGTTGAGCTGGATGTTGTCGGGCGTGCCGTTGGCCGTCAGGCAGACGGTGGCGCCGCCGCCGCTGCCGCAGCTCTGGGCCTGCGCCACCGAGCCCGCGCCGAGCGCGAGGCCGAGGATGGCAGCGGTTAGGAAGGCTTTCATCGTGGGGACCTTTCTGGGTGAAGGGCTCGCTCCCGTTGTCTTCGTCGGGCACGAGGGGGTGGAAGGCTCAATGCGTTGGGGTCAGGTACTGAACGCGGCGGTCACCCCAGGCCCCGGTAGACGAAGTTGCGCAGCCGCACCTCGCCGCGGCCGGCGGCGAACAAGGCGATGCGCAACGCCAGGAAGCCGCCGAAGACGTTGTGGTGGAAGCCCGAGACCTCGCGCTGCCACTCATGCTGGATCCACGGGCCGTCGTCGACGGCGTAGTGGTAGGTGACGACGTGCTCTCGGTTCGTCACCTTCAGCCGGTAGCGCCGGCCCGGCACCGGGCGGCGCATCCAGGTCACCGGTTCGCCGACGTGGTAGGTGTGCATCGCGCCGCCGCCGAAACCGACGCCGACATGGCCGCGCGCGTCGTAGAACAGCGCCAGGCCGGCCTGCACCTCGTCGCCGACGAGCTCCAGCGCCACCTGCGCCTCGTAGCTGCGGTCGCCCACGGTGCACAGCAGCGGCGAGCAGTCGGCGAGCGAGCTTCCCTTGGCCCGCAGCACCAGGCTGCCGCCGTCGTAGCGCGCCCGCTGCAGCTCGTCGGCGGCGGCGTCGAAGAAGCTCCACTGCAGGCCGATGCGGTTGCGGCTGAAATCGTCCGACAGCGGCTGGCCCGCCGGCCCCGGGCCCGCGCCGCGCGGCTTGGGCAAGGGCTGCGCCAGCGTGCCGCCCTTGGCCCGCAGCCAGCCGTCGGGCGTCCACGCCACCGGCTGCAGCAGCGTCTGCCGGCCCAGCGTGCGGTAGCCGTTCTCGTAGCCGTGATAGACCATCCACCAGTCACCCGCCGGCCCTTCGACCACGCTGGCGTGGCCACGCGACCACCAGGGTTCGGCGGCGCTCGCGGTGCGCACGACGGGGTTGTGCGCGTCGTTCTCCCACGGGCCGTGGATCGAGCGCGAGCGCGCCACCGTCACCATGTGGCTGGTCGGCGGACCCGAGGTGCCGCCGACGGCGGCGATCAGGTAGAACCAGCCGTTGTGGCGCAGGATCTTCGGCCCTTCGGGCGCGAACATCTCCACCACCCAGTCTTGCGGGTAGCGCCAGGGCGTGTACGCCTGCTCGAGCGGGCCGTCGGTGGCCAGGCCGTCATCGCTCAGGCGGATGCGGCGCACGCCGTTGAAGAAGAGGTAGCGCTTGCCGTCCTCGCCCACCGCGTGGCCGGGGTCGATGCAGCCGTCCACCTGCAGGTCGATCGGGTCGCTCCACGGGCCGAGGATGTTGTCGGCGTGGATGACGTAGGTGGCGGTGCGCCCCGGTTGCAGCACCGGGATGTAGACGAAGTAGCGGCCCTGGTGCTTGACCAGGTCGAGCGCCCACACGGTGCCGATCGGCTTGTTCAGCGCGGCGCAGACCGGTGCCCAGTTCACCAGGTCGCGCGAGTGCCAGATCACGACGCCCGGGGTCAACTGGAATGACGAGAACGTCATGTAGTAGTCGGCGCCGTCCTTCAGGATCGTCGGGTCCGGGTGGTCGCCGGGCACGATGGGATTGAGGTACAGGCCGTTGCCGAGGTCGGCCCGGCGCTGGCCCTCGACACCGACGCCGGAACGCGGCGGCCTGGCCCCGGCCGGCCCCGCGGCGGCCAGGCCCGCGGGCAGCAGCGCGGCAGTGGCCATGAGCTGCCGGCGGGTGGGCGAGTGCGGTTCCACCGGCTTCATGCCGCCGCCTTGCCCACGATGACACCGCGCCCCTGCGCCGCGAGGTACACCGTGCCGTGCTCCAGCGGATCGGCCGCCAGGGCCTGCAGGGCGCCGTAGCGGTGAGCCTCGTCGTCGATGCGGCGCCAGCTGCCGCCGGCATCGTCGGAGCGGAACAGGCCGTCGGTGGACGTGCCGTTGACGGTGACCCGGCCGTGCAGATAAACGCTGAAGTAGCTGGCACCGGGCGCGGCCTGGCCCAGGGCCACCAGCCAGGCCTCCTCGACCCCGCGGATCGTCTTGGCGCGGGCCTCCAGGCCCTGCAGGTGCAGCAGGCCTTCCGGCAGCGCGATCCACAGGTCGCGCACCATGCCGGGCGCGCTGACCAGCCGCGCCGACTGCCAGGGCTGCAGCTTCGGCAGCCCGGTGACGCTCAAACTGAAGGTTAGGCCACCGTCGGCGCTGACCAGCAGGTTGCCGGCGGCTGTGTCGTGCGCGTAGAACACGCCGTCCATCGCGCGGTCGGCCACCGGCACCAGCGGGGTCTCGCGGCCGGGCCAGCCGGCGCAGGCGCGCCAGCTGCGGCCGCGGTCGCGCGAGACCATCGCCGGCTGCCGGTCCGAGGCCCAGACGAAGCTGGTGCCCTTGGCCGACACCGCGATGCGCCCGCCGCGCGCGTCCTTGGCCGGCGAGTCGCCGAACGGCCGCCAGCTGGCGCCACCGTCGAGCGAGACATAGCCACCGCTCGGGGCATCGGCGGTACGGGCGACGATGCGCGGGGCGGCCCACGCCGCGTCGATGCTGCGGCACGCCTCGCGGTACGGGGTGAACAAGCCCGCGGCCGGCGAACGCCCGGCGTCGTCCCATGCCGCGCCGGCCACGTCGTTCATCGCGGCGAACAGCAGCACGCCGCCGGAAGGGCTGAGCAGATCGGCGGCCGAGGCCAGCTCGAGGTTCCCGGCCGCGAAGTCCCAGCGCACCCGCCCGCCCTCTGCCGGGACGCTCAGGTTGGACGTCATCCACACGCCGTGGGCGGTGCCGTAGACAGCGTGTTGCGGGTCGTGCGGATCGAGCTTGATGTCGGCGATCGACGGGCCCATGGCCTCGCGGCCCTGCAGCAGGTTGGCCAGCCACGGCCACGGCGCGGCGTCGTGCTGCGAATGCGCCGACAGGGCGGTCCAGTGCGCACCGCCGTCGACCGACAGGAACACCTCGCTGTCGCCCCAGGGCTCCACCGTCGAGATGACGATGCGGCCCCGCGCGTCGATGTCGAGCCCGCCGTAGCCGAAGGCCTTGCCGTTGCCGGGCTTCAGCGGCGTGATCTCGCGCCAGCGCCCGGCGGTGTCGCGCTGCCAGAGGCCACCGGCCTGCGCGTTGCCGGGGTTCGGCGCGTGCTCGCCCTGCCCGGCGGCAAAGCTCACGACCAGGCTGCCATCGGGCCCGAAAGCCGCGCGCTGCGGCACCTGTTCCGGCGTGCCCGGCTCGCGGGTGAAGGACCGGCCGCCATCGCGCGTGGCGTACAGGCCGGGCTTGTCATGGCAGCCCACGTAGAAGGTCTTGCAGGCGCCGCCGTCGCCAGCGCTGGCGGGATCGATCAGCACCAGCGTGACGTGCTGGCCGGGGAAGCCCGGCAGGCGGGCAAAGCTGCGGCCGCGATCCAGGCTGCGCATCAGCCCGTCGCGGCTGGTGCCCAGCAGCAGCACCTCGCCCTGCCGCGGGTCCACCTGCAGCCGCTCGCCGCTGCCGCGGCCGGCCTCCTGGCCGGCCAGCGCAACCCCCAGCTCGGTGAGCTGCCAGCTCGCGCCGCGGTCGGCCGAAGCCAGCAGCGCGCCCTGGCGCGACCACTGGGCGGTGCCACGGCCGCAGGCCAGGTACACGCGCTGGGGATCGTTGGGATCGAGCGCCAGGCTCAGCACGCTGCGCAGGTCGGCGTCGGCGCGGCCCAGGTGGTCGAGCAAGGGCTGCCATGCACGGGCCGCCGCGTTCCAGCGATGCGCCCCGCCGGTGTCGCTGCGCGCGTAGAGCAGGCCGCGTTCCTTGGGGTGGAAGGCCAGCCCGTCGACGAAGCCGCCGCCGCCCAAGGGCAGGTTGCGCCAGGCGTAGGCCGATCCCTGCGCGCAAGCCTGCCGCTGCTGGGTGGCCAGCAGGGTCAGTGCGCCAGCGCAAGAGAGGAAGTCTCGTCGATCCATGAGGGAGTCCGGAAGGCGGTTCAGGCAGACGGAGGGTCGGAACGATCGGCCCGCCTCAGGTCGGACGGTCGATCTGCCACGAGCTGAAGTAGCGCTAAATCACTCCCCTGGAATAACGACACCCAAAATCAATCGCGATGCACGCTTGCCTCCGGACCCCGCCGGAGGCCGCTCAAGGCATGCCTTGAGCGACGGCCCCGAGGCACCGGGGGCACTGAAGGAGCGGGACGAAGCCTTCGCCCTTCGCGCCCTGGCCCATCAGACGTGAAAAATCATAGTTCGGGCGTCGAACGAACAACCAGGGGAGAAACACCTACGGGGCAGTCCCCTGCCCCGCCCGCCCACCGGCCCCCTCAGGCCGACTGCGCGCGTTGACGCAGGAAGTCCGCGTAGGCCTGCGCGCTGCGCTTGAGCGTGCGCTGCTGCGTCTTGAAGTCGACATGCACGAGCCCGAAGCGGCGCTCGTAGCCAAAGGCCCACTCGAAGTTGTCCATCAGCGACCAGACGAAGTAGCCGCGCACGTCGACGCCGTTGTCCATCGCCCGCGAGCAGGCGGCGAAGTGGCGCTTCAGGTAGGACTGGCGCTGCTGGTCGTCGACCTCGCCATCGGCTGCAACGCTGTCGGCGCTGGACATGCCGTTCTCGGTGATGTAGATCGGCGGCAGTTGCGGGTAGCGGCGCTGGAAGGCCTCGAGAAGGTCCTGCAGGCCCTGCGGGTAGACCTCCCAGTCCATCGTCGTGCGTTCGACGCCGGGCAGCTGCACCCAGTCGAAGCTGTCGGCGCCGGTGCTGCGCAGCACCGCGCGGCTGTAGAAGTTGAGCCCCAGGTAGTCGATCGGCCGCTGGATGGTGGCCATGTCGTCGGCCAGCACCAGCGGCTCGCAGCCGGGCCACAGGCGCCACAGCGCGGCCGGGTAGCGGCCCTCGAGCAGCGGGTCGAGCACCCAGCCGTTCTGGTAGACCTCGTACAGCGCGGCCGCGTCGCGGTCGGCCGGCGTGTCGCTGGCCGGGTAGCCGGGGCCGACGTTCGCGACGATGCCGCACTGCGCCGCCGGGTCGTTGGCGCGCAGCGCCGGCAGCGCCAGGCCGTGGCCCAGCAGCAGGTGGTGCATGGCCTGCGCGGCCCAGCGCGTGTTCTCGTGGCCCGGCGCATGGTGGCCATTGCCGTAGCCCAGGTAGGCCGCGCACCAGGGCTCGTTGTGCGTGGCCCAGGCCGTGACGCGGCCGGCCAGCGTGCGGCTCATCAGCTCGGCATAGTCGGCGAAGCGATAGGCCGTCTCGCGGTTGAGCCAGCCGCCGCGGTCTTCCAGGTGCTGCGGCAGGTCCCAGTGGTACAGCGTGACGAAGGCGCGGATGCCGCGCTCGGCCAGCCGGTCCACCAGCCGGCGGTAGAAGTCCAGGCCCCGCGGGTTCGGCCGGCCGGCCTCGTCCATCACCCGCGGCCAGGCGATCGAGAAGCGGTAGGCGTCGAGGCCCAGGCCGGCCAGCAGCTCGACATCGTCCTGCCAGCGGTGGTAGTGGTCGCAGGCGACGGCGCCCGTCTCGCCACGCGCCACCTTGCCGGGCGTGGCGCTGAACGTGTCCCAGATCGAGGG
The DNA here is from genome assembly GCA_964641795.1 of uncultured Bordetella sp. GTDB lineage: Bacteria > Pseudomonadota > Gammaproteobacteria > Burkholderiales > Burkholderiaceae_C > Pseudaquabacterium. The sequence goes on along the minus strand of CAZXLI010000002.1, from coordinate 55,966 downwards.
CAGCCGGCCGTCGGCCGTGGCCGCGCCTTCGATCTGATAGGACGAGGTGCCGGCACCGAAGACGAAGCCGCGTTCGCGCATGCGCGAGCGCTCGGGCGGTGCAATCAGGTCGGCGAGCGGGGCGAGGACGGTCATGGGGCGAGTGTGTCGAGAAACACGTTTGTTTAGTAAACTCGATCAGAGTATCCCGGGCCACGGCCGCCACCGTCAAGCCCGCGGGCGGACTGAAAACCCGCAGCCGCAAGGCCTTCGGCCGGCGCGCCACCTATCATTCGCAGCTTGTGTTGCTAAACAAGAAGACCCCTCTCCGATGAGCAGCAAGAACGTCACGGTGCGCGAACTGGCCCAGGCGGCCAAGGTGTCGATCGGCACCGTGTCGCGCGCACTCAAGGGGCAGCCAGGCCTGTCGGCGCAGACGCGCGCCGAAGTGCTGCGCGTGGCCCAGGCGATGGGCTACGACCTCGGCAAGCTGCGCAACAGCCGGCCGCGCCGCATCCTGTTCCTCTACAGCCGGCACATCGGCGGTGCCGATTGGCTGGCCACCAACCAGTTCTACTCGGTGGTGCTGCATGGCACCGAGAGCGCCTGCCGCGAGGCCGGCGTGTCGCTGAGCCTGATGTCGCTGGCCGCCGGCGACGACGTGGCCACGCAGGTGCGCCGCCACGAACCGGATGCGCTGATCGGCGTGGGCTACTTCGACCCCGAGACGCTGGCCGCCGTGCGCGCCTGCGAGCTGCCGCTGGTGCTGGCCGACCACTACCAGGCCGGCCTGCACTGCATCAACGACGACAACCTGAACGGCGCGCTGCTGGCCACGCGCCACCTGATCGAAGGCGGCGCGCAGCGGCCGGCGCTGATCGTCGGTCCGATGTCGCACCACTCGGTCGCGCTGCGCGCCAAGGGCTTCCGGCGTGCGCTGTTCGAAGCCGGCCGGCTGGCCGACCCCGACCTCGAGGTGGCGCTGGACATGGCGCTGCCCTACGACCAGGCCGGCCGCGCGGCCATGCAGCGCCTGCTGGCGCTGCCGCAGCCGCCGGACGCGGTGTTCGCCTACAACGACGAGACCGCGCTGAACGCGATGCAGGCCTGCACCGACGCCGGCCTGCGCGTGCCGGAGGACCTGCGCTTCGTCGGCTACGACGACATCGCCGCCGCGGCGCGTGCGCCGGTGCCGCTGTCGACGATCCGCGTCGACAAGGAAGCGCTGGGCCGCGAGGCGGTGGCCGCGCTGCTCGACGGCACGCCCGCGGCGGGCGACACGCTGCTGCCGGTGGAACTGGTGCTGCGCGAGAGCTCGCGCATCGTCGCGCGGGCGGGCGGCGCCGCGCAGGCCGGGCCGCGCGGCGCGGCGAAGGCGCGGCGGCTTCAGCGCAGGTAGGGCGCCAGCAGCTGCATCTGCGGCTTGTCGCGGCCTTCGGGGCCGGGTTCGAGCGACAGGAAGTAGTCGCCCCACCACGGCCCGGCCGCCCACCAGGCCCAGCCGGCCCAGACATCGGCGTTCGCGCGCAGATGGTCGAGCGCGCCGCGCAGCGCCGCGGCACAGGTGGGGTTGTCGCCGCCGCCGATCTCGCCCAGCAGCGCACGCCGGCCATGCAGGCGCAGCCAGGCGGTGAAGCGCGCCAGCCGCTCGACACCGATGGTCGGGCTGACGCAGGCCGGCTTCGAGCCCGAACCGTCTTCATCGAAATACTGGTGCACCTCGATCAGCAGCCGGTCGGCCGGGTCGCGCACGGTGTGCATCACCTGCGCATTCGGCGTGCCGTACCAGGTGCCGATGTGCCAGCTCCAGGCACCGGTCCAGCCGTTGCCGGGCAGCGTGACGAGGTTGCGCGCGCCGGTGGCGCGGATCGCGTCGATCGCCGCCTGCGCCGCGGCGGCCCAGGTCTCGGTGGGCAGGCCATGCGGCTCGTTCATCAGCCCGAACTGCACCCGCGGGTTGTCCTTGAACTGCAGTGCCAGGCGGCGCCAGAAGTCGGCGAATGCCGCCGGCGGCAGCTCGGCGCTGCCGATCAGGTGGCCGTGCCAGCGCGCGTAGTTGTGCGGGTCCAGCAGCACCTGCAGGCCGCGCGCGGTGGTGCCGTCGACGAACTCGCGCAGCCGGGCCAGCTCGGCAGCGTCGAACTCGGCGTTCAGCCGCGGCTGCAGCCGTTCCCAGCGGAACGGCAGGCGCATCAGGTTCATGCCGCGCGACTGGAAGTACGCGGTGCTGGCCACGGTCGGGTAGACGTAATGGTCGCCGTAACGGCCGGGCAGTTGCTGTTCGCCGAATTCGGCCGCGGCCAGGCTGATGCCGCGCCATTCGAGCGGCGCCGGTGCTAACGCGTCAGCGGCGCGGCCAGGGCCGGCGATCAGGAGTGCGGCAGCCAGCAGGGCGTGGCGGAACGTGGGCAGCATCGGGGCGGGTCTCCGGGGATGATGAAAGGGGCGGCGCTCAGGCCGCTTCACGGTGGGTTTCAGGCATCAGCTCCAGCACCAGGGCCGATTCGGCGCTCATCCGCGGCAGCTCAAAGCCGTGCTCGCGCAGCCAGGCGCCGGGCAGGCGGGCGCCCTCGCCGTCCAGCGCTTCGTGCAGCGCGCAGCGGCCCCCGCCGGGGATCGTTCCCTGCGCTTCACCGCAGAGCCGGCGCAGCCGGTAGGCGCGCGCCGGGTCCAGCCAGGGCAGGCGCAGCGGCGGGCTGAAGCGCTGCGCGGTGGGCTCGAGCCGGTAGACGAACAGCACGGCGCCGTCGGCATCGCCATGGGCCTGCCAGACGATGCCGTCGCCGGCCTCGCCCAGCCGCACCGGCACGCCATGCAGGCGTGGGCGCAGGCGCTTGTACAGCGCGATCCAGCGCGCCAGTTCGTCGCGCTGCTCCGGCGCCAGCCGCCGCAGGTCGGCCTCGATGCCCAGGTGCAGCGGCAGTGCCACCGCGGCGCGGAAGGCCAGCGCCTGGCTGCGGCCGGTGGTGTGCGAGCGCTCGGCACCGACATGCGCGCCCAGCAGCTCGGGCGGCATGAACTGCAGCGCGCCGCGCTGGATCGCCACGCGCGAGCGGGCATCGTTGTTGTCGCTGGTCCAGAAGCGCTGCACCCAGGGCAGCACGCCCAGGTCGATGCGCGCGCCGCCGGAGGCGCAGCTCTCGATCTCAAGCCGCGGATGCGCCGCCCGCAGCCGCGCCAGCAGCGCATACAGCGCCTGCACCTGGCGGTGGTAGGCGGCCTGGCCGGCGCGCGCGGCGCCGGTGTGGCCGGCGGTCGTCAGGTCGCGGTTCATGTCCCATTTCAGGTAGCCGATCGGCAGCGCGCGCAGCAGCGCGTCGAGCCAGCCGAAGACATGCTCGGCGACATCGTCGCGCGCCAGGTCGAGCACCAGCTGCCGGCGCGCGGTGAGCAGCGGGCGGCCGGCCAGCTGCAGGGCCCAGTCCGGATGCGCGCGGAACAGCGCGCTGTCGGGGCTGACCATCTCGGGTTCGACCCACAGCCCGAAGTCCATGCCCAAGGCCCGCACCTGCGCCGCCAGCGGCGCCAGCCCCTGCGGGTACTTCGCCTCGTCGGGCCACCAGTCGCCCAGCGCGCGGCCGTCGTTGCGGCGGCCGTGGAACCAGCCGTCGTCGAGCACGAAGCGCTCGACGCCCAGCGCGGCGGCGGCCTCGGCCAGCGCGCGCAGCGCGGCCTCGTCATGCTCGAAGTACACCGCCTCCCAGGTGTTCAGGTGCACCGGCCGCGGCGGCGGCGCCACCGTGGCGGCGGCCCCCGGCCAGCGCACGGTGGCGCGCGCCGCGGCATGGAAGGCCTGGCGCACGCCGCCGATGCCCTGCGGGCTGCAGCAGGCCACGACCGCCGGCGCATCGAAGCACTCGCCCGGCGCCAGGCTCAGCTCGCCCGGGGCCAGCCAGGCGCCGAGCTGCCAGCCGAAGCCGCCCTCGTCGCGCGGCGCGATGCACTGGCGGCTGTTGCCCGACCAGGCCAGCTGCGCGCCCCAGGCCAGGCCGCTGTCCTCGGTCGCGGCCTCGGTGAGCACCAGCGCGCCGGGAAACACCTCGTGCGAGCCGCGGCCGCGCTGCTGTTCGCGCAGCCACTGCGCCGGGCCCAGGGCGTCTTCGTGCAGACGGAACTCGCCGGCCCAGACGCCGCCGTACGAGCGCACGCGCCGCGCCTGCGGCGGCAGCGGCAGCGTGGCCGAGGCCAGCCAGTGCAGCGCCAGCGCATCCTCGCCTTCGTTGCACAGGCGGGTCTCGATGCGCAGCACGTCGTCGGCATCGAGCCGCAGCCGCAGCGTCCAGCGCAGCGCGGCCATGCGGTCGACCAGCGTGAACAGCAGCTCGCCCTCGGCGGCCTCGCAGCGGGCGTCGTCGACATGCTGCGCGAAGTGGCGCCCGTCGCGGTGCGCCAGCAGCGCCGCGGGGCCGAAGCCGCCGACGCCGAAGGTCGGCAGCAGCGCCAGCGGCAGCTCCTCGTCCATCGACGAGGGCGACTGGTAGCGCGCCTCGGCCAGCGCATAGGGCGGCAGCGCCTGCGCCGGCAGGCGCGGACCCCAGTAACGCCAGATCGGTGCGGCCATGGCGGCCGGGCATTCGACCACCAGGCTCGAGTGGCGGCCGTGCAGCGCGTGCAGCGCGGGCGGGGCGAAGCGCATCGGGCGTCCGCAGTGTGGACAGGCCCTAGCAGGCCGGCGGCTGCACGCCCAGCGCCGCCAGCACGTCCTGGCAGGCGCCCAGCGTGTGGTAGTCGGTCTTGCCGGCCGGGCTCTTGTTGTCGTCGCGGCGGCGGTTGTCCGGCGTCAGCTGGCGGTACCAGGCGCCATGCCGGTGGTCGACGAAATGCTGCCAGGCATAGGCCCAGAGCCGGTCGTACCAGTCCCAGTACGCGGCCTCGCCGGTGCGCACCGCCAGCCACGCGGCAGCGGCCAGGCTCTCGGCCTGGACCCAGAAGTACTTGTCGCCGTCGCAGACGCTGCCGCCCGGGCCGAAGCCGTAGACCAGGCCGCCGTGCGCCGCGTCCCAGCCGTGGCGCACGGCAGCGTCGAAGAAGCGGCGCGCGGTGGCCAGCAGCCAGGCCGGCGCCGCGTCGCCGAGCCGGCGTTCGAGCTGCAGCAGCAGCTTGGCCCACTCGGTCAGGTGGCCGGTCTGGAAGCCCCAGGGCCGGAAGATGTTGCTGCGGTCGTCGCGGTTGTAGTCCCAGTCCGGCGACCAGTCGGCCCGGTAGTGTTCCCACACCAGGCCGCCGGCCCGGTTCGCCTGGCGCTGCGTGATGGACTCGGCCAGCACCAGCGCGCGCGCCAGATAACGCGCATCGCCGGTGGCCGCGTGCGCCGCCAGCATCGCCTCGCAGGCATGCATGTTGGCGTTCTGGCCGCGGTACGGCGCCAGCTGCCAGTCGGGCGTGGCCTCGTCGGCATAGAGGCCGTGCGCCGGTTCCCAGAAGCGCTGCTCCATCAGCGCGTAGGTGGCGTCCAGCCCCTCGCGCGCGCCGGGCACGCCGGCCTCGGCCGCATGCGCATGCGCCAGCAGCACGAAGGCCTGGCCATAGCAGTGCCGGGTGCCGTCGCGCACCGTGGCGCGGGCCTGCTCGCCGTCCCAGTCGATCAGCCAGGCATGGCCGCCGCCGGGCTGGGCATGGGCCTCGCGCACGAAGGCCAGCGCATGCGCCACCTCGGCCGCCGGCGCGCCGAACCAGCGCCAGGCCAGCGCCTGGTTGAACACGAAGCGCGTGCTGCTGACGAGGTGGCGCGTGCGGCGGTCGTAGACCGTGCCGTCGTCCTTGAAGAAGTGGAAGCAGCCGCCGCTCGGGTCCTTCGCGCGCGGCGCGTAGAACGCCAGCGTGTGGCGCATGTGGGCCCACAGCGCCGCGGGCTGGCGCATGTCGGGCCGCTCGGGGGGCTCGGGCAGTTCGGGCGGGGGGGAAGGCGGTGCGTCGGTCATGGTTCGCGGGTCAGCACCTCGGCCTGCAGGAAGGCCAGCAGTTCGTCGGCCATCAGCGCATGCACGTCGATGCGGGGGTGGGCCCAGGCGAAGGCCTGGAAACGGTAGTGCCACAGGCGGCTGTCGCCTTCGGCGCGCAGCTGGCGCAGCGTGGCCTCGATCGCGGCGGGTATCGCCGGCTGTTCACGCCAGGCCGACATGCCGCCGATCAGCAGCACGATCTTCGCGCCGGCATGGTGGCGGCGCAGGCGGCGCACGAAGTCGAGGTAGGCCGCGGCGAATTCGGGCGGGAACGGCTCGCCGCGCGAGGCCGGGAAGCCATGGTCGTTCTGCCCCAGGTTGACCAGCACGATCTCGCGCTGGCGCTCGTCGCGCGCCGGTGGCGGCAGCGCCGGCGCATCGGTGCGCGGGGCCAGGCGGTTCCACACCATCGGCATCAGCAGCTCGTGCCAGCTGCGCGTCAGGCCGATGCCGCTGACGGCGATGCCGTGGTAATCGGCGCCGAGCTTTTCGGCCGCTAGGCAGCCATAGGCGCGGGTGCCGTCGTGCGCGAACAGGTCCTCGTACTGGTCTTCGCCCTCGTCGCCATTGCAGGCGCCGGCGGTGATCGAATCGCCGTAGAAGACGAGCCGCAGCGGCCGCTCCGGCGGCGGCGCGAGGACGGCCGGCGCGTCGACCAGCAGCCCGAGCAGCCGCGCCTCGGCCATCGAGCCTTCGGTGCGCTTGATCACGCGCAGGCTGTGCTCGCCCGGCCCGAGCGGCCTGCGCAGCACCCAGTCCTGCACGCCGCTGCCGAGCAGCGCCAGCGCGTGCCGCTGGCCGTCGACCTCCACGGTGAAGTGGGCGATGCCGCCGCGCGCCGGCGCCAGCCGCAGCGCCAGCCGCGTGCCGCTGAAGCGCGCGCGCAGCTCGCTGCCGCTCCAGGCCAGCAGCGCGGCGCCGGGCTCGCTGCGGCGGTCGATGCGGCCGATCCAGCGCAGCGCCGGGTCGTCGACCGTCACGAGGCGCCAGCCCGCCGGTGCGGACGGGTCGACCGCCGCTGCAGGCGGCGTTGCGTGGCCGACCGGTGTCGCCTGCGCCGCCGCGTGGCCGTTCGGCGCCGCCTGCGGCGCGAAGTCGCCGGGCAAGGCCTCGCGCAGCGCTCGCGGCAGGCGGCCGGCGGCCATCACGCCCAGCAGGCTGGCCGGGCGGCCGCTGCCGGCGTGCTCGTCGCGCCGCATGCGCAGGTGCAGCAGGTGCGCGCCGGCTTCGAGATCGCGCCCGACCACGGTGTGCGACCAGCCGAGGTAGCCGCGCCGTTCCGGCACATGGCCGCGCAGCGTCACCACCGGCCCGTCGTCGACCCAGGCCTCGAGGTTGCGGAAGTGTTCGCTCTCGGCATGGAACACCGCGATCTGCCGGCCCCACACCAGGAACGAGGCCTCGGCCGCGTCATCGGTGCTGGTCCAGCCCGGCGCCTGGCCGCCGGGCAGCGCGGCCCATTCCGGATGCACCGGCCCGCCGCGCACGAAGCCGCGCGCGCGCCAGGGCTGCAGCGCATCGCCGGCCCAGTGGCGCACATGCACATGGTCGATGCCGTGCAGCGGCGGCGGCAGTGCCGCGGGCGCCGGCGCTGGCGGCACCGGGGCTGGCGAGCGCGCCACGGGGACCTGCGCCTGCGCCGCGTCGGCCGCGGCCTGCAGCGCCGCGATCACCCGCGTGGCGATCGCGTCATGGCCGGCCTGGTTCGGATGCACCGGCTCGTCGTACAGCGCCGACCAGCGCAGCGTGCCCGCGCTGGCCTGCTGCGCCAGCGCGGCGCCGACGTCGACGGCATCGAGCCCGTAGTGCGCGGCCAGCCGGCGCTGGAGGTCGACCGCCTCGCGCGGGGTGTTGCCCTGCAAGGTCAGCAGCACCGGCAGCACCGCCGGCGGCCGCGTGGCGCCGAGCAGCTGGCGCAGCAGGCCTTCATAACTCGACGCGCGCACGGCCGGGTCGCCGAAGCCATCGTTGACGCCGAACTCGACCAGCACCAGGTCCGGCTGCTCGGCCAGCACATGCGCCGGCAGGCGCTGCACCGCCACCGCCGAATCGGTGCCGCTGACTGCGGCGTTGACGAAGCGCACGGCGCCGGGCCGGCCCTGCCCCGCCAGCCAGCGCGCCACCTGCGCGGCCCAGCCGCCTGCGCGCGGCACCGGCGCGGCGTAGCCGGTGGTGATCGAGCCGCCGATCGCGACGACGCAGACCTCCTGCCCCGCGCGCAGCCGGGCCAGCACCGCCTGCAGGCGCGCATCGGCAGGCGCGTCGGCCACCGGCTGCGCCGGCGCCGGCTGCACGATGGCCGCCAGCCCGCGCGCGAAGCCCGGACACGGCAGCGTGAGCGTGCCGCCTTGCACCGCAGCCGTCGTCGTGCCGGCCGGCTCGCCATGCTCGCTGTCGAACCAGCTGGCCTGCACCGGACCGTCGGGCCAGTCCAGCGCCGGCAGCACCAGTTGCGCGCCCTCGATGCGCGGGAAGCCCGGCGCCCACGGCGTGCCCGGGTCGGTGCCGCCGGTGGCCGCGCGCCAGGCCTGGCGCTGCGTCTCGGCATCCAGGCCATCGGCGCGCAGCCACATCAGCAGGCTGCGCGGGCCGGCCAGCGCCAGCGCCCGGGCGCCGTGGCCGCTCTCCAGCACATGTGGCTGCGCCACGTTGCCGGACCCCCTCGGGGGGCGGGCTGGGCCCAGCCCGGGCCTGGGGACGCTTACTTCAGCCAATATCGAGCGATGCTCGCCCAGGTGCAGCCCGCGCGCGTGCAGCGCCTGCAGCCAGCGCGCGACGCCGCGGTAGGCCGGCCACAGGTCCTGCCGGTCGACCAACCGGTCCCACCACCAGTACAGCGCGGTCGACGCGAAGCCGTGGAACAGCGGCGCCCACAGCCCGTTGTGCAGGTGCAGCGCATCGGCCTCGAAGGGCCGCGGCTGCGCCGGGTCGTAGGCCACCTCGAGGCCGAGTTCGGCCGGCACGCGCGGCTTGGCCGCGAGGCCCTCGGCCTGCCAGGCGCGCGCGGCCTCGGCATAGTGCTGCATCGGGTCGTGCGCGGTGTAGTCGTGCTGCTGCACGAAGTCGAGCGCCGGCCCGCGCCAGGCCAGCGCGTCGCCGCGGTCGGACCAGCTGCTGCTGCGCAGGCGCCGGTAAGGGTCGTGCGCATCGAGCACCCGGCCCATGCGCTCGAACCAGGGGCGCAGCGCGGCGCGCTCGATCGGCGTCCAGTTGACCTCGTTCCACCACTCCCAGCTGTGCAGCGCCGGGCTGTGCGACCAGCGCGCGGCGATGTAGCGCAGCCGGCGCTCGAACAGCGCGATCGCCTGCGGGTCACTGACGAAGTCCTGCGGCGCCGCCAGCGGCCCGCCGTGGCGCCGGTTGTAGGGGTTGTGCGCCCACTCGGCGTCGGTGGTCTCGCTGAAGGCGCCGTGGTTCAGCAGGCACAGCATCAGCCGGATGCCGCTGGCTTCGGCCAGCTCGAACACCGCGTCGAGCTCGGCGGCGCGGTCGAGCCGCTGGCGGTAGTCGCCCAGGCCGGTGTCCTGCCACTCGATGCCGAAGGACCAGCTGGCCATCCACAGCCGCGCGAAGTTGCCGCCGGCCGCGGCCAGGCGTTCGAACCAGCGCTGGTAGTCGGCCAGCACCTGGCCGCGTGCGGCCCAGCCCAGGTTCAAGCCCACCGGCACGAAGGGCGTGCCGTCGTCGAACGCGAAGTAACCCGAATGACGAGCGTCCACGACGACGCGCTGGCGCGCCGGCACCGCGGCAACGTCGAACTCGAACGGCGCGCCGGCGGCGATGGCCGGTTCCGCGCCGATGGCCAGCTGCGGCTCGGCCCGCCAGCGCCCCGGCAGCGGCGGCAGCAGGCGCAGGGTCCAGTGGCCGGACGCGGCCCCGGCGGCGTCGACGCTCCAGAACGCGGTGACGCGCAGGCGCCGGCCCTGCGGCCCGCTGAACTGGCAGCGCAGGTCGACGCTCTCGGGCTCGAAGCAGCGCGCCGGGTCCAGCCCCAGGCTGCCCGGCAGCCGCCATTCGAGCCAGCCGCTGCCACGGCGCTGCGGCCCCTGCCAGCGCGCGCCGGCCACGGCAGCGCGTGCGGCGGCTTGCTCGGGCGGGGTCATCGGGCGGCTCGGCACGGGCGGGGCCGCACCGGCCAGGCCGCTGCCCAGCAGGCCGGCCAGCACGGCACGGCGGGGCAGGCGTGGCGCGATGGAGTCATCGTGGATCACACAGGTCAGCCCTTGGTCGCGCCGGCCGTCAGGCCGTCGACGAACTGGCGCTGGAAGAACAGGAAGGCCGCGATCGCCGGCAGCGACACCACCAGCGAAGCCGCCATCAGCACCGCGCCGGTCTGCGGATCGTAGGTGAGGTTGCCGGCCATCTTGCCCAGCTGCAGCGGCAAGGTGGTGTGGGCCGCGTCGTTGACCACCAGCAGCGGCCAGAGGAAGTTGTTCCATTCGGCGATGGCCACCGGAATGCCGATCGCCGCCAGCCCCGGCCGCAGCAGCGGCAGCACCACGCTCCACCAGATGCGCAGGGTGCCGGCGCCGTCGATGCGGGCCGCGTCCACCAGGTCGTCCGGCACCGCCACGATGATCTGCCGGAAGTAGAACACCACGAAGGCCTTGGCCAGCCCGGGCACCACCAGCGCCGGGTAGGTGTTGATCCAGCCGAGCTGCGCCACGGTGACGAAGTTCGGCACGATGGTCGCCTCCCACGGCACCATCATGCTGGCCAGCAATAACGTGAAAAGGACGCGGCTGCCGGGGAACGGCTTCTTCACCAGCACGAAGGCCACCAGCGAGGCCGCCAGCAGGCTCGTCGCCGTGACGGTGAGGGTCACGAGCAGGCTGTTGAGGTAGTAGTGGCCGAAGCCGAAGCCTTCGCTGGTGCGCTGGAAGATGCCGGCCCAATGGTCGGGGTCGACCAGGCCCTCGTGCCAGCCGGGGTCGTAGAAGTTCTTCAGCGTCGGCTTGTCGACCCAGAAGGTGGGCGGCTGGCGCATCAGCTCGGGCACGGTCTTGAACGCGCCGATGGCCATCCAGTAGTACGGCAGCAGCACGCTGGCCAGCAGCAGCAGCAGCGGCGCCTGGGCCAGCAGCCACCAGCGGCTGCCGCGCTCGTTGGGCAGGCGCGTCATGCCGCGGCCTCCGCGCCGCGGCCCAGCCGCAGGTTCAGCCAGGCCAGCAGGAACAGGATGGTGGTGAGCACCCAGGCCACCGCCGAGGCATAGCCCAGGTCGAGCTGGCGGAAGCCGTAGTCGAACAGGTAGGTCACCAGCATCAGCGCCGAATCGAGCGGGCCGCCGACCGCGTCGACCGATCCGAACAGGACGTAGGGCTCGAAGAACACCTGGAACGAGGCGATCATGCCGGTGACCAGCAGGTACAGCAGCGTGGGCCGCAGCATCGGCAGCGTGACATGGCGGAAGCGCTGCCAGCGCGTGGCCCCGTCAAGCGCCGCGGCCTCGTACAGGTGGGCGGGGATCGAGCGCATGCCCGCGACGAAGATCACCATGTTGAAGCCCAGCACCGACCACACGCCCACCGCCACCAGCACCACCAGGCTCCACTGCGGGTCGCCGAGAAAGCGCGCCGGCTCCAGCCCGAACCAGCCGCGCAGCTGGTTGAACAGGCCCCAGGGCTCGGAGTTGGCCAGCCACTTCCACACCGAGATCGCGCCGACGCCGCCGGCCACCGAGGGCAGGAAGAAGGCGATGCGCGCCGCCTGGTGCCAGCGCGACTGGCTGCCCAGCGCCAGCGCGAGCAGCAGCCCCGCCAGCACCGCCAGCAGCGAGACCGCGGCCATGTAGGCCAGGGTGTTGCCCATCGCGCGCCAGAAGCGCTCGTCGGCGAACAGCTCGGCATAGTTGCCCAGGCCCACCCAGCGCGGTGGGGTGGTGGCGTGGTAGTCGGTCAGGCTGAGCCAAGCCGAGCGCAGCACCGGCCACACGGTGAACAGGCCGAACAGCGCCAGGAAGGGCGCGATCAGCAGCACATCCCGGCCATGGCGGCGGGCCCAGCGCCGCAGCGCCGACGCGCGCGGGCGGGGCTCGGGAGTCAAGGCGGGCGCGGACATCGGCGGCAGACCTTTCAGCGCACGCGCAGCGCGCGGTTCATCTGTGCGGCGGCGCGGCCGAGCTCGGTCTGCGCATCGCCATCGGCCAGCACCACGCGCTGCACCGCGCGCGTCAGCACGTCGCCCATGCGTTGCCAGCCGCGGCAGTTGGGCGCGCCTTCGGCATCCTGCAGCTGCGCCAGCACGGCCTGCAGGCGCTGCGGCGGCAGCGAGAGCGCGCCGAGCTGGTCCTGCCGTCCGGCGGGCAGCCACATCAGGCCCAGGCGCAGCGCCGACTCGGCCATCTCGAGCGCCACCGCGGGCTCGTAGATCGAGCGCAGCAGGTCCAGCGCCAGCGGCACCTGGCGCGAGAAGCTGGTGATGCCGATCACCGAGCCGCCGAGGAAGGCGGTGCGCCGGCCGCTGGGGCCGGCCGGCAGCGGCGCCGCGGCCCAGCGCCCTTCGATCTCGCGCCGCGCCACCACCAGGTTGGTGAGCTGCCAGGTGCCGGACTGGATCAGCGGGTAGGCGCCGCTTTCCAGGCCGCCATCGGCATCGGGCCAGGCGTCGGTGGGCGCGTGGTGGCGGCGGTAGAAGCCGGCGTAGTAGTTCAGCGCGCGCACCGCCTGCGGGCTGTCGACCAGCGCCCGGGTGCACTGCGCGTCGTACAGCGCGCCGCCGGCCTGCAGCAGGTAGGGCGTGAAGCCCAGCCAGCCGGTGTTGCCCCACTGCTGCGCGAAGCCGCGCGTGCCCGACGCGCGCAGGCGCTGCACCGCGGCATCGAACTCGTCCCAGGTGGCCGGCGCACGCGGCAGCAGGTCGGTGCGGTAGTACTGCAGCTGCACATGCATGTCGAAGGGGGCGGCGTACATCACGCCGTCGTGCCGGCGCACCGCCCGCAGCGCGCCGGGGTGGGCATGCTGCTCGAGCATCCGAACCAGGTCGGGCGCCACGCGGTTCAGGTCGACCAGCGCGCCCTTGTCACCCAGGTCGAGCGCGTAGGACGGCCCGCCGGTGATCAGGTCCGGCCCGGTGCGGCTGGCCAGCGCGGCCGAGTACTTGGTCACCGCGTCGGCCCAGGGCACGTCGCGCAGCTCGACATGCACGCCCGGGTGCCGGCGCTCGAACAGCGCCACCGCCGGGCGCATCAGGCGCACGACCTTGTCGTCGCCGACCATCCACATCACCAGCTTCTGGGCCCGTGCCGCGCCGCCAGGCAGCAGCAGCGCCAGGCCCAGCGCCAGGTGGCTCAGCAGGCGGGTGATCAGGCGAGCGGTCGGCACGACCGGCTGGCGGGCACGAAACAACACGAGAGTCGCTGCAAGCGTTTAGTAAACGATCTGGATTATTGCTCCGATCGATCGTGCTGCGCCAGCCGTGATGCCCTGACAACGCCTAGGTAAAACCCCGCAGTGACGAGCGGCGCTCGGTCAAAACACACTACGCAAATACTTGTGTTTAGTCTTTGTTTCGTGACCGACCCTCTTCCCATCGCCGATACCCTCATTGACCTGCACGAGGGCTGGCAACTCGCCGAGGTGCCGCACGATGCGCAGCCGGCCGACATCGCCGCCCTGCCCGCCGACGCCTGGCTGCCGGCCCGCGTGCCCGGCAGCGCCCATGCCGCGCTGCTGGCGGCCGGGCGGATTCCCGATCCCTTCATCGGCATGAACGAGCTCGCCGTGCGCTGGGTGGCCGAGCGCAGCTGGGCCTGGCGCCTGGTCTTCGAGGTGGCCGACCTGGCCGAGCAGGAAGACCTGGTGTTCGACGGGCTGGACACCTGGTGCACGGCCTGGCTCAACGGCGAGCCGCTGCTGGACAGCAGCAACATGTTCGTGCCCCGGCGGGTCGACGTGCGCTGGCGGCTGCGGCCCGGCCGCAACGAGCTGCTGCTGCGCTTCGACCCCGCGCTGCAGCGTGCGCGCGAGCAGCAGGCCGTGCATGGCCAGCGTGCGCTGTGGAACGGCGACAGCGCCCGCCTGTATGCGCGCAAGGCCCAGTACCACTTCGGCTGGGACTGGGGTCCCGAGCTGATCACCTGCGGGCCCTGGCGCCCGGTGCGGCGCCAGCGCGGCACGCTGCGCTTCGACGACGTGCACTGCGAGACCCGGCTGGACGCGGCCACCGGCAGTGCGCAGCTCACCGTCCGTGCCCGGCTGGCCGGCCGCAGCGCCGGTCGGCGGCTGCTGTGGACGCTGCGCGATCCCGAGGGCCAGCTGGTCTCGCGCCTCGAACAGCCGGCCGATGCCGGCGAAGCCCTGCTGGAGGTGCCGCGGGCACGCCTGTGGTGGCCGCGCGGCATGGGCGCGCAGCCGCTGTACCGGCTGAGCGCCGAACTGCTGGAGGGCCCCACACGGCTGGCGCGGCACGCGCTGCGCATCGGCCTGCGCCAGCTGGCGCTGGTGCAGGCCCCGGTGGCCGGCGAGGCGGGCAGCAGCTTCCACTTCGAGGTCAACGGCCGCGCCTTCTTCACCGGCGGCGCCAACTGGATTCCCGACGACAGCCTGCTCGAACGCATCACGCCCGAGCGCTACCGCCAGCGGGTGCAGCAGGCGGCCGACGCCAACATGACGATGCTGCGCGTGTGGGGCGGCGGCATCTACGAAGACGAGGCCTTCTACGACGCCTGCGACGAACTGGGCCTGCTGGTGTGGCAGGACTTCGCCTTCGCCTGCGGCATGTACCCGGCCCACCCGGCCTACCAGGCCAGCGTGCGCGAGGAAGCCAGCGCCGCGGTGCGCCGCCTGCGCCACCACGCCAGCCTGGCGCTGTGGTGCGGCAATAACGAAGACTACGCGTTGGCCGAGTCCATCGGCGCCTATGGCCCCGGCGTGCCGGCCGAGCGCTTCGACGCGCTGGCACTGTACGAACGGCTGCTGCCCGCGGTGGTGGCCGAGCTGGACCCCGGCCGCCCCTACTGGCCCGGCAGCCCCTACTCGCCCAACCCGCAGGGCGTCACGCTGTCGTCCGACGCCGGCGTGGGCGACCGCCACAGCTGGGAGGTGTGGCACCAGCAGATGCTGCCCTACCAGCGCTACGCCGAGGTGCAGGGCCGCTTCGTCAGCGAATTCGGCCTGCAGTCGCACCCCTCGCTGGCGCTGCTGGAATCGGTGCTGCCGCCGGCCGAGCGCTTCCCCGAGAGCCGCACGCTGGCCTGGCACAACAAGGCCGGCTCCGGCGCGCCGGACGGCCACCGCCGCCTCGCGGTGTACCTGGCCGACAACCTGCGCGTGGGCCCGACGCTGGCCGAGCATGTGTACGCTACCCAGTTCGTGCAGGCCGAGGCCATGCGCGTGGCCTACCAGGACTTCCGCCGCCGCTGGCAGCAGCCCGGTGCCCGCGCCTGCGGCGGCGCGCTGGTGTGGCAGCTCAACGACTGCTGGCCGGCCACCAGCTGGGCGCTGATCGATTCCGCCGGCACCCTGAAGCCGGCCTGGCACAGCATCCGCCGCGCGCTGGCGCCGCTGGCCGTGGCGCTGCGCCTGACACCCGAAGGCGCGCGCGCCGCGGTGATGAACGGCGAGGCCGCGCCCGCCGCCCTGACGCTGCGGCTGCGCCTGTTCACGCTCGAGGGCGAGCTGGTGCACGACGGGCTGCAGGACCTGCAGGTACCCGCTGACACCAGCCTCGAATGCACGCTGCCGGTGCCGCCGGATGCACGCCCGCTGGTCGGCGAGCTGTGCGCGCTGGATGCGCGCGAGGGCCACGAGCGCGCGCGCGATTGCGCCTGGCCCGAACCGTTCCGCTTCCACCGCTTCGGCCCCGCCGGGCTGCAGCTGCGCATCGCCGGCACGACCGAACCGGCCTTGATCGCCAGCGTGCAGCGCCCGCTCAAGGGCCTGTGGCTGCAGGCCGAAGGCACGCGCTTCGGCGACAACTTCATCGACCTGCTGCCCGGCGCGCCGCGCCATGTCCCGATCAGCGGTGCGCTGCCCGGCGTCCTTCGCGCCACGGCCCTGGACCACCCCGAACAGGAGATCACCCCCTCGATGCTGACGACGAAGCCCGCTCCCTAACGCGCGATGGGCGCGTGCATGTCGCCGGCGCGAGCGCACCGGCCCCATCCATCCAAGCAGGAGACATAACCGATGACACACTTCCGGAAGACGGCCATTTCACTGGCCGCGGCGCAGGCCCTGATGGTCTGGGCGGGCCAGGCGCAGGCCCAGGCGGCCGACACCAAGAAAGACGACAAGAAAGAAGCCAACGTGGTCGTGGTGACGGGGCAGCGCGCCTCGTTGATCTCGTCGCAGAAGCTCAAGCAGGACGCCGACGAGATCGTCGACTCGATCGTCGCCGAGGACATCGGCAAGCTGCCCGACCGCTCCGTCACCGAAGTGCTGCAGCGCGTGGTGGGGGTGGCGATGGACCGCACGCAGGCGCGCGGCGACCCGATCCACTACTCGGTGGAAGGCTCGGGCGTCACGATCCGCGGCCTCACCTACGTCAGCAGCCAGCTCAACGGGCGCGAGACCTTCAGCGCGAACGGCGGGCGCATGCTCAGTTTCGAAGACGTGCCGCCCGAGCTGATGGCCGGCGTGGACGTCTACAAGAACCCCTCGGCCGAGCAGATCGAAGGCGCCATCGGCGGCCTGGTGAACCTGCGCACGGCCCTGCCCTTCGACTACAACGGCTTCAAGGCCTCACTGTCGGCCAAGGCCAGCACCTCCAAGCTGCGCGGCACCACGCGGCCCGAGTACAGCGGCCTGGTCACCAACACCTGGAACACCGATCTCGGCAAGTTCGGCGCGCTGCTCGACCTGGCCTACTCGGAAAGCAGCACCCGCACCGACGGCGTCAACGTCGACCCGTACTACCCCGAGACCGTCCGGCGCACGAAGCCCGATGGCTCGGGCTACTACGAAGCCGTCAACGGCCACTGGTTCCCCAAGGCCATGGGCTGGCGCTCGCTGCAGTTCGAGCGCAAGCGCGAAGGGGCCTACGGCGCGCTGCAGTGGCGCAAGGACGACATGCAGTCCTCGCTCTCGCTGTTCCACTCGAAGTACAAGTTCTACTGGGACGAGTACACCATCCAGGCGAGCTACAACCCCTACGACATGGTGCTGTCGAACGCCAAGTTCGACGGCAACGGCGTGCTGACCTCGGGCACGCTGACCAACAGCTCGGCCAGCACCGGCATTCCGATGAATGCCCAGACCCGCTACTTCGACCGCCAGTCCAAGACCGACGAGCTGAGCTGGAACTTCGTCTGGTCGCCCAGCGAGCGCTGGCGCCTGAGCTCCGACCTGCAGCTGGTGAAGTCCAAGACCCAGGGCTTCGATTCCACGGTGGCCACCGGCGTCAACATGCCCAAGCAGACCTGGGATCTGAACGGCTCGATCCCGCGCCTGGTGTTCGACCAGTCCGACATTTCGCACCTGTCGAACCCGGCCAACTACTACTGGGGCTTCACCATGGAGCACATGGACCGTGCCACCGGTGAGCAGAAGGCCTGGAAGGGCGACGCGCGCTACCAGTTCGACCACCCGGTGCTGCAGGACCTGCGCTTCGGCGCGCGGCTGACCGAGCGCGACGCCACCACCCAGAACTCCAACCCGTTCTACCACTGGGCCGCCGTCACGCAGACCTGGCAGGCCGGTGCCGACGGCTGGCAGCCGCTGGCCTCGCTGGCCTACCTGTCGCGCTTCCCGGGCGATGGCGTGCACAGCCACGTCTTCGACAACTTCATGGGCGGCCGCACCGCGGTGACGCCGCTGATCATGCCCAACATGGCGGTGGCCGCGGGCTTCCCCGGCAGCTACCAGAAGCTGCACGACTACGCCACCCAGCTGTGCCAGGAAGCGCATGGCGTGGGCGCCGACATCTGCGGCCAGAGCTGGACCGGCATTCCCTGGTCGCCGGCCACCTTCGACCCCAACGACCTGTCGAGCCTGAACAAGCAGAAGGAGCGCACGCAGGCGCTGTACACGCAGCTGCGTTTCGGCTTCGACGACCTGAAGATGCCGATCGACGGCAACCTCGGCCTGCGCGTGGTGCGCACCAGCAACCAGGCCGATGGCGCCACCGTCTTCACCGCCGGTGCCGCGCCGCAGGGCGCCAGCAGCTCGATCGGCACGCTGCCGGTCTTCAGCTCGAGTTCCACCAAGCTGCAGAGCGACAACACCTTCACCAACGCGCTGCCCAGCCTGAACCTGCGCATGAAGGCCAGCCCCGAGCTGCAGTTCCGTTTCGCGCTGGCCAAGGCGGTGTCGCGGCCGGACTTCTCGCAGCTGCAGGCCTACTCCACGCTGCAGTCGGACTTCACCAGCCACAAGGAGACCATCGACGGCAAGGAGGTCACCGTCGTCGACGGCCTGAAGCTCACCGGCACCGCCTCGGGCAACCCGATGCTCAAGCCCATCCGCTCGAACCAGGCCGACCTGACCGCCGAGTGGTACTTCAGCAAGAGCGGCTCGCTCACCGTCGCGGCCTTCAACAAGGACTTGAAGGACATCATCATCAACCAGACCTACAGCACCAGGATCGCGGCGGCCGGCGGCAAGACCTACGACTTCACCGTCACCGCGCCGGTCAACGGGGCCGAAGGTCGGGCACGCGGCATCGAGATCGCGTTCCAGCGCTACCTCGACATGCTGCCAGGGTGGATGTCCGGCTTCGGCGTGCAGGCCAACTACACCTACGTCGACAGCAAGCAGAGCCGCTACAACGCGGTGTACGCCAAGTACTGCACCTCGGGCGCCGGGGCCGACAACCTGAACCTCAACATCAACGGCTGCGACACCGACGGGCGCTCGTTCACCGGCCTGCCGATGGCCAACCTGTCACGCAACACCTTCAACCTGGCGCTGTTGTACGACTATGGCCCGCTCTCGGCCCGCCTGGCCTACAGCTGGCGCTCGAAGTACCTGTACGGCGTGGCACTGAACTCGGACAACACCGGCCCGAACCAGACCGATGCGCTGGACACCAACCCGGCCAGCCCGAACTACGGCCAGCACAACCTGCCGCTGGGCCTGCCCTTGTGGGGCGACAACTACGGCCAGCTCGACATCGGCGTGCACTACAAGTTCGACGACAAGTTCTCGGTCGGCTTCGAGGCGCAGAACGTCACCAACGCGGTGTACAAGCAGCTGATGCAGCAGAACATCGGCATGAAGGGCCACACCTGGTTCGCCTCCGGGCCGCGCTACACGCTGCAGGCGAGCTACACCTTCTGATCGGTGGCCCCCTTCGGCGGGGGGGCCGCAATGTCGGGCCGGGCGCCAAGACCGGCCCGTTGTCGTTTCGGCGGCCTATGCCGCCGCGGTCACCTGACGCGCAATGTACTCGGCATGGTCGGGGAAGCCCGCCACCGTGCCGGCAATCGCCTCGCGCAGCCGCGCGAAGTGCGTGCGCAGCGCCTGTTCGTCGAGCAGCTCGACCATCGGGTCGTAGCCCGCGGGCTGCAGCCCCAGGCCCAGGAACAAGGCCACCCAGGAAGGCTCGGCGAAGCTGTCGGTGTCGATCACCGCCACGCGGCCGCTGTGGCGGAACAGCTCGATCTGGTGCTGCAGCCGGTCGGGAATCGGCATGTTCTGGCAGTAGCGCCAGAACTCGCTGTCGGTGCGCCGGTTGACCTTGTAGTGCAGGATGATGAAGTCGCGGATCGACTCGTACTGCTTGGTCATGCGGCGGTCGAATTCCGCCGCCAGCCAGGGGTCGAAGCCCTGGTCCGGGAACAGCTCGATCAGCCGGCCCACGCCGTCCATGATGAGCTGGATGCTGGTGGACTCCAGCGGTTCGAGAAAGCCCGAGGCCAGGCCGATGGCCACCACGTTCTTCACCCACATGCGGCGCCGCTTGCCGGTGGTGAAGCGGATCGGCCGCGGCTGGCCCAGCGCCTCGGTGTCCAGCCCTTCCAGCAGCGTGCGCTCGGCCTCGGCGTCGCTGGTGAAGCTGTTGCAGTACACATGGCCGTTGCCGATGCGGTGCTGCAGTGGGATGCGCCACTGCCAGCCGGCGCTGCGCGCGGTGGAGGTGGTGTAGGGCGTCAGTGTCGCGGCATTGGCGCTGGGCACCGCCAGCGCGCTGTTGACCGGCAGCATCGCGCTCCAGTCCTCGAAGCCCGACTTCATGATGCCTTCGATCAGCAGCCCGCGCATGCCGGAGCAGTCGATGAACAGGTCGCCCTCGATGCGCCGGCCGTCGGCCAGCGTCACCGCGGTGACGAAGCCGTCGCGCGGGCGCACTGAGACATCGACGATCGTGCCTTCCACCCGCTTCACGCCGCGCTGCAGCGCATAGTCCCGCAGGTACGCGGCATACAGGCCGGCGTCGAAGTGGAAGGCATACGAATAGGCGTTTTGCGCCGAAGGCTGATCGCCGCGCGGCGGCTGGAAGCGGTTGCGCTTGGCCATCACCGAGGCGGTGGACCACTCCTCCAGGTGCGGGAAGTCGCCCAGCCGGCGCAGCCGCAGCCAGTACTGGTAGGCCGAGCGGTTGACGATGGGCGGGCCGAAGTCGCCGAAGCCGTGGAAGAAGCGGTTGCCGAGATGACCCCAGTCCTTGAACTCGATGCCGAGCTTGAAGGTGGCCTGGGTGCGGCGGATGAAGTCGTTGCCGTCCAGCCCCAGCATGCTGTTGTAGAAGCGGATCGTCGGCAGCGTGGCCTCGCCGACGCCGATGGTGCCGATCTCGGGCGATTCGATCAGCGTGATCTCGCGCGGTTCGCGGGTGCCCGCCCCCATCACCAGCGACAGCGGGGCCGCGGCCATCCAGCCCGCGGTGCCACCGCCGACGATGACGATGCGGCGCACGTCTCCTTGACTCATCCTCGATCTCCGGGTCCTGCGGCACACATGCCGCCGTGTCCCGAATGTTTAGTAAAGAAGCGGCGCCGGGCCCTAGGTGTTTGCACTCATATTACTTTGTGCGGCGCCCAAATGATTGTCCGCGTCGGCTTCGAGGCTGCGCAGCAGGCGCCGCAGGATCTTGCCGGTGCTGGTCTTGGGCAGGTCCGCCACCAGCTGGAAGGCGCGGGGCACCTTGTAGGCGGCCAGCCGCTCGCGGCAGTGGCGTTCGACATCCGCCAGGTCGATGCTCGAGCCCCGTCGCGGCACGATGTAGGCCTTGGCCAGCTCGCCCTTGGTCGCGTCGGGGATGCTGCCCACGGCCACCATCGCCACGTCGGGGTGTTCGGCGATCACCCGCTCCAGCTCGGCCGGGTAGATGTTGAAGCCGCCGGTGATGACCATGTCCTTCAGCCGGTCCACCACGTACAGGTAGCCCTGCTCGTCCCGGCGCACGAGGTCGCCGGTGCGCAGCCAGCCGCCTTCCACCAGCGCCTCGGCGGTGGCCTCGGGCCGGCCCAGGTAGCCGCGCATCGTGAGCGGGCCGCGCATCTGCAGCTCGCCCACCTCGCCGGGCGCCAGCACGCGGCCCGAGCCATCGGGGGCCACCACGCGCGCTTCCATGTGCGGCAACGGCACGCCGATGGAGCCGGGCCGCGCCGGCCCGTAGGCGCTGTGGGTGGTGCCCAGGCCGCCGAGTTCGGTCATGCCCCACAGCTCGATCAGCGGGCAGCCGAAGGCGGCCTCCACCTGGCGCATCTTCGCCTCGGGCATGGTCTGCCCGCCCACGGTGCAGCGCGTGAGCGAGGACAGGTCGTGCTGCGCCAGCGTGGGGTGGTTCAGCAGGTACAGGTACATCGTCGGCACGCCTTCCAGCATGGTCGCGCGGTGCCGGGCGATGCTCTGCAGCACGCTTTCGGCATCGAAGCTCCTGTGCAGCACCAGCGTCATCCCGTAGGCGATGGCTGTGTTCATCACGATGTTGCCGTACACATGCGAGCACGGCAGCGCGCTGACCACGGTGTCGGCCGCGGTGCGCAGGTGCATCGTCGCGGTCAGCGCCGTGTTCATCAGGATGCCGCGGTGGGTGAGCACGGCGCCCTTGGGATGGCCGGTGGTGCCGGAGGTGTAGCCCACCGTGCAGGTCTCGTCGAGGTCGATCGCGGGCGACTCATGGCGAACATGCCGGGCACCCAGCAAGGTGCGCAAGTCCACCGCGCCGGCCGGCGTGGTGCCCCCGAAGGCCACGCACAGGCGCAGCTTCGTCTGCGGCAGCACGCGGGCCAGTCCGGCGATGCGGTCGGCCGATCCGAGGACGGCCACCGCGCCGCAGTCGTTCATGGCATAGGCCGCCTCATCGGGCGTGAGCATCAGGTTCAGCGGGTTGACGATGCCACCGAGCTGCATCACCGCGTAGTAGGCGATCAGCCACTCGCTGCAGTTGGGCGAGTACAGCGACACCGTCTCGCCGGGCTTCACGCCATGCGCGGCCAGCGCGGCCGCCAGGGTGGACGAGGCATCGTCCAGCGCCCGGAAGCTCCAGGTCTGGTCCTCGTACACCAGCGCGGCCTTGTCCCCGAAGCGCCGGGCGGCCTGCTGCAGCAAGGCGCCCACCGAGGAGGGCATCGTGGTGCCGCTCATGGCAGGGCCTTGCGCATCACGGTCTGCAGGTTGCAGTACCCGGCCAGGCCGTGCAGCGAGTTCTCGATGCCGATGCCGGACTGCTTGTGGCCGCCGAAGGCGATGTGGGGTGCGAACACGTGCACGTGGTTGATCCACACCGTGCCGGCGTCGATGCGGCGCGCGATGGCCGAGGCCTGGTCCAGGTCCTTGCCCCACACCGAGGCGGCCAGGCCATAGGGCGTGTCGTTCGCGCGGGCGATCACCTCGTCGATGTCGCGGTACTTGAGCAGCGGCAGCACCGGGCCGAAGGCCTCTTCCGTCACCACGCGCGAGTCCTCCGGCGGGTTGTCCACCAGCGTCACCGGGATGAAATAGCCCGGCTTCTGCAGGGGCGTACCACCGAGCAGGAAGCCGAGCCCGGCCTGGCGGCTGTCTTCCAGCAGCTGACACACCTTGTCGTACTGCATCTTGTTCTGCAGCGGCCCCAGCTGGGTGTCGGGCTCGATGCCGTTGCCCACCTTCACCGTCTTCGCATAGGCCACCAGTTCACGTGCCACCGCGTCGTAGACGTCCTCGTGCACGTACAGGCGCTTGCAGGCCACGCAGAACTGCGCGCTGTTGGCGAAGGCGGCCCAGAACAGGTCCTTCGCGATGGCCTTGGCGTCCACGTCGGGCAGCACGATGGCCGGGTCGTTGCCGCCCAGTTCGAGCGTCAGGCGCTTCAGGTTGCCCGCCGCGCTCTGCATCACGCGCCGGCCGGTGGCCGTGGAGCCGGTGAACGAGATCTTGCCGATGCCTGGGTGCTCGGTCATCCACTGGCCCAGTTCGTTGCCGCCGGACAGGATGTTCAGCACGCCCGGCGGCAGCACCTGCTGCGCCAGCTCGCCGAACCACAGGGTGCACAGCGGGGTGTAGGGCGAGGGCTTGAGCACCACGGTGTTGCCGGCCACCAGTGCCGGGGCGATCTTCCACACCGCCAGCAGCAGCGGGAAGTTCCAGGGCGTGATGCCACCCACCACGCCGATGGGCGTGTAGCGCGTGACGATCTCGTCATCGCCCTGGCGGCTGACCACTTCATCGGCCAGCGACTGCCGGGCGATCTCCCGGCACCAGTGGATCGAGCCGCCGATTTCCCATTCGGCGGCGGCGCGACCCTTGCCCTGCTCGGTGATGAGCAGTTCGACGAAGCCGTCCTGGTGCTGTTCGATCAGGTCGCCGAGCTTGGCCACCATCTGCCGCCGTTCGGCGAGGCCGACCCGGGACCAGCCGCCGAATGCCCGCCGGGCGGCCGCCACGGCCGTTTCCAGCTGCGCGCGCGAGGCCATCGGGTACTCGCAGATGGCCTGTTCGGTCGCCGGGTTGATGGCCAGCGCGGTCTCTTCGGCAAAGACGCGCTGGCCGTCGATCGTCAGCGCATGGGGGGTCGCAATCATCGTGTCTCCAAGGGGAATGGGTGGCGCAGATGGTGGACGGACCGCCCGCGCCCGACCATCGCCTGCCGTCCGCGGAATCGACGCGTTCGTCTCGAATCGGACAGGAAAACCCCGGGCGTGCTGCCGCGGCGCTTCACTAGACTGACCGGCCGTCCGCCGCGCTCCGCCCCATGACCCCACCCGCGCCCAGCATGCCCACGGGAAGCTCGCACCCTGACCTGCTGAGCGACGTGCTGGATGCCTTGCGCCTGGACTCCTCGGCCCTGCACGTGTTCGAGTTCTCGGCGCCCTGGGGCGTGCGCATCACCGGCTTCAAGCCCGGCTTCAGCTGGACCATCGTCGAAGGCAGCGTCTGGCTGCGCGGCCCGCGCGGCGAGGCCCGCATGCTGGCCGCCGGCGACACGGTGGTGTTGCCGCGCGGCGCCAGCGAGGCGAGCTACGACTTCGTCTCGGCACCCGGCGTGGCCGCCTACCCGGCCGATGACCTCTGGCGCGGCGCGCGCATGCCCCGGTTCGAGCCTGGCGCGCGCATCGACGGCCCGGGCGTGCTGCGCTGGGGCGGGGGCGGCGCGCTGACGCGCATCGTCTCGACGGCCTTCGCGTTCGAAGACCGGCTGCGCGGCCCGCTGGTGGATTCGCTGCCCGACGTGATGGTGGTGCGGGCCAACGAAGCGGGGTCGGACTTCGTCGAGATGCTGCTGCGCTTTCCCGTCAGCAGCGGCGCGCAGCGCGCACCGGGCTTCGGCGCCATGGCCACGCAGACGGCGCGGCTGCTGCTGCTCCACGTGGTGCGCACCTTCGCGCTGTCGCGCGATGGCGGCAAGGGCTGGCTGTACGCGCTGTCGGATGCCGGCCTGTCGCGCGCGCTGGGCTGCATCCATCGCCAGCCGGCGCAGCAGTGGTCGGTGGCCGCGCTGGCCCACGCCGCCGGCATGTCGCGCTCGGCCTTCGCGAAGCGCTTCCACGACACACTGGGGCAGTCGCCCATGCGCTACCTGTGCGAATGGCGCATCCACCTGGCGCGCGAGGCCCTGGCCTCCGGTCGATCGACCATCACCAGCGTCGCGCACGACGTGGGCTACAGCTCGGAGGCGGCCTTCCGCTCGGCGTTCCGGCGGGCCACCGGCCTGCAGCCGCGGGCCTACCGGCGCAGCGCAAGCCAGTCGGGCACGCAGCGCTGACCTGCTGGCTCAGCGCAGGCCTTCCCCGGCCATCGCCTCGGGCGTGAACACCGAGTCCTTGTAGCGCGGCATCAGCTCGAACTGCGCCTTCTTCTCGTTGGCCACGTCATTGGCGAAATAGCTGCCGGTCAGCAGGTCGTAGAAGCCATTGGCGCCCATGTACACGCCGGGCAGGTCCGGCATCGCGAAAGGCAGCGCCCAGGTGGTCTTCCACAGCTGCCCGTTGCCGTCCCAGCGGTCGCCCAGCACGGCCATCCAGCTGTCTTCATCCACGTAGTAGCGCGCCCGCGCCACCTGGTGGCGCAGGCCAGGCTTCAGGGTGGCCTCCACCACCCACACCCGGTGCAGCTCCCAGCGCACATGGTCGGGATTGAGGTGCCTGGGCGTGACCAGGTCGGCAGCCTTGGCGGGCACCATCGAGCGGTTGGAGTTGTAGGGGATGAGCATCTCCTGCTTGCCGACCAGCTTCCATTCGAAGCGGTCGGTTCGGCCGGTCCACACGCCCACTTCGTCGAAGCTCATCAGCCCGGCCGTGGCCGGCGTGGGCGTGTCGCAGCAGGTCACCGGCAGCTTGCGCACGCGTCGCTGGCCGGTGAGGTAGACCCAGCTCTGGGTCTTGTCTTCGTCGATGTTGTTGCGGCCGACGATGGCCTCGCCGGCGCGGATCGGGGGACCGATGTTGAGCAGGCGGATCAGCCAGTACTCGTTGCGTGCGGCAGCGGGCAGCGTGTCGATGTAGTAGGGAAAGGACTGGTCGACGACGCCGTCCACCGTCAGCACCGACCGCCCCTCGGCCGTCATCTGCAGGCCGTTGATGCCCTGGCGCACGTCGGTGCCGCGCCAGCGCAGCAGGTGGTTCCACATCACCTGCTCGCCCGAGTCCGGGATCGGGAACGGAATGCCGCCGCTCACGTGGGTGGGCGTGCCGCCCTCGAGCTTGCCGCTGAGCGCGTTCCTGGCGGTGTTGTCGTACACCGCTTGCGGGGCAGCGGCGGTGCGGTGCGTCTTGTAGACGTCGATGCGGTAGCTGTCGGGGTAGCGCTTGAACAGGGCCTTCACGCCTTCGGTGAGCCTGCCCTCGTGCTGCGCGAGGTTCTTCGCCGTGATGCTGTACAGCGGCTTCTCCGCCGCGAAGGGGTCGGGGCGCCGGCCACCGTTCACGAAGCCCGGCGTGGGCGTGGTGAGGCCACCGGTCCAGGCGGGGATGCTGCCGTCCTTGTTGGCGGCGCGCTCGGCGCCCAGTGGCGTGAGCTCGGTCTTGAGGCGGGCGGCCTCGGCCGCGGAAACGGCCGCGTGGGCCGCCGGCAGGCCGGCCAGGGCCATCAGCCCGGCCAGCGTGAGGGATGCGAGGTGCTGGGACATGAAGCCTCCTTAGAAGGTGCGGCGGACCGACAGGGCCACGAAGTCCCGGTCTTTCGAGGTCTGCTTGAAGGTCTGGTGGTTGGCGCTGTCCAGGAACGGCGCCGCGGAGCCGAAGAAGTGGGTCAAGCTCAGGCTGAAGCGCCACACGTCGAGGTAGGTGCCGTTCAGGCCGAGCGACAGGTCGCCACCGCGGTGCGGACCCAGTGCACCGCCGGCCGACGACCGGCCCTCCGGCGTGTAGCCCAGGCCCACCGGCACGCCGATGTCCAGCCCATCCAGCACCTGCCGGTAGGTGGGCTCGTAGGCCACGCGCAGCGCCGCGCCCCAGCGCCTGGTGTTCGGGTCCACCGACTCCGGGTGCTCCTTGACGGATTGCGTGTAGTTGAGGGCGATCTCGGCCAGCAGCGAGGCCTCGCGGGCGATGAACGAAGGCCCGAGCGTGCTCAGCACGTTGACGTTCGCATGCCAGGTGGTGCCCCGCGCATAGCTGTGGCTCAGGCCCAGCGCGGGCACGTCGAGCGAGCCCACCGACACGAGCGGCGCGTGGGTGCGCACCGACACCTCGGCCGCCACGTTGTGCGCGCCGACGCTGCGGGTGGCACTGACACCGAAGGCATGGATGCCTTCCGCGTACTCGTAGTGGTAGCTCGCCGGCACGAACGGCACCGGCGCGCCGGGCGGCAGGAGCACTGCGGTGATGAACTGCTGCGGCGTCTTGTCGTGGTAGCGGATGGCGTAGAAGCCGAGGTCCGTCTCCAGGCCTGCGGGGCGCCAGCGCAGCTGCAGGCCGCCCTGTCCGCTGTTGCTGGCGCGCACGTCGGCCGCATGGCGTGCAGGCGGCACGCCCGGGCCCAGCAGGAAGGCCTCGCCGTCCGCCGGCGTGGGGTCGGCCGCCGAGAAGTAGCTGCCGGTGCCGGGCAGGCGCGTGGGCTCCCAGCGGTACTGGGCGTACGCCCCCAGCGCCAGGTTGGACCCCAGCTGCACCTGGGCCGACACCTGACCCACCGGCCGCAGCAGTTCCTTGAAAGGGGTGTTGGGCACCGACAGCGCCTTCACCACGTCCACCGGCGCCATGCCACCGGCGATGGCGTTGGCGCCGAAGAACAGGCTCTCGCCCCACTGCAGCGTGTGGCGGCCGGCACGCATCGTGAGGTTCGCGTTGTCGGTCAGGTCGAACTTGCCGGAGACGAAGGCATCCAGCAGTTCACCCTTGCGGCCGTGGAGATCGCGCGTGCCCTGCGCGAACTCGCGGTAGGGCCGCGAGGTGACGTTCCAGGTGGCGCGCGAGTCGTTGTCGCTCTGCCCGAGGTAGACCGGGTCATACCAACCCGCGCCGCTGACGCGTGCGCCCCACTGGCGCCAGCGCAGGTCGGCCTCGGTCAGCAGATCCAGGCGGTTGGAGATCAGGCCCTTGTCGAAATTGCGGTCGCCATCGTCGAGGTTGGGGTTGGCCACCAGGACGGCAGCACGGTCCCTGACGCGCGCCGCGGCGCTGTACTTGACGGTGGTGTCCCACTGCAGGCGCAGGTCGGGCAGGTCGGTCTCGAGCGTGAAGGCCTGCGCTGCGCCCGTCGCGGCGCCCAGGGCGGCGGCCAGCGCGATGGGGCGCAGGGCCCGCACCGTCGTTGGCGCTTGTCCGTGCATCATGTTGTCTCCTTCTGGTGCATGTGGGGGGATCGGTGGATGGACGCTCACTTCAGCTGCTTTCCCAGCGCGGCCCTGAGCAGGGGCGCGAACCAGGGATGGAACAGGATCTTCTTGGCCACGGGCCACGCCTTGGCCGGCGGGATGGGCTCGGGCCCGACGAAGTGCTTGGAGTCCGACAGGTTCCTCGGGTCGAAGGTGTTCTTGACCCGGCGCATCCAGTGGTCCGCGCCGCCCAGGCCGGGGCCGA
Organism: uncultured Bordetella sp.; assembly: GCA_964641795.1. Lineage (GTDB taxonomy): Bacteria > Pseudomonadota > Gammaproteobacteria > Burkholderiales > Burkholderiaceae_C > Pseudaquabacterium. The sequence continues at coordinate 27,724 of CAZXLI010000002.1, read as the reverse complement.
ACAGGTCGGCGGCAGGCCCGCCAAGGAAGAAGGTGACGCCCACCGGGTCCTTCTCGCCCTGGATGAACGAGCGCAGCACGAACTCCACGGCAGCGATCCGGCTGCGTGCATCGAAGCGGTTGGCCGGCGGGTTGTTCTCGGTCCAGAAGTGCCGTCCCTCGGACATCCACATCCAGTTCTGCTCGCTGTCGGATTGCGCCAGGCGGCCGCCGGGCTGCTGGTCGCGGCCCAGCAGTTGCTCGCCGACGCGCACGGCCTTGGGGATCAGCGCGGTGGAGTCCAGCACGCCCATGCTCACGCCCGCCGCCGAGCTGATGCGGTTGAAGCGCGCCACGTACAGCGAGGTGATGCAGTTGGCCGCCAGGATCTCGCGCTCCTGCGCTTGCAGCGCGAGCTTGCGGCCACCGGTGCGGGCGAGCACGGACTCGAGCACCGCCTCCTTCCACGCCAGTTCGTCGGCCGACCAGGCCATCAGCATCAGGGTCCAGCCGATGCCGTTCTCGCCGCGCGCGGTCGGCGTGAGCCGGCCCTCGCGCTGGGCGTCGTAGTAGTCGCGGTTGGTGGCCGTGAACATGTGGCCCAGGCCCAACGGCGGCGTGCGTGTCAGCACCATGGGCACCTTGGCATGCTGCAGCTGGTACGTCGCCTCGGTCACGTCTTCCCAGCGCGACCACGCCAGTTGATGACACGCAAAGTGCTCGGGCACGGACACGCCGCGCTGCGGATGCTGGCCGGTCCATTCCAGCTGCGGCGGCCCGGCCCAGGGGTAGAGCTTGATGCCGATGCGGGTGAACACGCCCAGGCCGCCCGCCGCGCCCAGCACGCCGCGGATCATGCCGCGGAAGCCCGGCCCCGGCCCTTCGCCGGTGAACCAGCCGGCATCGCTGCCGCTGCTGCCGATGCGCACGACCTCGCCCTCGGGCGTCACCCACTCCAGCGACAGCAGGTTGCGCGAGTTGTTGCTGGTGTGGTTGCCCGGCACGCCCACCCCGGCAAAGGACGTGGCCGAGGCCAGCGGCGAGTGGATCGGGCCGGCGCCGATGATGTGGCACATCAGCTGGTGCTTCATGGCCTCGGCGAGCAGCTGGCCGGCGGTGGCATAAGGCTCGATCACCGCCATGCGATGGCGGGCGTCGATCTGCAGCCGGTTCATGCGGCGCAGGTCGATGGCCAGCGAGCCCGCGGTGCCCACCCCCGAGTAGCTGCCGTAGCCGGTGCTGTGGGCCTTGAACTTGATGCCGTGGCGGTTGCACACCTTCACCACGCCGGCCACCTCTTCGGTGCTGGCGGGCAACACCACCACCGAGGGCGGCGCCCCCATCAGCGTGCGCGCGCTGGGCTCGGCACCCAGGCCGTACCAGTCGTGACTGGCGGTGACGCAATCGTCGTCCGAGAGGTGGGCATCGCCGACCACCGCGGCCAGTTCGCGGTAGACGTGAGAGGGCAGTCGGGTCGTCATGTTCAGGCTCCCGCGGCTTGCGCCAGCAGGTCCAGCACGCCCTGCACCGGCAGGTCGATGCCGTTTGCGGCCGCGGCCGCGGCCAGGTGGCGCTGGCAGCCGGCGCAGGCGGTCACGACGCACGCGGCACCGGTGGCCCGGGCTTCCTGCAGCCGCTGCAGCGCGGCCTTCCCGGCCATGTCCGGATAGGCCTGCGCGGCCCCCGCACCGGCGCCGCAGCAGTAGGCGAACTGGCGGTTGCGCTCCATCTCCACCAGTTCCAGTCCCTGCACGCGCTGCAGCAGCCGGCGCGGCGCCTCGTGGTTGCCACCGTTGCCGTAGAGCACGGGCCGCGGGCTGTCGGGCACCGTGATGGTGTTGAGCACGGTGATCCACTGCCCGTGCCAGGGCGTGTAGGGCTCGCTCAGCCGGCCCAGGCGGCAGGGGTCGTGGTAGGTGACCTTGCCCTCGCGCCGGGCCTGCAGCGTCAACTGGCCGTTCGCCAGCAGTTCCTCGAGGTAGTCGGTTGTGTGCACCACGCGCACGTCCGGCAGCGCCACCCCGAGCCGCGGGTAGAGGTTGCGGAAGGCCGCATAGTCCTCGGCGCTGGCGGCGAGCAGCACACGGGAGCCCGCGGTCTTCAGGAGTCCTTGCTGGTGCAGGGCCAGCGCGCGCGCGTCGTCCTGGAAGCCCAGGTCGTAGGCCAGGCCGCCGGCATCACGCTCGGCATCGAACGCGATGCCGAAGTCCACGTCGGCGGCACGCAGCAGGCGCACCAGCGCCCGCAGCGCGGGCCACTGGCCGCGGTCGAAGGCGCTGCTGCCGCCCACGTGCAGCAGCACGTCGACCCGGGACTTCGTGGCGTCCTTCAGGCCCAGCCCCTCGGCCCAGCGGCTGCGTTCTGCACGGGGGCCGTGGTGCGAGCCTTCACGACGCAAGCCCTCCACCAACGCCTTCATCGGCGCCGGTACCTGCCCTTCGCGCGCCAGGTGGGCACGAAGCTCGTACAGCGTGTCCAGCGGTTCGACGTTGTCGCCCTCGTTGGTCTTGCATGCCGTGTCGCAGGCGCCGCACAGGGTGCAGGCGTACACGCTGTCGACGAGGCGCTCGGTCACGGCCGCCTTGCCCTCCATCAGCGCGTAGCTGGTGATGACCTTGCCGCCGCCGCTGTAGGCGTGGAACTGGCCGTGGTCGATGCTGGGGCACAGGCTGGCGAAGTCCCGGCTCCTGGGCGCGGGCACGAACTTGCATTGGGAGCAGCGGATGCAGCTCTCCTGGTATTGGCGGCGGTCTTGCAGTGACATGGGTGATCCGATAAGGGGGCAGCGCGGCGCGCCACCGTCAGAAGCAGAGCTGGCCCGGATTCAGGACGCCCCGCGGGTCGAACATCGCCTTGACCTTGTGCAGGAAGGGCACGATCCCGGGGTCCCGCGCGTAGGCCGCCTGGGCCCAGGCGCCGTAGGGTCGGCTGAAGAAGCCGCCGGCACGCACCAGTGCCGCGACGAGTTCGCGCTCCAGGGCCTGCACCGCGCTGGCCGCTGCAGTGGGGTGGAAGACGTTGAACTCCAGGTGGCAGCTGGTGCCCTGCACCATGGGCTGCAGGTAGACGCCCGCCACCCGTTCGGCAGGCCGTTCGCGTGCCACGCCGAAGCGGTCGAGCACCGGCTGCGCAGCGGCCAGCAGCTGGGGCACCCGGTCGAACTGGCTCAGGCAGAACACCTCGGTGTGGGCGCCGCGCGGCACGTTCTTGTAGTGGGCCAGCGGCAAGCACTGCAGCCGTTGGCCAAGCGCGTGTGCCGAGAGCCCACTCGCTTCCTCCACCAGCCGTGCGCCGCAGGCCTGCGCCAGTTGCGCCAGGTCCGCCCGCTGCCAGGCCATGCGCTGATCGGGCAGGTCGCCCACGGCGCTCAGGCTGACGTACAGCACCCACGGCGGCGCCTGCTGGAGCAGGCGCTCGGCATCACCCGGGGACTCGGCCAGGGCCGCAGCCGCCTGCGCCCGGTCGAGCAGGAAGCAATGCGTGCCCAGCTGCCGCAAGGCCAGCAGGCGCGCCAGTTCCAGCAGGGGCTCGAGCGCGTCGGCAGCGTAGAAGCGCATGTCCTCGCGGGCCGGCAGCGGCTCACAGTAGAGCGACGCCCAGCCCACGATGCCCAGGGTGCCCTGCGCTCCCTGCAGCACACGGGTGTAGTCGGTGCCGATGGGTCCGCCCGCCATCATCTGGCGGTTGCCCCGCCGCAGGTTCTCTTCCAGCGTGCCGGGCAGGGCACCGCCCCCGGTGCGAAAGCGCTCGCCACTGCCGAAGGTGATGGACATCGCCGCCAGCGGGTCGGTGCTGTCCCAGTGGTCCTGCGGCGCGATGATGGGTTCACGTTCCAGGAACGCAGCCAGCACCGACTTGCTGCGCCGTGGCAGCAAGGGCTTCAACGAACGCAGGCCGTGCGGCCGCAGCGCCTCGTCAAGGGCCGGGAAGGTCACGCCAGGCTCGATCACCGCGATGCGGTCGCGGCCGTCCACGTGGATGACCCGCGCCATGCCCGACAACAGCACCGCCACCGCCGGCCGGCGCGGCGCGGTGTCGGCCCGGCGCCGCGGGCCGTCTGCCGAGCTCACCGGCACCAGCGGCACGCCGTGCGTGTTGGCCCAGGCCACGAGCCGGCCGACCTCGCCCTCGTCGGCGGGCCGGGCCAGCGCCAGCGGCTGGGGGCAGGGTCCCGCATGGCTCTGGACGAATGCGTCGAGCGAGGCGGGGTCGGTATCCAGCCGGATGCCCGCGGGCGGAGACGGCAGGCGGGGGTGAGACGCGGACATGGGCGGCAACGGCGACGTGTGAAACACAGGTCGCCATGGTTCCCGCCCGACCCGCGCGTGGCCTCCGCGCGCATCCAGAAAACCGGCGCGCGCGTCCAGGCCCGGCCAGGAAAACCCTGCCCTGCCCGCAGGAGCGCGCCGTCAGCGCCGAAGCCTCAGCGGCCTGGCCGCAGCGCGTCCATCGGACCGCGCGGCGCTTGCGCATGCGACCCGGCACGCTGGCGGCAACGCGGCCACCGGCGCCGCGGGCGCAGGGCTACGGGTTGACTCGCGTACCCGGTGCGCTTTTCTACAAGCGGCCTGCCCGGGGTGTGTCCTACAACTCCCAGGTCCGAAACGTCACGTCGGCCGAGTCCGCTTGCACGCATGTCCGAACTGATCGATCCGCCCGCACCGGCCCGCTGGCCGACACCGATGATTGCCGTGCACTGGCTGACGGTGCTGCTGCTCGTCGTCGGCGTGGGCGCCGTGTTGTGGCGCACCCAGACCGAGCTGCGGGCGTGGCGCGCCCTCCTGCTTGACCTGCACCGCTGGGCCGGCGTGGCGCTCTTCGCGCTGAGCTGCATCCGGCTGGCGCTGCGGCTGCGCGGTCCGGCGCGTCCGGGTCCGGGCGGTTCGCCGAGCAGGCGCCTGGCCCTCGCGGGCGTCCACGGCCTGATCTACCTCGCGCTGTTCGCCGTGCCCCTGCTCGGCTGGTATCTGAGCGAGACGCGCGGTCTGCCGTGGCGGCTGCCCGGCGTCACCTTGCCCAGCGCACTGGACGCCGATGCGGACCGGGCCGATGAGCTCGAGCCGCTGCATGCCACTGCCGCGTGGCTGCTGCTCGGACTTGTCTGCGCCCATGTCGCCGCAGCGCTGTGGCACCAGTTCGTCCGACGCGACGGCCTGCTGCGCGTGATGAGCTGGCGCGCATCCACGGATTGAACCCGGCCCGCACTCGGGCCGGGCGACCCCCCCACCCCCTTTCCCCACGAGGTCCTCCCGATGATCCTGTCCACAAGAAAACTCCTGAGACTCTGCGCCCTGTGGCCGATGGCATGGGCGGCCGGCTTCGCGCCGCTGGCGGCCCAGGCCCTGCCGTCCTTCGCGCGGCAGACCGGCAGCGAGTGCACCGCCTGCCACATTGCCGGCGTCGGCCCCCACCTCACGCCCTTCGGCATGCAGTTCAAGCTGAGCGGCTATGCCGATGGCGACAAGGACAGCCTGCCGCTGTCGGCCCAACTGCGCGTGTCGAACAACCACCTGCAACTGCCGTCGACCAAGGCCAGCACGCGCCTGGACGAAGCCAGCCTCTTCCTGGCGGGCCGGCTCGCCCCGAAGATCGGCGTCTTCGCGAAGCTGACGCATACCGACGACCCGTTCAACAGCGGCGCGCCGAAGCTCACGCAACTGGACCAGCTCGACCTGCGCTACACCGACACCGCGAAGGCGATGAACAGCGACGTGACCTGGGGCCTTTCGCTCAACAACAACCCCGGTGTGCAGGATCCGCTCGACGCCATGCAGGCCTGGGGCTTCCCGGCGCTCGGCACCACGGGCTCGCTGTTCAATGCCACCACGCATCCGACCGTGCCGCACCGCGTGCTCGGCCTGACCGGCAACCTGCAGTTCGACAAGCACTGGTACGCCGAACTCGGCGGCTACCGCTCGCTCGCCCGGGGCACGCAGGATGCGCTGGGCCAGGATCCGCAGAACGATCCGGGGCGCTTCTCGTCCGTCGCGCCGTACTGGCGGCTGGCCTACCTGCACGACTTCAAGACGCAGTTCATCGGCTTCGGCCTCTACGGCATGAGCGCGAGGCGCCAACTCAGGGTGCTGAGCCCGCAGCCGCTGGCGACCGAGCGTTCCGGCCCGAGCGACCGCTTGAACGATGTCGGCGTCGATGCCGTCTACGAGTACCTGGGCGACCGCAGCCACATCCTGCAACTGCGTGCTAACTATCTACGTGAGCGGCGCCGCTTCGGCAGCACGCCGACCAATCCGTACACCGGCGCCGTCGCACCCGGCAGCAGCGCGTTGCATGAAGCAACGCTGGCCGCCACCTACGTGTTCCGCCAGGCCTATGGCGCCACCGTGGCGTGGATGTCCAGCCGCGCCACCGCCGACGCCGTGCGCTACTACCCGAACAACACCCCGGACAGCCGTGTGCGCTACGTCGAAGTGTTCTGGACGCCGTTCGGTCGCGAAGACTCGTGGGGCGCACCGTGGGCCAACCTGCGGCTGGCAGCCAACTGGACCCGCTTCGCCCGGTTCAACGGCGGCACGACGAATGTCTTCGGCCCGTACTCGCCGAACGCCCGTGACCTCGATGCCTTCCAGGTCTATGCGCAGGTCGTCTTCTGAGCGGACGGTGAGGCGCTGCATCGCCGTCGGAGCGGCCCTGCTGGCCTCGGCCGGGACGCCCGCGCAGGCCCAACCGGCCGGCGACGCCAAGCTCGGCGCCTCGGTGTTTTCCGCCGAGTGCGCCGAGTGCCACAGCGTGCGACCCGGCAAGCACAAGAAGGGACCCACCCTGTTCGCCGTGTTCGGCCGGCGGCCCGCCGAGATCGCCGAGTTCAAGTACTCGGACGCGATGCGCCACGCCAACTGGACCTGGGACGCCGACACGCTGCGGCGCTACATCACACAGCCGCGCGAAGCCGTGCCGGGCGGCACGATGAAGTACGACGGCCTGCGCGACAGCAAGGCGCTGAACGATCTGCTGGCCTACCTGGCAAGCTTGAAGTAGGTGCGCCGCCTGCGCGCGTCAGGCCGCGGCCGCCAGTCCCGTCAGCCACGGCAGGCGGGGCCCCGCGAACAGGGTCGCGTTGGACGCGGCCGGCGCCAGCGGCAGGCAGGTGGCATGGCCGCCGCGCAGTTGCAGATACGCGCTCGGGCTCATGCCGGCGAGTGCGTGGAACTCCCGCACCAGATGGGCCTGATCGAAGTAGTTGCACAGCGCCGCGACGTCGGTCCAGCGCGACTGGCCGCGCTGGCGGACGCCATGGGCCGCCGCGCGAAAACGCATCACCCGCGCGAAGACCTTGGGTGTCAATCCGATGTTCTCGCGGAACGACTGGACGAGCATGCGCTCGCTCATGCCCACCCCTTCCGCCACCGATGCCACGCTGCGCGCGGTGAATGCGTCGGACAGCCAGTCGACCGCCTGTTCGATGCGATCCATCTGCGGCAAGGCCGGTCGCAGCTGCTGCCACAGCAGGCCCTCCAACAGCCGGAACTTGTCCGCCGGCGTCGGTGCCAGGGCCATGCGCTCGACCCAGCTCTGGACCCCGGCGCCCCACAGGTCGGCCAGCGACAGATGCTTGTCGTCGTGATCCGACAGCGCGACCGGTGTGAAGGCCCGCAGGCCGCAGGGCTTGAACGACACGCCGATCGCGGCCGCGCGCCCCGACGACGCGGTGGCGAAGGGACCCGCGCGCAGCAGCTGCAGCATGGCCGGGCCTTGCATGCGACGCCCCGGATGCGTGCCTGTGGTCGACTGCCAGCTGCGCTGCGGCGAGAGGTCGAGGCTGATGACGAGTTCACTGCGGCCCGACGGGAGCAGCAGCATGGCCGTCTCGTCGACGCCGACCGAGGGTCGGTACCACATGGCGTGCACATGGCGCGCGAGCGGGCCGTGCGGAACGTGTTTCACCAGCATGTCAGACGACTCCCCATGACGCACGCCCAAGGCCGTGCGGCCCCCGCGCCATTTCAGTGGCGGAAGCGCCCCTCGGCGTCGAGCAGCGTGATATCGACGAAAGGACGCGGCTGCCGCTGCCCGCTGCCGAACTGCACCTTCAGCCCGGGCAGGTCCAGGCTGCGCGTGGCCAGCGTCCGCAGCAGGCAGGCACGGCCGGCCTCCCGACCGCAAGCCCGCAGCCCCTCCAGGATCACGCGCGTGGCCAGGTAGGCCTCGAGCGACGCGTAGCCGCCGGCCGCCACACGCTGCGCCGCCGCCGCGCGCTGGTACTCGGCCACCAGCGGGTGCAGCATCTGGCTGGGATGGGGCACCACCTGCGTGACCAGCAGCCCGGCCAGCGGATGCGGCCCGGTGGCGCCCGGCGGGCGCGCGGCGAGCACGGCGCCGGTTTCGCTGAACACGAAGGCGTGCGCCGCGCATCGCTGCGCCCGCGCGGCGGCCAGTGCCGCGGCGGCCGGACCCGCCTCCACCGCGAGGATCAGCGCCTCGGGCTGTGCCGCGCACAGCTTGGCCACCGCGCGTTGCACCTCGGCCGTCGACGCACCGGCAGCCAGGCGTTCCCGGGCCTCCGGACGGATGGCGATGCGCGTGAGCTCGAACACCATCGCGTCGCGGCCGGAGTCGCCCAGCGCGTCGGCCTGCAGCAGCAGGGCGTAGCGGGTGATCCCCAGCGTGTCCAGGTGCAGCACGGCCGCGGCGGCCTCCTCCGAAGCGCCCGCGCGCAGGTGGAAGACGCCGGGCCGCGGCGGATCGCGCAGCAGGTCGGCGCTCGTCGCGGGCGCGACCAGTGCCGCCACCGGCCCCTCGCTGCCCGCGGGGACGAGGACCTCGGCGACCGCCAGCGTGGCGCGCGCGCCGTGCACGCCGGTGAGCGCCACCGCCCCGCGCTGCAGCAGCTCGCGCGCATTGGCGGCCGCGCGCGAAGGGTCGCCGGCATCGTCCAGCGCCAGCAGCTCGAGCGTGCGCCCGGCCAGTCCGCCGGCGGCGTTGGCGCGTGCCACCGCCAGTTGCGCGCCATGCTGCAGGCCCTGGCCATAAGCCGCATCGTGGCCGCTCAGTGGCGCCGTTAGGCCGATCACGATGGGCTGCGGCTGCGGCTGCGCGGCCGCCACGCCCGCGACGCAGGCCGCCAGCACCCCCGCGAAGAGACGACGCGGATGAATCACGCCGCCGCTCGACCCGTCGCGGCCCCGGGCCCCTGCGCCTGAGCCTCGCCATCGCGGCGGTCATCGTCCGCGGCGCCCACCTGAAAGCCCGCGATGATCTCCTGCAACTCGCCGGCGCGATCCTGCAAGGCCATCGCGGTGGCCGTCAGCTGCTCGGCCAGCGCGGCGTTCTGCTGGGTCGTGCCGTCGAGCTGCAACACGGTGTCGTTGATACGCGCCAGCACCTCGCTCTGCTGCGCGGTGGTGTTGGCCATGCCCTCGACCGTCTGCGCCACGCCGCGCGCGGTCTCGACCAGCTGGTTCACGGTGCTGTCGACATCGGCAACGCTGGCGGCACCCTGGCCGATGCTGGTGGACGTTTCCGCGCTCAGCCGGCGGATCTGGCCCGCGGCTTCCGCGGCCCTGCGGGCCAGCTCACGCACTTCCGACGCGACGACGGCGAAGCCTCGGCCATGGTCGCCGGCCCGCGCGGCCTCCACCGATGCATTGAGCGCCAGCACATTGGTCTGGAACGCGATGCCGTCGATCACTTCGACGATCTCGGTGATGCGCCTGGCCGCGGCTTCGATCGATTGCATCTGCGCCACCAGCCGCGCCACGGCCGCATGGCCCTGCTGCGCGCCGCGTTGCGCGCCACCCGCCAGGGCGCTGGCCTCGCGAGCGGCGCCCACGCTGTCGGCCAAGGTCGTCCGCAGGCCTCGAACCGCGGAGGCCGTCTCCGCCAGCCGGCCGGCGGCCAGCTCGGCGCGATCGGACAAATGCTGGCTGCCCGCGCCGATCTCGCGGCTGGCCCCCTGGACCGAATCCGCCGAATGTCTCAGCGCGCGAACCGAGGTGCGCAGACGATCCTGCATCGCCGCCATCGCCACCGCGAGGCGGCCGAACTCGTCGCTGCGGCCGACGTCGATCGGCTCGTCGAGCCGGCCCTGGGCAATGCCTTCGGCCACCGTCACGGCTGCCGCGATCGGCCGCGTGATGCCGCGCACCAGGCCAACGGCCATGACCAGTGCCGCCGCGATCGCCACGGCCGCGACCGCGCTCAGGCCGACGGTGGCCAGACGCTGCCGCCGGGTCGCCTCGTCGAACTCTGTCTGGATCGCACGGCTGGCCGTCTGCACCAGCGAGCCGATCAGCTCTCGCCAGCGCGCCTCGGCGGTTTCCGCCGGCAGCAGCAGGGCCAGCGCGCCCTCGGTGCCCACGCCGGTCAGCATGCTCTTCGTCGCCGATTCATAGGCCGGGGCGGTGGCCTCGCGCAGCTTCACCACCTCGCCGAGCTGGGTGCGCATCGCCTCCAGCGCCGGGGTGTCGCGCACCGCCTCGGCGAACGCGGCCTCCGCCTCCCGGTAGTGCCGCTCGGCCGCCTTCAGTTCGCCGAGCTGGGCCTTGAGGTCCTCGGCATCGCTCACCACCAGCAATGCACGCAGTCGCTCCATCCATTTCAGCTGGGCGGCATGCAGCTCGTGCGCCAGTTCGCCGCGATGGCCATGTCCCTGCACGATGGTGTGCAGCTGCAGGCTCATTTCACGCAGCTGCCACACCGCGCCACCCACCAGCACCAGCAGCAGCGCGATCATGGACCCGACACCCAGCAGCAAGCGCTGCCGAACGCCCAGCTGGCGGGTACTCATCAGAGACGTCAACGCGCGCATGCCTGGCTTTCGAAGACGGCGACCACTGGAGCTTCCTGGCTCAACGACCCGACGCCGCGGCCGTGCGGCCGCCCAGCGTTTCGGCCACCCAGTCGGCGATGTAGTGACCGGCGTTGATGCTGTTGTCGAAGCTTGCGTGCTGTGCGCCGCCTTCGCGGTCGGTGAAGATCTTCAGCTCGCGCTTCGGGCTGTTGACGAGCTGTTCGTAGGTGCGCTGCGCCCACTTCAGCGGAATCTGCGAATCGCGCTCGCCATGCGTCACCAGGAAGGGCACGCGGATCTTCTCGACCACGCCGTCGAGGTGCACGTTCTCGGCGATGCGCATGAAGTCGTCGATGTCCTTCGCGCCCCAGACCCAGCACACATGGGCCCAGTAGTGCGGCACCGGAAAGTCGCCTTCCTTCTGCAGCCGCTTCTTCTGCACGTCGCGCCAGTCGTGGTTGGCGCCCCAGGCCACGCCGGCCGCGAAGCGCGGCTCCATCGCCACCGCACGCGGGCAGTAGTAGCCGCCGAGCGAGACGCCTTCGCAGCCGATGCGCTTGGGATCGACGTCGTCGCGCGTCTCGAGCCAGTCGACGATGCGGCTGGCCCAGTGCTCGGTGTCGTAGCGCGCGGTCAGGCCCTGCAGGCGCAGCGCCTCGCCGGTGCCGGGCTGGTCGACCACCAGCGAGGACACGCCGCGCTTGGCCAGCCAGGCCGGCAGGCCGACCAGGTGCTTCATTTCCTTGGTCGAATCCAGGCCGTTGAGCTGCACGAGGATGGGCGCACGTTCTCCGGGCTTCAGGCCTTCGGCCGGCAGGTACAGCGCCGCGAGGTGCTTGCCCTCGTAGGGAATCTCGACGCGCTGCACGGCGTCGCCCATCAGGCGCGAGCCTTCGGAGAACAGCGCCAGCTCGCGCCGGTAGATCTGCAGCCGGCCGGGTGCGTCGTGGGCCTGCAGCCGCTCGGCGGTGATCAGGTAGCTGGCGGCGCGGCGCAGTTTCTCGCCGGCGGACAGCAGCCGGCCGCGCGCCCGGTCCTCGTCGGCCAGCCCGCACAGCTGGTCGGCCATGCGCACCCAGGTCTCGCGGAAGGCCTGCGTGCCGGCGGCGTCGGGTGCCTTCGCGGCTTCCTGCAGCGGGGCACACATGGTCTCGATCTCGCCGATGCGCGCGCCCATCTCGATGGCCAGGTCGACCGAGAGGTTCCAGACGTAGTTGGTGGGGAAGTAGCGAAACATGAGGTAGGAGTAGGTTGGGTGTCGGGCCGCTGCGGCGCTGTACCAGGCTCGGAGGTCGAGAGGCTACGGACTGGCCACGCGCATGAGAAATCCTTTCGGTCAAAACGTCGATTCGGTTTGGCGCAACGATCAAGGGTTAACCCCGGAACCCTGCGTGCGGCGCATGCCTGCAGCGCCGGGACAATGCGGGCCTCCGAGACCCGGCTCGATGCCGACGGGCGCCTGCTGTGCGATTCAACAAACTCGACCTGAACCTGCTTGTCGCACTCGACGTGCTGCTCAAAGAGCGCAGCGTGACGCGCGCGGCCGAGACGCTGAACCTCAGCGCGTCGGCGGTGAGCAATGCGCTGTCGCGGCTGCGCGAGTATTTCGACGACGAGTTGCTGGTGCAGATCGGCCGCAAGATGGAGTTGACGCCTCGCGCGGAGAGTCTCGAAGACAGCGTGCGCGACCTGCTGCTGCGCGTCGACAGCACGCTGTCCCCCCCATCGGCCTTCGAGCCCGCTGCGAGCGATCGGCTGTTCCGCATCTTCGCTTCGGACTACACGCAGTTCGTGCTGGCGCCGGCCCTGATGACGCTGGCCGCGCGCCAACGCAGCACGGTGCGTTTCGAATTCGCCCCGCAGGTGAACCACCCGCACCGCTTTCTCGAACGCGGCGAGGCCGACCTGCTGATCATCCCGACCGGCTTCATGTCGCCCGATCATCCGCGCGAGGTGCTCTACCAGGAGAACTTCGTCTGCATGGTGTGGCGCCACGGCGCGCTCGCGCAGGGCGAACTGGACTTCGATCGGTACATTGCCGCGGAGCATGTCGTGATGCAACCTGCCGGCGGCAGGGCCGACGCATTCGAGGGCTGGTTTCTCAAGCGCTACGGCATCACGCGCCGGGTGGCCGTGATGACCTACAGCTTCGTCACGCTGCCGGCGCTGCTGGTGGGCACCGATCGCATCGCCACGGTGCACGAGCGCGTGGCGCGGCGCCTCGTCGGTGCCTGGCCGCTGGAGATCCGGCCCACGCCGACCAAGATCGAACCGATGGAGCAGGCCATGCAGTGGCACAAGTTCCGCACCAAGGATCCCGCGCTGGCCTGGCTGCGCGACCTGCTCACCGAGGCCGCGACCCTCATCGACGAGGTTTGATGGCCACCATCCTCGACCCGCGCTGGCAGCTGTTCATCCGGGTGGCGGACTTCGGCAGCATCTCCGGCGCGAGCGTCGCACTGGATGTCCCGCAATCGGTGGTGAGCCGGCAGATCGGGCAGCTCGAGGCCGAGGCCGGCACGCAGCTCTTCCGCCGCACCGGCCGCGGCGTGGTGCTGACCGAGTTCGGCGAGCTGGTCTACCCGCGCATCGTGGCGCTGACACGCGCCGCCGAACAGCTCTCGGACGAGATGCACACGCGCAGCGGCCAGCCGATGGGCGACGTGCGCTTCGGCCTGCTGCCCTCCACCGTGCCGCTGCTGGCCGGCCCGCTGTGCAAGGAGATCCTGCGCCAATGGCCCCAGGTGCGCCTCCACCTCACCGAGGGCTCGAGCGCGCAGCTGGAGGAATGGCTGGGGCAGGGGCGGCTCGACCTCGCCCTGCTGCTGCGGGAGGAAGACACCGCGCATCCTCACGAATCGCTGCTGGTGCGCGTGCCCCTGGACCTGGTCGTGCCGGCGGGGCATGCCCTCGCCCAACGCAGCCACATCGGGTTCGACGAAGTGGCGGGTCTGCCGCTGGTGCTGCCGGGCGAGCCGCATCCCTTGCGCGCGCGGCTGGCCGGGCTCGCACGCGAGAAGGGGCTGTCGCTCACGCTGGCGCTGGAGGCCGACTCGATCCGGCTGCAGCACGAGATCGTGGCCAGCGGCACCGGCTTTGCCATCACGGCCGGTGTGCTGGCGCCGCAGGATGCGCAGCGCCTGGTGGCCGTGCGCATCGTTCAACCGTCGCTGTCGCGTGCCATCGTGCTTGGCATCGCGACCCATCGCCCGCACACATTGGCCACGCGATCGGTGGCCCACTTGATCCGTTCCATCGGCCCGGGTTTGCTCGAGTCGAACTAGCGCGCTGCCGGTCACCGCCAGCCAGACCGGCCCACATTTCCGAGCATCCCGAGGAAGATCCAGAACGGCACCACCGTGCACACGCTGCTGTCGTAGAACATCGATGCGACGAAGAATGCACACAGCCCCGTCTGCAATGCCAGGTGGAGCGCGTCTGAATCCTTAGTACTTGCGCCACGTCCGATTCGCCGGGCCGAGGCGATCAATTGCCACCCGATGAACCCGAGGTAGGCCGCCAGTGCCGGCAATCCTTGATTGACAGCGACCAGCAGCAGTGTGTTGTGCGGCTTGTCGATGAAGGTATCGCGGCCGGGATAGTGCTTTTTCAGCGGGTCGTGGTTGTCGAACACGATGGCAAACGTGTCGGGGCCATGGCCGACCCACCCGGCAGCCGACACCATCTGGACCGACCGAAGCCAGATGTACCCGCGGCCCGAACCTGCCGCGCCGAACCGGCTGATCGCGCGCTCCCAGGCGTCAGCCGAGTTGTCGGGCGCAGTCGCATCCGGTGGCACAGCCGACATCGACGGCTGGCCCGGCGACCGCTCAGGAACCCCGGCGGCGCGCGCGGGCTCGGTCTGGGGGACCCGGGCCTGGTATCCCTCGACGGGCGCGCGCACACGCCCGGTCGAATAGCACGCGGCAATGACCAGACCCGCGGCCAGCAGCACCCCGGCAAGCCGCGGCATCGACGGGCGCCGGCCCACCACAAACCCTGTCAGCAAGGCCACGGGCAACGATGCGGCAACGGCCACCCACGCACCGCGCCCGCCGGAAGCCACCAAGGTGGCACAGGCCAGCAGCGTCAGGACGAACAGCCACGACGGCTTCATGCCCGGCCAGTCGAGCACGAACAGCAGGGTGCAGACCGGCACCACCAGGGCCATCGTGAAGGCGACGTAGTTCGGATTGGCCAGCGTGGCATACACCCAGTACGGCGGCCCCAGAGACAACTGCGGCGCCAGAAACGCCACTGGGGCCGGCATCAGTGTCTGCATGACCTCGATGCTGGCAAAGGGGTTCATGCCAAGGAACTGCATCAGGGCCACGACCATGACGACCGCCATGCCGGCCAACCATCCGCAGACCACCCACCGGGCCTGCGCAGCGCTGCGCACAAACGTCGCGGCGGCCAGCGCAAGGACGGCGTATGAGGCCAGCGTGAGCATCCCCTCGTAGCGCTCGTAATAACCCATGAATGCAACGTCCTTGTGGTCCGAGGCCAGCGCGCTGAGGGTGGTCAGCACGATGTACACGAGCAGCAGCCCGAACGGTCGGTCGATCCTGGACACCCCGCCCTTGATCAACCGCCACCCGACCAGCCCTGCCAGCGGCAAGGCCAGCCCTTGAGCGGCCCGGGCCTTGTAGTAGGCGAAGAAGTCGAACACCACGGGCGTCGGCCAATGGTCGCGATACGCCGGCGCCACAACATCGACCTTCAGGTACACGACCAGGGGGATCGCGAACACCGCCATCACCAGCAAGGCCAGCGCCACGGCGGATGCGATGTCGCGTCGATCGGCCGACGGGCCCGGGCTGCGATCCGGCCGCAGGTTGGCAGGCTCGGCCCGGCCGCCCGCCGCCTTCGCCGATGCACCGGGCATCGGCGCCGGTCGTGCCTTCTGCCTGCGTTTGACCTTGCGCAGCGGGTGCTCGTTGCCGGACCGGTCGAGTCTCGTCAAGTCCTGGCCCTCGGCCGCCGGGGCCCGGGTGACTCAGCGGCTCGCCGGCGCGGCGAAGGTCGCCGTGACCGACTTGGCCGCGTCCATGGTGACAGTGCACGAGGCCACCGCGCCGCCGCATGCGCCCGACCAGCCCGTGAAGGTGGAGGTACCCGTCGGCACGGCCAGCAGGGTGACCACACTGCCCGCGCTGTACGCCGACGAGCACGCCCCGCCGCACGAGAAGCCGCCGGTCGACGACACGATCACCCCAGTGCCCGTCCCGTCCACGACAACCGACAGCGTGAACCGCGATGCGGCTGCAAACGTGGCCGTCACGTCCTTGGCCGCGTCCATCGTCACATTGCACGTCGCCGCGCTGCCGCTGCAGGCGCCCGTCCAGCCGGTGAAGGTGGACCCGCCGGTGGCGGTGGCGGTCAGCGTGACCGACGTCCCCGAACTGAACGACGCCGAGCACGTCGCGCCGCATGAAATCCCGCCTGCCGAAGACGCGATGGTTCCAGTGCCCGTGCCTGCCTTGGCGACGCGCAGCAGGAAGTCGGTGGCTGGTTTGACATAGTCGCCGACGACACCGACGAAGATCAGGTCCGGGCCGAATGGCCCGCCGACCACGTAGATCCGCAAATCGGTGTCGACGACCAGGTAGGCGCTGGTCTCCGGGTAGAAGCGGTACGCGAGGCTGCCGATGACGTGATTGGCCTGGTGGCTGGGAAAGAACTGCTTGAAGTTGGCTTCGCCGAAGTCGAAGAGCGCGACGACTTGCGCCGGTGGCTGGTCGGACGTCGACTGCGCGAGCGCCCGCCGACGCGCCACGAGTTGCGCGACGTCCATGCCCGTCGGCTCGGCCACGCGGCCGACGGTCGAGGCCAGGCTTTGCGCCGCCTGCAGGTCGCGCCGGGCCGCCGGGTCGTCACTCCCGCCGCCGCAACCCGTCACGCTGGCCACCATCCAGAGCAGTGCTGCCATGCGCGCGAAAGAGGATCGGAGGTCCATGTCTGCTCCTGGTGCTTCCTGCTGCTATGGGGTCCGCGCCGCCGCGACCAAGGGGAAATCCACCACCCCGATGGGGACCGCGGTCACGGGGGTTTGCCGACCGCGCGTGAGTGCGACGACCTCACGGCCGAGGTAGTAGCTCAGCCCCTGGTGCGTCACCACGCCATCCTTGCGGAAATCGGCCTGCCCCTTGAGCCCGGCCAGCAGCGCCTTGGTGAAGGCCCCGTTGCCCCACTCGGCGGCCTCGATGGACTCTTGCCGGCCCGTGCTGGCCGAGAACACGATCACGCCGGTCTCCGACGACGAAAGGGTGTTGGCCAGCCGTCCCAGTTCGGCGCCTGCGGCACGCCCCGTGCCGATCACGTTGCCGGCGTGGCAGGTGTCGGCAAACAGCATGGCCCGTCCGCGCACCGCCGCCAGCGTCGAGCGGATCTCGGCCTCGCCGATACCGGTCCGGTTCAACTGGGCCACGTCGGCATCGTGGGGCAGGAAGAAGTAGCGGCCACGGGCGTCATTGACCCCGTGGCCGGCAATGAAGAGGATCGCCGTGTCGTCGGGGCCCGCCGATTTGCGCAACCACTCCAGGCCCGACAGGACCTCTGCGCGCGTCGCGCGCTCATCGGTCAGCAGCCGCGTCTCGACGCTGCTGTACAGACTCGTCGCGCCCCGGAACACGGCATCGACGTCTCCGGCATCCTTCGCTGCGAGCGCCAGCGAATACTCGCGCCGCGCGTACTTCGAGACCCCCACGGCCAGCACGAACAGCCGCGCATTGCGCAAGGCCTTGGCCGTCTGGCTCCACTGGACGTCGGGACCGGGCAGACCATCGACAGGCGTCGGTGGCGCAGGCGGACGGTTCAGTTCCGATTGCGGAAACTCCGGAACGGTCGGGCGCAACGGACGCACCGAGGTCGGGGCATTGCGCGCATCGGCCACCTGGTAGCCCGTCGATGCGGGCGTGGGCGTCGACGCCGGGGCCGGTGCCGGCACGGTGTTGGGTTTCGTCGCATTCGACGCCACAACGGGGGGCGCGGTCCAGATCCACGACAGGCGCACGGGCTCGGAGTGCAACGGCCCGGCGCGTGCCATCACGGCGACCTCGGCGCTGCGTTCAGGCATGGGCACCAGCATCGTGCCGAGCGACACGCCATCCTGCCGCTCGGGCATCGCCAGCATGGTGGGCTCCACCGGCCGTCCATCCAGGCGCACCACCATCGCTTCGGTCGGCCTGGTTCCGGCACGCACCGAAAAGCTGATGCGCAGGTTGCGCTCGCCCGCGGCCGGCGCTCTCTGGGCCACGGCCAACACGACCGGTGGCACCGGCACCGGCAGCGGCGAAGCCGTTGCCGGCGCAGGCTTGGCCGCCGGGCCCGGCGCCTTCGCGACCGCGGTGGGCGCGCCATCGGAGGTGCCGCTGTCCGCATCGGCATAGGCACCGCGATTGGCATCGGCCTGTGCCAGCGCCCGCGCAACATCGAGCGTGTCGAGCACGTCGTCGATCACGTCCGGGCGGTGATACCGTTCGCGAAAGCGGCCCATCGAGAAGAAGTCGGCCCCCGCCCCGTCGTCGCGGTTGAGGTGCCACCCGATCAGCGCCTCGGCACCGGCCGAAGCGTCGTAGTAGCCCTGCTCGGTCCACAACACCCACCGACGGTCGTGGGTGGCGAACAGTGACAACAGCAGCACGCCGTCCTCCGCGCGCCACCAACGCACCGTGCCGTCGTTGAGCGCGCTCACCACGACCCGCCCGCCGATGGCCACGCTCAGCGAGGTCACCTCGGCAGGAGCCGTCACCGACCACAGCTGGCGGCCCTGGCGGTCGAAGCGGCGCAGCGTGTGCGTGGTGCCCAGCATGGCCCCGGCGTCGTCGGGCAGCAGGGCCACGGAGCGCGAGAGTTCCACCGGACCCATCGCGACTGGCTGCCCCGCGATTGACGGGCGGGGGTGGTTCTTCCATTGGGCCAGCTCGATGCGCGACGACGTCCGCCGCGCAGGTTCCAATCCCGGCGCTTCACCGCCCACCAGTTCGCGAGCCCGCAACAAGAACGTCGATGCGCCCGACCACCCCTCGTTGCCGAAGGCCACCGTGCGCGCATCGGCATCGGTCTTGAGCGTGTCGGCGCCCCGCAGGTCGATCACCGTCGCGCCCAGCGGGGCAATCGGGCCGGTGGCCGGCACCTCGGCCCACGAGCCGTTGCTCGAGGCGATCGCGAAGCGGTCGGGCCCCACGGCCGCCGTGTCCTGGATCGTGTCGGTGGCGACGAAGTCGCTCTGCACCGCCCCGTCCGGCCAGGCGATGCGCTTCATCACGACGCGCACGCGCCCGCCATCGTCGTTCGACGCACGCCCGCTGGCCGCCAGCGTGCGGCCGTCGCGCGACCAGGCCACGCTGCCCAGGCTGCCGAAGCGCTGGTCGGTGAACCAGAAGCGGCGCGCCAGCGTGCTCTTCGCCGCATCGAACACGTCGACAGCGATCCGCCCCGGACGGATCGGCGAGCGATAGCCGACTGCGAAGTGCGCACCATCGGGCGACACCGCGATCGACAGGGGCTCGGCGCCTTCGACAGGGATGCTGCGGGCCAGGGTCCAGCCATCGCCTGCGGCCCGGTACTCACGGATCATGCCGTCCAGGCCACCCTGAAGCAGCGTGCCGTCGGGCCGCTGGGCCAGTGCGAAGCAGGCGCCGGCATAGTCTTCGGCCAGCACCGTGTGGCCCTGCGCCGTGAGGATGCGCAGCCCATGGCGGCCCGACAGACACGCCGCCAGATGCCGGCCGTCGCGTGTCCACAGCAGCCGCACGACGTTGCCGGCATCCAGCGGCAGCGTGCGCAGGTGAGCGCCGCTTCCCGTGTCGAAGATGTCGATGCGATGCGGCGAGCCGGGTGGGCCGGTGGTGCCGGCCACGGCCACCGAACGCCCGTCCGGCGCAAAGGCCACGCCATACAGCCGGCCGACGTCGGCGGGACCAAGGGGCACGCGCAGCACCGCCATCAACCGCCGGTCGGCCGCCCGCCAGATGCGCCCGGTCTTGTCGTCGCTGACGGTCGCGATCAGCGATTCATCGGGGCTGACCGCGATGCGCCGCACGGCCGCCGTGTGCTGGTTGATCTCGGGGCGCAGGAACGGATTGGCCCACGCCGGCGCGCAGGGGAGCAGCACGCACGGCAGCAGCGCCAGCGCCGCGAGCGCCTGGCGCAGCCAGCCGGCCCACTGCGCTGTGCGAGTCGTTGCCATGGCCATCTGGTCGCGTCGATGGTGCCGTGTGTCCCCTGCGTCGCTATAAGTCGTTGCAGGTGATGGTCGGACCGGTGATGAAGACATCCGGGGTACTGCTGCCCGGTCCACTGGCATTGCTGATGGTGCAGGACATGTTGGTCGGTTGCCCGGCAACGTAGTAACCCCACGGGTTGACGTCGACGGGTATCCCGAATTGCCATGATTGGGCGCTGGTCCCCGTGCCCCAACAGGCTCCAGCAGCGGGGTTCGTCGGGCAAATCGTCAGGTTGTTGAGAGATGCCGTTCCCGAATACGTGACCGTCATGCTCAGTTGATAGGTGCGCAGGCAACTCAAGCTCAACGACACGTCTCCGGTCGGCATGGTGCCGCTCACATACTGCCCACCCCAGGCCACATAGCCGCTCCCAAGATTGCCCGCACTCCCCGCCCTGCAGATGGAGTCACCGACGTTGTAGTCGTTCAAGAGGATCGTGACGGCCGTTCCGGCAGGATAGGTGTTGGCCGACGCGAAGGTCGTCTGTCCAGCCGCAAGGATGATCGTTTCTGGCGTGCCAGATCCTGTGGTGGACACCGTGATACGGGAAGCCGTCGGCAACCCGGCAATCGTTCCTCGAATCCTGTAGCCCGAAACCGTGTTGAACGTGGCGGTCACCGACTTGGCTGCATTCATCGTCGTCGTGCAGTTGGTGGCAGCGGTGACGCATGCGCCGGTCCAGCCGACGAATGTCGAGCTGGCACCCGGGGTGGCTGTCAGCGTGACGGTGGAGCCCGACAGGAAGGCGGCCGTGCAGGTGGCACCACAGCTGATGCCCGAGGGCGACGAGGTGACGGTGCCCGTGCCCGTGCCGGCCTTGGACACCGTCATCGACAGCGTCGTCGGCGAACTCGGCACGAAGGTGGCCGTCACCGATTTGGCGGCATTCATCGTCACCGTGCAGGTTGATGCGCTGCCGCTGCACGCGCCGCTCCAGCCTGCAAACGACACCCCGGTGGGGGCCATGGCCGTCAAGGTCACATTGGACCCTGCCGTGAAGTCCGCCGTGCAGGTGCTGCCGCAGGAAATCCCGGCGGGCGCCGACGTGACCGTCCCACTGGCCGTGCCAGCCTTGGCCACGGTCAGCGCATAGGCACTGGGCGCGACCTGCGTGAAATTGGCGGTCACCGACTTGGCCGTGTCCATCGTGAAGCTGCAGGTCGGTGCGGTGCCCGAACACGCACCGCTCCAGCCGATGAAGGCCGAACCGGGGCTGGCCGCAGCGGTCAGCGTCAGGGTGACGCCCGCCGTCACGTTGGCCAGGCAGGTGCTGCCGACCCCGGCACCGTTCAGGACGGGGTTGCAGTAGGAGTAGGGACTCAAGGTGACGGAGCCGTTGCCGGTGCCCGTGGTGACCACGGTGAGCGTCAGCACGCTGGACGTGAACGTGGCCGTGACCGTCTTGACCGCATCCATCGTCACCGTGCAGGTGGAGGCCGACCCGCTGCACGCACCGCCCCATCCGTTGAACACCGAGCCGCTTTCGGGCGTGGCCGCCAGCGTCACCACGGCACCCACCTTGGCATTGATGCTGCAGGTGGTGCCGCAGGCGATGCCGCCGCCGGTGACGCTACCGTTGCCGGTGCCGGTCTTGGCCACCGTCAGCGTGAAGGCGGTGGCCGTGAAGTTCGCCGTCACCGAGCGTGCCGCATCCAGGCTGACCGTGCAGGTGGGCGCCGTGCCGCTGCAGGCCCCGCCCCAGCCGGTGAACACCGAGTTGCTGTCCGCCGCGGCCAGCAGCGTCACGCTGGTGCCAACCAGGTAGTTCACGGTGCACACCGCGCCACAGGCCAGTCCGAGGCCCGTCACGGTGCCCAGGCCCGTGCCGGCCTTGGTCACCGCCAACCGGTAGGTGGTGACGTTGAAGGTGGCCGTGACCGACTTGGCCGCATCCAGGTTGACCGTGCAGGTGGTCAGCCCGCTGCACGCCCCTGACCAACCGGAGAACGCCGAGCCCGGCACTGCCGTGGCCACCAGGGTGACCCGCGTGCCGACCGGGTACGACTTGCTGCAGTTCTGCTCGCACGCCAGGTTCGAAGCCGTTGACGACACCGTACCGGTGCCCGTGCCGTCCAAGGTGACATTCAAGGCCGCGCTGGCATTCTGGAAAGTGGCCGACACCGTCTTGAACGCATCGACGGTCACGCTGCAGGTGGTGCTGTTGCCGGAACACGCACCGCCCCAGCCGATGAAGCGGCCGCCCGACAATGGTGTCGCGGTCAGCGTCACGGTGCTGCCCGCTGCGAAGTTGGTTGTGCAGGTGGCCGGGCACGCGATCCCGGCCGGTGCCGAGACCACCTTGCCCGACCCCGCGACCGTGACGCCCAGTGGCAGCCCCCCGGGCTTGCCGAAGCCGGCCGACACCTTCTTGTCGCCGGACATCACCACCTGGCAGGTCGACGAGGTGCCCGCGCAGGCGCCGCCCCAGCCCTTGAATTCGGCGCCGGATTCGGCCGCCGCTTGCAGCGTGACGACGCTGCCGTAGGGATAGCAGGTGCCCGACCCATTGCCGCAGGCGACGGCCTGTGCCGATGAGGACACGAACTGGATCGACCCGGCCCCCGCCACCTCGGTCACCAGTTGCCCCAGCGCCGAATTCGCCAGCGTGGCCGGCAGCCGGCTGGTGTCGTAGGCGGCCGTCACGGTCGACACCGACACCGCGGCGCCGGTGCTGTCCTTGCCGTCGACCACGCCGTCCGTCAGGTCGCGCGTGATCTGCTTGGTCATCTCGCGGGCGGGGCTGGGCAGCGCGGCATTGAACTGCGCCGCCGTCTTGGCCAGGGCGGTCAGCGCCTGGCCATAGCGGCCGCGCCGGTTATCGCCGAAGGCCCGCATCGAATCCAGGCTGTACGACAAGGCCGGTGCCTGCGTCACGTCGTCGACGGCAAGGCCGGTGGCGGCCAGGTGCTGGTTGAACAGGGCACGGCTGCGCTCATTGGCCGCGCGCACCATGGCGGCGGTGACCTTGGGCGCCGACAGGACGCGGCCCTCGCGCGCGGCCGCGGCCAGCGCCGTCGCACGCCGGCCCTGCAGAGCGGCCGGCGAGGCGTTGCCCAGAATCTCCTGCGCCGCCACGTGCGTCATCATCGACACGCCGACGTGGTGGTCGCTCAGATTCTCGACGTAGGCCCGCAACGCTTCGGTGGCCGGGAACGGGCGCCAGGCTTCGGCATCGGAGTTGTCGCGCAGGGCGATGGCCTCGTCGAAGTACTGCGCACGCTCGTTGCCCGCAAACTCCACCAGGAACGGGCCACTGGCACCACAGGCCTTCAGCCGCACCAGGCCGCGCTCATCCGACGCGGCCGCGCCGATCTGTCGGCCGTTGGCGTCGTACACCCGAACGTCGGCGTAGCGGATCGCCCCCTCGCCGCTCGCACCACCGGCGCCACCACCGTCGCCGCCGCCATCACCGCTCCCATCACCGCCGCCGTCGATCACCGGGGGAACGTCGAGCTTGGACACCTGGAACCCGGTGCTCACCGCAACGCAGGGGCTCACCAGGTAATCACTGATCTTGCCGACGAGCACCAGGGTGTGACCGAAAGGCCCGCCGAACACATAGATCTGTGATGACGCATCGACGATCAGGTAGGCGCCCGTCTCGGGGTAATAGCGATAGGCCAGACCGCCTGCCACCTTGTCGGGTTGGTGGCTGGGGAAAAACTGCTTGAAGTTGGACTCGCCGAAGTCGAACAGCGCGATCGCGTCGGCCGTCAGCGCCGTCCCCGAGGCGGTGGCCAGTGCCCGACGGCGCTGCAACTGCCCGAAGTCGTCGGTCGTGACCACCGCCGTGCGGCCGGCACGCGAGGCCAAGTCCTGCGCTGCCGCCAAACTGGTTGGGCTCGGTGCATCACTGTCAGTCCCGCCGCAGGCCACTACGAAACATGCCACCAGGCCACCCGCAAGCCTCCAGGAGACCCGGCGAAGACGATCCGTTCCGCGCATCATCCCCTCCTCACGAAGGTCTTGCGTTCGCGCCAGACTAGAGCAGAGGCAGCCGCCGCGCAACGGCAAATATCCGGTGGCTGGCGACCATCAAGCCGTTGGCGCAACGGTGCGCGCGACCCGGTGCGGATGTGCTGCGCTTGAGCGCTGAGCGGGGCTGCACAGGGGCCACGCGATCGATCGGGTAACCCAGCGGGTCGCTCGATCGGGTGCAATGCCAAGAAGTGAGTCTTCATGCGGCTTCCTGGCCATAGTGTGAGTGAGCCCGGCATCAGGCGCCTAGTCCCATTCATCAGAAGAACTGGTGATGTCGGCGCTGCGGGTCGTCGTATGGCCACTTTGCCGCCGGCCATCCGCTAATCGGAAAGCTGCTTTCGCGCGCGGCCTCTACCTCGCGATGCCTCGCCTGCCTAGCATGGTCTCCACACACTGGAGACTGCGTTGGGAACCCATTCGAACGCGTCGGCGATGCAGGTCGCGCCGACCCTTTTCCTCAGCGACGACGACGTTGCGCAGCTGGCGGATTGGCGGGCCGCCTTCGATGCGCTGCACGCCGCCTACGCGCGCCCGATCGCGCCGGCCATGGTGCCGCCACGCTCGATGGCGCGCGGCGACGGCCTGTGGCTGCGCAGCCTCACCGCCGTCTCCCCCAGCGGCGGCCACATGGGTTGCAAGCTCATTGCCGCCGGCATGAAGGCGCGGCGCGCGAGCTACCTGATCTCGCTGTTCGACCAGCAGACGATGGCGCTGGCCGCGCTGATCGACGGCAACCGGATCACCGGTATCCGCACCGCGGCCACCACTGCCGTGGCGGTGGACGCCGCCGCGCCGCGCAGGCCGCTCCACGTTGGCGCTATCGGCTCCGGCTTCGAAGCCCGCGGGCTGCTCGCCGCACTCGCGGCGGTGCGCCCCATCGCGAGCGCGCGGGTGTTCAGCCCCACGCAGGCCAGCCGCGAGAAATTCGCCGCCGCATTCCGCGACGAGCACGGCCTGACCGTCGAGGCGGCGGAAACACCACAGCAAGCCATGGCCGGTGCGGATGTGGTGCTCTGCGCCGCACGCAGCCGTGACGAGAGTCCGGTACTGCGCGGTGACTGGCTGGCGCCGGGCATGACCGTGGCCTCCATCGGCTCCACGCTGCCCGAGCAGCGAGAGGTCGACGAGCAGGTGATCGCCCGTGCCGCATGCGTGATCGCCGACATGCCCGAGGAAGTGGTGCACGACACCGGCGACATGATCGCCGCCACCCGTGCGGGCATCGATTGCGCCGCGAAGTTGATCTCGCTGGCCGACTTCGTCGCGGGCACCGCCACGCGCAGGCCGGAAGACATCGTCGTCTACAAGTCTGTCGGCTCCGGGCTGCAGGACATCATCACCGCCGAGATGCTGCTGGCGCGCGCCCGCGCCCGCGGCCTGGGCACCGAGCTGGTCCACAGCATCGTGCCCGTCGCCAAGTAATCCCCCTCACTCCCAAGATCCACCATGCCCGCCTACCAACGCCAAGACGCCCGTGCCTGGGCGCGTGACCAGCTCACCGGCTGCTCGGCCGTCACCATCCCCAGCTACAGCGCCGATCTCAAGTCGCTGAACGAACGCGGCATTCGCCACGACATCGAGCGCGTGGTGAAGCTCGGCTTCCGCTACACGCTGCTGTGTTCGGAAGTGGCGATCACCGCGCAAGAGAACGCCCAGTTCACCGCCTGGGCGCGTGAGACGGCGGGCGGCAAGTTGGGCCTGTTCTTCCATGCCGCCTTCGGCACGCTGGCCGACAACATCGAGGCGGTCAAGCTCGCCGAGGCAGCCGGTGCCGACCTGGTGCTGCTGTCCTACCCGTCGAATTTCTGGCCGACATCCGAACAGGACATCTACGACTACACCAAGGCCTTCTGCGATGCCACCAACCTGGGCGTGATGCTGTTCCCGATCCCCACCTGGGGCTTCGAGCGCGTGCACCCCGCCGGCATGTCGGTGGCCTTGATCGCCCGGCTGCTGAAGGACTGCCCCAATGTCGTCGCGATCAAGTCGGAACAAGGCTTCCCGCTGCCGGCGGGCATCTGCGAGATGTACCACCACTTCCGCGAGCAGGTGGTCATCAGCTGCCCGATCGAGGCCGATGCGATCCCGCTGATGAGCCTGATGAAGCTGCAGTTCTCCGGCACCAGCAACACGCAGTGGATGGGCGACTACTACCCGCGCGCCTTCGAGCTGGCGCGCAGCGGCCGCTTCGAGGAAGCGATGGCGTTGTACTGGCAGGTCAACCCCGCGCGCCAGGCCAACATGGCGGCGTCGGCCGCTTCCGCGCCGGCCATCGGCGCGCTCAATCGCACGCAGTGGAAGTACCAGGACTGGCTGGCCGGCTTCAACGGCGGCCCGCTGCGCGCGCCCACGCTGCGCATTCCGGACCGCTTCATGAAGTCGCTGCGCCAGGGCCTGGTGGCCTCGGGCTGCGAGGTCACGTCCGATCCCGACTCGGCCTTCATGGCCGGCCGCTACCCGTGCTGAAGGAGCCGAGCATGCGTGACTTGCTGAAAGACCCGGCGCTCTGGCGCAGCAGCGCCTTCGTCGGCGGCGAATGGGTTGATGCCACGTCTCATGGCCGTTATGTCCTGCGCAACCCCGCCAACGACGAGGTGCTGGCGGAACTGCCACGTTTCAAGGAGGCCGAGACCGCCCATGCGATTGGCATCGCGCACCAGGCGTTCCTGGGCTGGCGGCAGACCACCGCCAAGGCCCGCTCGGAGATCCTGCGGCGCTGGTATGAATTGATGCTGCAGCACCGCGACGATCTCGCCACGCTGATCACGCTGGAAGAAGGCAAGCCGCTCGCCGAAGCGAAGGTGGAAGTCGACTATGCCGCGTCCTTCCTGCAGTGGTTCTCGGAAGAGGCCAAGCGCGTGCGCGGCGACGTCATGCCGGCGCCGCGCGACACCGCGCGCATCGTGGTGCTGAAGGAGCCGATCGGCGTCTGCGCCGCGATCACGCCGTGGAATTTTCCGGCCGCGATGATCACCCGCAAGGCCGGGCCGGCACTGGCCGCCGGCTGCAGCATGGTGGTCAAGCCGGCCAGCCAGACGCCGCTGACCGCACTCGCACTGGCCGAGCTGGCGCACCGCGCCGGGGTGCCCGCTGGCGTGTTCAACGTGGTCACCGGCAACGACACGCGGGCGATCGGCGGTCCACTCAGCTCGCACCCGCTGGTGCGCAAGATCACCTTCACCGGCTCGACCGAAGTCGGCCGCGTGCTGCTGGCGCAGGCGGCCGCCACGATCAAGAAGTGCTCGATGGAGCTGGGCGGCAACGCGCCCTTCATCATCTTCGACGACGCGGACCTCGATGCCGCGGCCGATGGCGTGGTGGCAGCGAAGTTCCGCAACACCGGCCAGGCCTGCATCAGCGCCAACCGGGTGCTGGTGCAGGCGGGCGTCTACGAGGCCTTCGCGGCCAGGCTGGTCGCGCGCGTCGGCCCACTGCGCGTGGGCAACGGCCTGGAAGCGGGCGTGCAACTCGGGCCGCTGATCGACGATGCGGCGGTGGCCAAGGTGGAAGATCACATCGCCGATGCAACAGCCCAAGGCGCCACGGTGCTGCACGGCGGCCAGCGGCACGCGCTGGGTGGCCGCTTCTTCGAGCCGACGGTGATCACCGGCGCAACGCCCGCGATGGCGATCGCGCGCGAGGAGACCTTCGGCCCGGTGGCGCCGCTGTTCAGGTTCGAGCGTGACGAAGACGCCATGGCGATGGCCAACGCCACCGAGTTCGGCCTGGCGGCCTACCTCTACAGCCGCGACGCCGCACGCATCTGGCGCGCGGCCTCGGCCATCGAG
>CAZXLI010000001.1:0-94790 GCA_964641795.1 uncultured Bordetella sp. | reverse complement strand
AGTCGGCCTGCAAGGCCGACCGCCTGCGTCGCGCGCTGCGGCCTGCCCGCCCGCGCCTTTGTCGCGCCGACCTCTGCAGACCACCCGCAATGCAACGACCGGTCCGGACCGCAAGCCATCAATGGAGTTTGGTCGATGAGAACCCTCGCTCTCACCGACACGCGGGCCGCGTTGGGAGCACCTGGCGTGCCGACCGGACCGCATGCCGTTCCCACCGACACCGCGCTGCGGGCCGCGGCCGCGCAGTGGCTCGCGCAGCGCGTGCCAGCGATCGAGGTGCGGGTCGAGCGCAGCCGGGGCTCGGTGCCGCGCGGCGACGGCACCCGCATGCTGGTGGGCGAACATGCGGTGCTCGGCACCATCGGCGGCGGGCATCTCGAATGGCAGGCGATCGCCACGGCGCGGCAGTTGCTGGCCGGTACGCCGACGCTGCCGCTGGTGCAGCAGATCGCGCTCGGACCCACGCTCGGCCAGTGCTGCGGCGGCGCGCTGCAGCTCGTGTTCGAGCGCTTCGATGCCGGCACGCTGGCCTGCTGGCCACTGCGGCCGCCGCTGTTCACGCTGCAGCTGTACGGCGCCGGCCATGTCGGCCGGGCCATCGCGCAATTGCTCGAAGGCATCCATTGCCGGGTGCAGTGGATCGACGAGCGCGACAGCGAGTTTCCGCAGACGCCCTCGGCCGCTCACATTGAACGTTTGTGCGTCGAACCGGTGGAAGCCGAAGTCGATGCCGCGCCGCCCGGCGCCTTCTACCTGGTGCTGACCCACAGCCACGCGCTGGACCAGCGCATCACCGAGGCGATCCTGCGTCGCGGCGACTTCGGCTTCCTCGGCCTCATCGGCTCGGCCACCAAGCGCGCGAAGTTCCTGCACCGCTTCGCCGAACGCGGCATCGCGCCCGACACGCTGGCGCGCCTGACCTGCCCGATCGGCGTGCCCGGCATCCCCGGCAAGGAACCGCAGGTCATCGCCGTCGCGGTGGTGGCGCAGCTGCTGCAACGCGCCGCCTGATGCCGCTGCGGCCATCGGCCGCATGCCGCTCGCGCACTTCAGCTATGCGTTCCTGCGATGGCTGTGGTCCGGCGCGACTTGACCTGCCGCAAATGTCGGCGGAAAGCCGCTTCCTAGACTGCCCCGCACACCCGCTGCCCGAAAGGCTTTCCTATGGCCGCCGCACGCCAGATCCACACCGACATTCCCGGCACGCCGCTGTTCGACTCGCGCGCCGCCCGCAAGGGCTATGCGCTGAACAAGATGTGCTTCTCGTTCAACGACGCCGCCAACCGCGCGGCCTTCCTGGCCGATGAAGACGGCTACTGCGCGCGCTTCGGCCTCACCCCCGAGCAGCGCGAAGCGGTGCGCAGCCGCCAGGTGCTGCAGATGCTGCAAGCCGGCGGCAACGCCTACTACCTGGCCAAGCTGGCCGGCATCTTCGGGCTGGACATGCAGGACATCGGCGCGCAGCAGACCGGCGTCAGCAAGTCCGAGTTCCAGGCCCGTCTGGTTGCGGCCGGCCAATCCAGCGCGAAGGAGGCCTGACCATGGCCCGCATCATCGGCAACCTCTACACCTCGCACGTGCCGGCCATCGGCGGCGCCATCGCCAAGGGCCGCGAGCAGGAGGCCTACTGGAAGCCGTTCTTCGACGCCTTTCCGCCAGTTCGGCGCTGGGTGGCCGAGACGCGGCCCGACATCGCGGTGGTGTTCTACAACGACCACGGGCTGAACTTCTTCCTCGACAAGATGCCGACCTTTGCGGTGGGTGCTGCGCCCGCCTACCGCAATGCCGACGAGGGCTGGGGCCTGCCGCCCTATGCACCCTTCGCCGGGGCCGAGGATCTCTCGTGGCACCTGGTGGAATCGCTGGTGGCCGAGGACTTCGACATCGTCACCTGCCAGGAGATGCTGGTCGACCATGCCTTCACGCTGCCGATGAAGCTGCTGTGGCCCGACCAGGCCTGGCCGGTGAAGGTGGTGCCGATCTGCCTGAACACCGTGCTGTTCCCGCTGCCCTCGGCACGCCGCTGCTGGCAGCTGGGCCAGGCGGTGGGCCGCGCGATCGCGGCGTGGGAAAGCGATGCCCGCGTGCTGGCGCTGGGCACCGGCGGCCTGTCGCACCAGCTCGAAGGCGAGCGCGCCGGGCACATCAACGCCGGCTTCGACCGGCGCTTCCTGGACAGCCTGGTCGACGAGCCGGCCTGGGCCACGCAGTTCGACATCAACGCGCTGGTGCGCGAGGTCGGCACGCAAGGCATCGAGCTGCTCAACTGGCTGGCCGCGCGCGGCACGCTGGGCCCGCAGCGTGCGCAGGAACTGCACCGCACGTACCACATCCCGATCTCGAACACCGCCGCCGCGGTGCAGCTTCTGGTGCCGGCCTGAGCCAAGGTGCGCTCAGCCTGATCCGGGTTGCCCAGTCAGGCTGATCCCCTTGGGGGACCGGCCCGCAGGGCCGCAGGGGTCCATTCAGAACCGGACGTCGCCGATCCAGTGGCGCGCGCGCCGCGCCAGGCGCGCCGCTTCGTCTTCGCCGTCAAAGGAGGCCGAGGCGCGCTTCAGAAGCGCGGGGTCGACGCCTTCGAGCGCGTTGACGCTGACCACCGCGTACAGCCGCCCGTCGATGCGGCTGGTGACCAGCGGCACCACGCCACAGCCGGTGCAGACGTGGAACTGCGCGGTGCGGGTGCCGAACTCATAACGCGAGACACGAGCGTCATCGCGCACCTTCACGTCCAGCGCACCGCCGGGGCAGGAGGTCCACACGCCGCCATGCTTGACGCAGAACGAGCAGGTGCAGGCCCGTGCCGGGATTTCGGCGGGCTCGGGTGCCCAGTGCAGCGTGAAGCGGATGTTGCCGCAGTGGCAGCCGCCGGGGATGTGCATCGCCGACCTCAGCGCGCGGAGATCAGGACCGCCGCTCGAAGGCCAGCTTCAGCCCCAGCCCGAGCAGCACCGCGCCGCTGCCGCGGTACAGGCCCTGCAGCACGCGGGGCCGCTGGCGTAGCCAGGCCGACAACAGGCCCGCGCCCAGGCCCACCGGCCCCTTGACGACGAAGGTGAGCCCCGCGAACACCAGCCCGAGCGCGAACACCGACAGCGTGGGATGCGCCGCGCCCGGCTGCACGAACTGCGGCAGGAAGGCGAAATAGAACACCGCGATCTTCGGGTTCGAGACGTTGGACAGCGCGCCGTCGAAGAACAGGCGGCCCAACGAGCGCGGCGCGCCGGCGTTCACCGCCAGCTCCTGCTGCCGGGTGCGCAGCAGCTGCACGCCCAGGTAGACGAGGTACGCCGCGCCGACCAGCTTGAGCGCCAGGAACAGCCACTCGGAAGTGCGCAGGATCGCGCCCAGCCCCAGCGTGGCCAGCACCGTGTGCCCGACCAGCCCGACGCTGACGCCGGCCGCCGTCGCAACCCCGGCGCCCGGCCCCTGCGCGATCGAGCGCGACATCACCAGGATCATGTCCTGGCCCGGCGTGACGATCAGCAGCACCGAGGCCACGATGAACAGCCACCAGCTCACCTCCACCATTGCCATCACATGTGCTCCTGCCTCTATGTCCGGCACGCAGTATCGATCGGATCGCAGCCGCCACCCACCGCCGGCTCAATGCCCGCGGCCGGTGCCTGGATTCGGTTGCCGTGGCCGCTGCTTGGGCGACACCGACTTGATCAGCAGGCTCAGGGGCGGCGCCTGCGCAAAGGCCGCGGCTGCCGGCGCCAGTGCCAGCGCGATCAAGCTCTGCACCGCGGGGCGGTCCAGGTCGTCGGGGCCGCGCAAACGGATGCTGCGCACCCGGCTGCCGCTGCCTTCCAGCAGGTGCTCGGGGTCGGGCAGGCCGGCGCCATGCAGCAGGAACAGCGTGACCCAGCGCGGGTACGCGGCCAGCGAGATCACCGCGCCGCCGGCCTTGTCGGTGGTGGCATAGCCGATCGCCAGCGCGTTGTAGTTGTCGTAGACCAGCTCGTAGCCGCGCGGCACCAGGGCCTGCAGGCGCTGGCGGCAGGCCATCAGCTGGCGGCCGACGTCGGGGCTGTACTGGGCGATGAACTCGGCCAGTCGCGCTTCGGCGTCCGCCGCCTGTGCGGCCTGTGGCGGCGCTGCCGGTGGTCGTCGCGAAGCCATGGTGGCCGGCGATGCGGGTGTCAGGCGGCCACGACGCGGCCGTCGTCGTCGACCGCCTCGCAGTGCAGGCCACCCTCGAACCAGGCGCCCAGCGCCTGCGCGATGCCCTGCCGCGCCAACGGCACGTCGACGACCCGGCAGTACAGCGTCGTCGCCTCGGCACCGGCGGCGGCCGGCGCCAACGGCTCGCAGTGGCCGAGGCCGGTATCGCCGAGCTGGCGCCCCAGTTCGTGCCAGGCCCGCTGGCGGTGCTCGTCGTCCAGCGCCGGCCGGCCCTGCACGCGCAGCCGGTGCATTTCGTCGGCATCGATCTCCACGAAGCCGGCCGCGCGCTGCGCGTCGAGCTCGACCTGCAGCGCCAGCGGGTCGCGGTTCGGATGCAGCGGACGAAGGGCCCGCGAATCGCCCGGCGTGCCGAGCGTGCCCCAGTGCACGATGTGCTCGCCGCTGGCGTCCTGCCAGGTCTGCCAGTAGGCCTTGTGCGGCCCGTCGAGTCGGTACAAGGTCAGCATCGTGTGCGGCCCTCCGGCAGCCGCCGTGGCGCATCGTAGCGCGGCGGTTCGCGTAGCATGAACAGGAACCACCCCACGCGAAGGTCGAGCCCGATGTCCATGCTCTCGCTGCCCTCCCCGCTGCAGGCCGCCGGCCTGGCCCTGGTGCTGCTGGCCGGCACCGCCCACGCACAGGGCAGCCCGGCGCCGGCTGAAGCACCGCCGCCGGTCGGCTTCGACGCGGCGCCGGCCAAGTCGCTCGGTGCCGACGACTACGGCATGAAGCGCTACGTGCTGGTGATCCTGAAGACCAGCCCGACACCGCTGCCGCCCGGCCCCGAACGCGACGAGATGTTCAAGGGCCACTTCGCGAACATGAAACGGCTGGCCGGCGAAGGCAAGCTGGCCCTGGCCGGGCCGCTGGACGGCGTCGATGGCTGGCGCGGCCTGTTCGTGCTGGCGGTGCCGGACATCGACGCGGCCAGGCAGCTGGTGGCCACCGACCCGGTGATCATCAAGGGCGAGATGGTGGCCGAGTACCACCGCTACTACGGCAGCGCGGCGCTGATGACCGTCAACGGCCTGCACGAGAAGCTGGCACGCAAGTCGTTCTGACGGGCTGCGCGCTCCGCTTCACGGCTCACTGAACGCCAGCCGCGCGCCCAAAGCGGCGAACGCGGCGGCAAAGCCCTGCCGCAGCCAGCGCTGCACCCGCGCCGATTCGATCACCCGGTGCCGGAAGGCATGGGCCATCAGCCCGTAGCCCACGAAGACCGCCAAGGTCATCGCCATGAACACCGCGCTCAGGCCCATCAGCTGCAGCAGCGGGTGCGCCGCGCCGGGCTCGACGAACTGCGGCAGGAACGCCAGGAAGAAGATCGTCAGCTTCGGGTTCAGGATGTTCATCAGGAAGGCCTTCAGCACCAGGCCCGAGGCGCTGCTGCGCGCGAGGCTGCCATCCACCGCAAAGGCCGAGCGGTCGCGCCAGGTGGCGAAGGCCACGTAGAACAGGTAGGCCACGCCCGCCAGCTTCAGCAGCTGGAAGGCCAGTGCGCTGGTGTGCATCAACGCAGCCAGGCCCAGCACGGTGGCCAGCAGGTGCGGCACGATGCCGGCGGTGCAGCCCAGCGCCGCCCACACGCTGGCGCGCCGGCCCTGGGTGAGGCCGGTGGACACCGTGTAGACCACGCCGGTGCCCGGCACCAGCACGACGATGAACGAGGTGACGAGGAATTCGAGGCTGATCATGGGGGTGACATGTCCTGGGCGGGGAGTGGAAAGGATGCGTGATCATGACGCCGGGTGCGTCGGCACCATCACATCGCCGGTCTCGCCGCCAAAGCACGGCAGGCCGTCGTCGATCTCGGGGCACCACGGCGCCCGATCGTCGACGAAGTAGTGCGCCTGCAACGGGATCAGGGTGGCCGGTGGCATCGAACGGTTGGGGTGGACCGCGCTCTAGTATCGCGCCATGCCACGCGCCGCCGAACGAACCGCCCCGCCCGCCACCGCCGAACGCAGCGTGCTGCTGCTGCGCGCCATCAATGTCGGCCAGCGCCAGCTGCCGATGGCCGCGCTGCGCGAACTGGCCGGCCAACTGGGCCTGGCCGAAGCGCGCACCTACCTGGCCAGCGGCAACCTGGTGGCGCGGGTGGCCGGCGATCCGGCCGCCGCCGCACGCCGGCTCGAGCAGGCCATCACCGAACACTTCGGCTTCCATAGCGACGTGATCGTGCGCAGCGCCGCGCAATGGGCACCGTACCTCGCCGACAACCCCTTCGCCGACGCCTCGGCCACCACACCGAACCGCGTGATGCTGCTGCTGGCCAACGCGCCGCCGGCAGCGGACGCCCAGGCCCGTCTGCGCGAACGTGCGGCGCCGGGCGAATCGGTGACGGCGGTGCGCGACGGGGTGTGGATGCACTTCGCCGGCGGCGTGGCCAAGTCCAGGCTGACGCCCGCCTACATCGACAAATGCATCGGCGCCCCGACCACGGCGCGCAACTGGCGCACCGTGCAGGCCTTGGCAGCGATGCTCGCCTGAACCTCCATGGACGCTCACTTGGCGAGTCATTTCCGCATCCTGCCAGGCAAGCCGACAAGCGAGGGAGTCCGCATGCCGGGCGTTGAAGACGTCACGCCTGCGCGCTGGCGGTTGCGCAGGCTGACGCCTGCCCCACGCCCAGCGCATGCACAACGCCGACAACTTCGCGCTGTTCGCGATGCACGCGCACACCGGCCGGCCGCAGTCGCCCTTCTGAGCGCGTCGCGGCCGCCGCGCTGCATCGGTGCCCGGTGGGCGTTGGCGCAGGGCTTGCCGGTGCTATCGACGCTTGGCCGCCGGCGCCGGCGGATCGAGCGGAAACTGCGTGCAGCCCAGCTGGCCGGAGATCACCCGGCTGGCCTGCGTCAGCATCTGCACCAGCGCGGGCTCCTTCTCTTCGTTGAAGCGGAAGGTCGGGAAGCTGACCGAGAGGCCCGCCACCGGCTGGTTGAGCCGGTCGAAGATCGGGATCGCGACGCAGCGGATGTGGTCGTCGAACTCCTCGCGGTCCTGGCCGAAGCCCTGCGCGCGGGTGCGCTGCAGTTCCTCGAGGTAGGCCTTGCGGCTGGTGATGGTCTTCTCGCGGTAACGCTTGAAGTCGCAGCCTTCGAGGATGCGTTCGACCCGCGCCGGATCTTCCCAGGCCAGCAGCACCTTGCCGATGGCCGTGCAGTGCAGCGGCGCGCGGCGGCCAACGCGCGAGTACATGCCCAGCATGTGGCGCGAATCGACCTTGTGCACGTAGATGATCTCGCTGTCGATCAGCGTGCCCAGGTGCACCGTCTCGCCGGTCTGGTCGGCCAGCGTCTGCATGTGGCCCTTGGCCAGGTCGATCAGGTTCGGGTACTGCAGTGCCTTGGTGCCGAGCTCGTACATGCGCATCGTCAGGCCGTAGCGCTCGCTGTCGGCCTCCTGGCGCACGTAGCCCAGGCTCTTCATCGTCTGCAGGAAGCGGTAGATCGTGGCCTTGGGCATCGCCAGGCGCATCGAGAGGTCGGAGATGCCGGTCTCGTCGCGCTCGCCCAGTGCCTGCAGGATGGCAAACACCTTCAGTACCGCCGCCACCGATTCGGGCTGCTTCGAGTCGAGCGCGTCGTCGTCCATCATCGTTTCGACCGATTTGATATGGCGTTTCAAAATGGCGATTCTGCCTGGAAACCGGCAAATTCGGCGGGTGGCGCCAGGGCGCCCGGCCCGCTGTTGCGGTACTCGGCCAGAAAAACCTGCGGCGGCGCGATGCGCCGGTAGCCCCAGGTCGCCGGGTCGACGCCCGCGGCCTGCAAGTGGCGCCAGAAATCCTCGCTGTCGCGCTGCACCGGCCGGTGGTTGCGCGCCATGCGGTCGGCCTGCCAGGGCGACCAGGGTGTCTCGCGCTGCAGGTGGGCGCCCAGGCGCGAGCGCAGCACGGCCATCTTGCCCACGCCTTCCAGCGTGGCACGGCTGAGCGTGGTCGGGCCGTGGCCGCTGTCTTTGTCCGCCAGCGTGCACACATCGCCGCGCCGGCTGTACGGGCTGCAGCGTGCGCCGCTGAACCATTGCCGCGCGAGGTAGACGCCGCCGGCCGGCGCGGGCGGCTGGGCCGTGAAGTCGCAGTCCTCGAAGACGAAGCCATGGGGGGTGGCTAGCGCGGTGTTCGGCGCCGCGACATAGCCCGCCTTCATGCCGCGCAGCGCACCGACCCAGCGGATCTCGCTGCGCAGGAAGTAGGCGGTGGCCGGGCCGAAGATGAAATCGATGTCGCCGGCCACCAGGCTGCGGTGGACGAAGGCGCGCGGTGCGGGCAGGCCACCCGCGAGGTACAGCGTGTCCTGGTGGCCCAGCAGCTGCACCTGCTCGAGCTGCAGCTGGTCGGCGTTCTCGGCCTTCAGCGCCAGCGCCTGGTGCTGGCCGGTGGGCTGGCGCGGCGCACCGCCGCGGCGCTGGTCGTATCCGTTGGCGAGGGTCAGCCCGCGCAGCTGGGTGCCGGCGCGCTGGGTCCACAGCACCGCGCTGCACCCGGTGCCCAGCGTCGGCGCGCGCAGGCAGCTGCGGTACATCGCGGCGATGTCGGCGTGCAGGGCCGGTGCCTCGAACACCGGGCCGTGCCGCTGGGCGTACTCGGCCGCCGGCAGGCCGGCATCGAGCGTGGCCTCGATGCGCACCGCCGAGGCGTCCGTGCCCTCGCCCCACAGGCTGATCGGCACCGGGCCGGCGGGCAGGTACACCAGTTCCTCGTAGCGACCCGGCGCGATGCCGATCACCAGCCGCGGCGCCGCCGCCCGGCCCGCCGCCGCCTCGGCATGCGCGCGGTTCACCGCGGCCTGCACGGTGGCGAACACGCGCCGGCCATCGGCCCGTGCCGGATCGACGCGGTAGTGGAAGACGGGCGCCCGGCCCTCGACGAAAGCCGCGTCGGCCAGTGGATCCCACGAGGCCAGCACCTGCGTGCGGCCGAAGGCCCAGGCCTGCGCGTCGCTGAGCTGGGGTCGATCCGCCGTGCCGCTCACTTCAGGCGTCATCGGCGAGCAGCCGGCCAGCCCACCAGCCAAGGCCAGCAGCCAGCTGCCCGCCGCGCAGCGCGCCACCGTGCGGCGCAGGCCGATGCCAGCAGGCGCCGCGGAACCGGCTTCGCCGGTCCGCTGGCGACGCCCCCTGGGGGGAGGCGCCGAAGGCGCTGCGGGGGGAGTCATACATCCACCAGGAACAGGCCCGGCTCGCCGGCCTTGTCGCAGCTGAACAGCACCTGCCGCTCGTCCGGCGTGAACGACGGATGCGGGTGCGTCACCTGCCGGTCGCCCTTGTAGACGCCCCAGCTGCTGTCGTGCCGGGCCAGCCGGCGCTCGGTGCCGGCCTTCAGGTCGAACAGGTGCAGGTAGGGGTCGGGCTCGATGGTGTAGCCGGCCTGGTCGTCGACATCGGCCGGGCTGGCGCAGCCGTCGCCGATGATCAGCGTGCCGTCGTGGTTGCTCATCAGGTGCGAGCAGGGCGGCATCTTCACCAGCGGCTTGTCCTGCAGCGTCACCGGGTCGAGCGAGCGGATCCAGCGCTCGGGCTGGCCCTTCAGGTACGAGACATAGACCATCGCCGAGCCATCGGGCACCCAGAATTCGTGCGTGCAGCTCTCGCCCGGCGCATGGCGCTTGCCGCAGCGCAGGTTGGTGCCATCCTCGTCGATGAACCACATGCGCGCGTCGACCAGGTCGTGCGGCCCCTCGTGGCAGAAGGCCACGGTGCGGTCGTCGAACGGCCGGTACTGCGGATGGCCGAGCCAGCCCTTCTCTTCATGGATGGTCTCGCGCGCGCCGGTGGCCAGGTCGATGCGGATCAGCCGGCAGCGCGGCTTCGCGAAGAACATGTCGCGGAACTTCTGCCAGTCCGACAGCGGGAACCAGTCGCTGGCCAGCACCTCGATGCCGACCATCTTGGTGCAGGCCGAGTTGGCCACCCAGGTGCCGTAGCCGACCCAGCCCTCGGGCACGACATAGGCCACCTCCTCCTGCAGCGTCGCCAGGTCCAGCCGGACCAGCTGCCGCTTGGCACGCACGAAGTACAGGCAGCGGTCGTCCGGGCTCAGGAAGCCGCCGAAGGTGTTCTCCTCGGGCTGGTCGGTCAGCTGCAGGCAGTGGCCCGTCTTCAGGTCCAGCCAGTGGTAGTGCCAGTCGTCCCCAGGCCCGAATTCACCGGCGAACAGCAGCTTGGTGCCGTCGTTGCTGAAGCACTTCTGGTAGAAGTAGTTGCGGTGGCAGGTGACGTCGGCCGGCGTCAGCCGCGTGACGCGGGCGCCGGTGTCGGGGTCGTTGCTGACATCGAAAGTGAGCGTCCTCACGCTGTGTTTGCCGGTGGCCATCACTTGATCCTGGAAAGGAGGGCGTTGCCGTCATCCAGCAGGCGGCGCGCCGCCTCCTGGTCGCTGAGCTTGCCGTAGGAGATGCGCTCGAAGACCTCGCGCATGAACTTGCGAAAGCGCGCGTCCTCGAACTTCGGGGACGGCAGCTCGATGCGGCCCGCGTCGCGCTGGGCCTTGATCTGCCGGTAGGCCGCCAGCTCCAGCGGCGGCAGCAGCTTGGCCTCGTCCAGCGCGCGGAAGGCGCTGGCCGCCGAGGGCACGCCGCGCGACAGCGCCAGCGTGCGCGCCGCCTCGGGGTCGGTGAGCAGGTAGTTGATGAAGCGCGCGGCCATCTCGGGGTGGCGGCTGCGCTTGCTGAGCGCATACAGCATCGCCGGCCGGCCGAACATGCCGCTGTTGCGCGCATCGGGCAGCGTCAGGAACTCGCCGATGGCCAGCCGCTGCCGGGCATCCAGCGTGCTCTGGCGCAGGCGCAGCGCGGTGTCCCAGGTGTAGTTGCCGGCCCAGTTGCCCACCACCCAGTCGGGCTGCTGCTCCAGCGGCTTCTCGGCACCGCCCAGGCTGGCGCGGTAGCGCAGCGGCGTCGCCACGTGGCTGTCGGCGAGGCGGCGGTAGACCTGCACCCATTCGAGCAGCGCCTCGGGGCTCATCGCCACCCGCGCGCCCGAGGCATGCACGTACGGCGTGCCGTACTTCTGGAAGATGTAGGCCTGCGCGAGCAGCAGCATGTCGTAGGGCTCGCCGTCGATCGGGTAGGCCTGCTCGCCGAGCTTGGCGCGGAAGGCCGGGCCGGCGGCGAACAACTCGTCCCAGCTGCGTGGCAGCGCCAGCCCGGCGCGTGCGAAGCTGGCCTCGTTCCAGACGAACACGCGCGCCGAATACGAAGGCGGCAGCCCGTTCAACTTGCCCTGCACCAGCCCCATGCGCAGCTCTTCCTCGCTGAACTGGTCCAGCGACAGCTGCGCGCGCTGCTGGTTCAGGTCGAGGAAGCCGTCGCCATGGCGGCTGAACATCGCCAGCCAGGCCCAGTTGATCTGCATGATGTCCGGCTCGGTGCCGCCCACCATCTGCATCGTCAGCTTCTCGAGGTAGCCGGTGGTGCCCATGTACTCGGGCCTGATCTTCACGCCGGGGTGCTGGGCCTCGAACGCGGCAATCGCCTTCAGCGTGCGCTGGTGCCGCTCGCCACCGCCCCACCAGGTGAAGCGCAGCGTGATCGGTTCACCCGCGTGCACCGCCGGCGCGGCCAGGCCGGCGGCGAGCGTGGCGAGGGCGCGGCGCCGCTGCATCATCGTCGTCACAGCAGCAGGTTGACGCCGCTGGCCGCGTCGAAGGCGTGGCAGGCGTTCATCTGCAGGTGGAACACATGCGCGTCGCCGCGCTGCTTGTGCGCCAGATCGCCCAGCGCCTCGGGCGCCACGCGGCCGATGAACGGCAGCCCGCCCAGCTCGGCATGCACGAAGACCTCGTTGCCCATGTGCTCCAGGAAGCGCAGGCTGCCGGGCACCGGCAAGGCACCCGGCGCACCGGGCATCGCGGCCAGGTGCTCGGGGCGCAGGCCCAGCGTCACGCTGCCCTGGCCGCGCGCACGCAGCCGCTCGGCCTTGGCTGCCGGCAACGGCAGCCGCAGGCCGGCCCAGGCGAACGCGAGCTCGCTGCCCTGCTGGTCGAGCTGCACCGGATGCAGGTTCATCTCCGGCGAACCGATGAAGCCGGCCACGAAGGCATTCGCCGGCCGCTCATAAAGCGCGGTAGGCGTGTCCACCTGCTGGATCGTGCCTTCCTTCAGCACGCAGATGCGCTCGCCCATCGTCATCGCCTCGACCTGGTCGTGGGTGACGTAGATCACCGTTGCCGGCCGGCCCTGCGCGCGCAGCGCCTGGTGCAGCTCGGTCAGGCGCACCCGCATCGCAGCGCGCAGCTTGGCGTCCAGGTTCGACAGCGGTTCGTCGAACAGGAACACCTCGGGTCGCTTGACGATGGCCCGCCCCACCGCCACGCGCTGCGCCTGGCCGCCGGACAGCTGCTTCGGGTAGCGGTCGAGCAGGTGCTCCATTTCCAGCAGGCGAGCGGCGTCCTTCACTCGCGCATCGATCTCGGCCTTCGGCGTGCCGGCCAGCTTCAGGCCGAACGCGAGGTTGTCGTAGACCTTCATGTGCGGGTAGAGCGCATAGTTCTGGAACACCATCGCGATGCCGCGCTGCTTGGCCGGCAGCGTGTTGACCAGCTGGTTGCCGATCACCATCTCGCCGCCGCTGATCGATTCCAGCCCCGCCACCATGCGCAGCAGCGTGCTCTTGGCGCAGCCGGAGGGCCCGACGAAGACCATGAACTCGCCGTCGCGCACCTCGAGGTCCACGCCATGCACGGCCTTGAAGCCGTTGGGGTAGACCTTTTCGATCTTCTTCAGACTCAAGCCTGCCACGGGGTCAACCCTTTATCCCGCTCGATGCGGCGCTGTCGATGAAATGCTTCTGCGCGGCGAAGAACACCGCCACCGAGGGCAGCAGCGCAACGACCGAGATCGCGATGGCGCTGGCCCATTCCACTTCCTCGGTGGCGCCGATGGTCATCTTCAGCGCCAGCGAAACCGGGTACTTCTCCACCGAGCTCAGGTAGATCAGCGGGCCCATGAAGTCGTTCATCGTCCAGATGAACTGGAACACGATGACCGAGACGATCGCGGGCTTGAGCAGCGGCACGATCACGTACAGCAGCAGCTGCAACGGGTTGCAGCCGTCGATCGTCGCGGCCTCTTCCATGTCGCGCGGGATGCCGCGCAGGAACTGCACCAGCATGAAGACGAAGAAGGTGTCGGTGGCGAATGCCGAGGGCACGATCAGCGGCAGGTAGCCGTCCAGCCAGCCGAACTGCTTGAACATCAGGTACTGCGGAATGCGCAGGATGATGTGCGGCAGCATGATCGTCGTCACCATCACCGAGAACAGCAGCTTCTTGCCCCAGAACTCGAAGCGCGCGAAGGCGTAGGCCACCAGCACGCACGAGATCACCGTGACGACGATGCGCGGCACGGCAATCAGGAACGAATTGAGGAAGTAGGTCGCGAAGGTGAATTCGCTGCTGGTCTTCCAGCCCTTGGCATAGGCCGAGAAGTCCAGGTGCGAGGGCAGCAGGCCGATCTCGCCGAAGATCTCGGCATTGCTCTTGAACGAGGCGCCCACCAGCCACAGGATGGGGTACAGCATCACCAGGCCGACGAGGCCCAGCGCGAGGTAGCGCAAGGCCAGGCTCAGGCGCTCGCGCGGGGTGAGCGGCGGGGCCAGGTCGGTGGCAGCGGCGCTCATGGCCGGGTCTCCTTTTCACCGGCGTAGAACACCCAGTACTTGGAAGTCCAGAACGAGATCGCACTCAATCCGGCGACCAATGCAAACAGCACCCACGACAGCGCCGCACCATAGCCCAGGTTGAAGTACTTGAAGCACTCCTCGTAGATGTAGAGGCTGAGCACGTAGGTCGAGTGCAGCGGCCCGCCTTCGGTGACCATGTAAGGCCCGTTGAATTCCTGGAAGCCCTGCACCAGTTGCATGATCAGGTTGAAGAAGATCACCGGCGTGATCAGCGGCACCGTGATGCGGGTGAACTGCTGCCACTTGTTCGCGCCGTCGATCTCGGCCGCTTCGTACAGCGACTGCGGAACGTTCTGCAGCGCGGCCAGGAAGATCACCATCGACGAGCCGAACTGCCAGGTGAACAGCGTGACGACGGTCCAGATCGACCAGCGCTCGTCGGCCAGCCACAGGATCGGCTCGATGCCGACCTGGGCCAGCACCATGTTGACCAGCCCGCGCTGCGAGAAGATGAAGCGCCACAGCACCGCCACCGCGATCGAGCCGCCCAGGATCGACGGCAGGTAGAAGGCCGAGCGAAAGAAGTTGATGCCGCGCAGCTTGAAGTTCAGCACGTGCGCGATGAACAGCGCAAAGCCCACGCGCAGCGGCACCGCCAGCGCCACGAACAGCAGCGTGACGCCGAGCGACTGCCTGAACACCTGGTCCTTCGCCGCGATCTCGACATAGTTGGCCGCGCCGATGAATTGGGGCGGCGAGAACACGTCGTACTCCGTGAGGCTGAGCGCCAGGCTCATCACGAACGGGAACAGCTTGAAGCCGAGCACGCCCAGCACGAAGGGCAGCACGAACAGAAAGCCGATGCGCTTGTTTTCGTAGTACATGTTCACCCCCGGCCGCCTGGCGGCCGCCCCCCGAGGGGGCTACCCGACCCGACCGGGAAACCCGGATCGGGCCGGGCGGCTCCGATCCGCACCGCGCTCCCCTGGCCGCCTGCAGCGGCCTGTCCCCTTCCGGGGAGTGCTTCCATCACCGTGCGAGCCAGCCGCCGTCGACCGCGACGGTGTAGCCATTGACGTAGTCGGAAGCAGAAGACGCCAGGAACACCACCGGCCCGGCCAGATCGTCCGGCACGCCCCAGCGGCCCGCGGGAATGCGCTCGAGGATCGACGCATTGCGCGACTCGTCGGCGCGCAGCGCCGCGGTGTTGTTGGTGGCCATGTAGCCCGGGGCGATGGCGTTGACATTGATGCGGTAGCCGGCCCACTCGTTGGCCATCAGCCGGGTGATGCCGACGACGCCGCTCTTCGACGCGGTGTACGAAGGCACCCGCACGCCGCCCTGGAACGACAGCATCGAGGCCACGTTGACGATCTTGCCGCCGCTCTTCTGCGCGATGAACTGGCGCGCCACCGCCTGCGAGAAGAAGAACACCGACTTCAGGTTGATGTTCATCACATCGTCCCAGTCCTTCTCGCCGAACTTGATCGCATCCTCGCGGCGGATGATGCCGGCGTTGTTGACCAGGATGTCGACGCGGCCGCGCCAGGGCACCGCCTGGCGCATCAGGCCATCGATGCAGCTGCTGTCGCCCAGGTTGGCGCGCAGGTCCAGGAACTGGCGGCCGAGCGCCTGCACCTGGTGCATCGTCTCGCGCGGCTGCGACTGGTTGACGCCGATGATGTCGGCCCCTGCCTGCGCCAGGGCACAAGCCATGCCCTGTCCCAGGCCCGTGTTGCAGCCGGTGACGATGGCCACCTTGCCCTGCAGGCTGAATTGCTCGAGAACCATGCCAACGCGTCTTTCAGGCATTAGCGCAGCGTGGTCATCGGCACATGGTCCATGTCCTTGAAGACCTGGTTCTCGCCGACCATGCCCCAGATGAAGGTGTAGGCCTGGGTGCCGACGCCGGAGTGGATGCTCCAGCTCGGGCTGATCACCGCCTGCTCGTTGCGCACGACGATGTGACGCGTCTCGGTCGGCTCGCCCATCATGTGGAAGACGACGCCGTCGGCAGGCATGTCGAAGTAGAAGTAGACCTCCATGCGCCGGTCGTGCTGGTGGCAGGGCATGGTGTTCCACAGGCTGCCGGGCTCGAGCTGGGTCATGCCCATCAGCAGCTGGCAGGTGGGCAGCACGTCGGGCACGATGAACTTGTGGATCGTGCGGCGGTTGCTCGACTTGGCGTCGCCCAGCGTCTCGGGCGAGGCCTCGGCCAGCGTGATCTTCTTGTTCGGGTAGTGCGTGTGGGCCGGCGCGCAGTTGAAGTACAGCTTGGCCGGACGGCTGGCGTCCACGCTGCTGAAGCTGAGGTCCTTCGCGCCCTGCCCGATGTACAGCGCTTCGCGCGGGCCGATCTCGTAGCGCTTGCCGTCGGCTTCGACCAGCGCGGCGCCGCCAATGTTGATCAGGCCGAGTTCGCGGCGCTGCAGGAAGTAGTCGGTGCCGGTGTGCTTGCCGAGTTCCGGCGCGAAGCGCACCGGCTGCGACACCGGGTGGATGCCGCCGACGATGATGCGGTCGATCTGGCTGTAGGTCAGGGTCACCTGCTCGGGCTGGAACAGGTCTTCCACCAGGAAATGGCGGCGCAGG
The DNA here is from genome assembly GCA_964641795.1 of uncultured Bordetella sp. Lineage (GTDB taxonomy): Bacteria > Pseudomonadota > Gammaproteobacteria > Burkholderiales > Burkholderiaceae_C > Pseudaquabacterium. Next base: position 78,404 of record CAZXLI010000001.1, on the reverse strand, counting down.
CCGGCGGTGTCGAGCGTGCGGGCGTGCTCGCTGTGCACGGGTTGGCGGATTTGCATCGGAGCTCCTTGGGACTTTCCCGGAAACAGCGTTCTTGTTTGTTGAACCGCTGTTTCAAAATTGAATTCGTGTGGCTATAGTACACACAAATCGATGTTTCACAAGGCCTCCGTGGCCCCGGGAAAGCCCCACACGGCGAGCGCAACGCGAGGAGAGAAATGAGCACGTTCTTCCTGCAGAACGACGAGCCCTGGACCGAGCTGGGCGACGGCATCCGGCGCAAGATCGTCGGCCACACGCCGGAGCTGATGTCGGTGCTGGTGCAGTTCGACAAGGGCGCCGTCGGCACGCCGCATGCGCACGACGCGCACGACCAGATCGCCTTCGTGGTGTCGGGCTCGTTCGAGGCCACGGTCAACGGCGCCACGCGTGTGCTGCGCGCCGGCGACGCCTTCATCGCCCCCCGCCTGCAGACGCACGGCGTGGTCGCACTCGAAGCCGGCAGCACGCTGCTGGACCAGTTTTCCCCTCGCCGCGAGGACTACCTCTGAAGCGCGCGGCCGCTTGACTTGAAGGCGCGGGGGGCACTGCAGCCCGCCGCGCCCGGTTCCCCGCCACGGCGCCCTGCGAGCGCCGCGTCACCGTCGCACGACACCTGGTCTGGTGCAGTGCCCTTGCCTTGGCGCATGGGTACCGGCTGAGCTCACGCCTGCCGCCGGGTGGACGCCCTTTTCGTACGTTATCAGGAGACACAAGCATGAACAGGCGCCACACCCCGCGCACGCTTTCCTCGCCGGCTCCGACCCGGCTTCGTCGCAACGCCCTCACGCTGGCCGTGCTGGCACTGGCCGCGCAGGCGCAGGCCCAGGACGCGAAGCCCGCAGCCAAGGAAACGACCGAGACCGTCGTCGTCACCGGTTTCCGCGCGGCATTGGAGTCCGCCTTGAACAAGAAGCGGGAGGACTTCGGCATCGTCGACGTCATCAAGGCCGAGGACATTGCGAAGTTCCCGGACACCAACCTGGCCGAATCATTGCAGCGCATTCCCGGCGTGGTGATCGACCGCGACGCCGGCGAAGGCCGCAACATCACCGTGCGCGGCCTGGGCCTGGACTTCACCCGCGTGCGCATCAACGGCATCGAGGCACTGGCCACCACCGGTGGCACCGATTCGTCGGGCGGCAACAACCGCTCGCGCGGCTTCGACTTCAACGTCTTCGCCTCCGAGCTGTTCAACTCGATCACCGTGCGCAAGAGCGCCTCGGCCGATGTCGACGAAGGCTCGCTCGGTGCGACGGTGGACCTGGAAGTCTCGCGCCCGTTCGACTTCAAGGGCTTCAAGGCCAGTGCGTCGCTGCAGGGCCGCTACAACGACCTGGCGCAGAAGACCAACCCGCGCGCCGCATTCCTGGTGTCGAACACCAACGACAGCCGCACCTTCGGCGTGCTGGTCTCGGGCGCCTATTCGAAGCGCAACCTGTACGAGGAAGGCTTCAGCACCGTGCGCTGGGACAACGGCGCCTCCTCCGGCGGCTGGTGCGCGCCCACCGGCGTGACGGCCAACCCCAGCAACTCCACCGCCACCACCTGCGGCCCGGCCGCGCAAGGTGTGACCCGGCTCACCGGCACGCCGGCCAACATCGCGGCCTACAACGCCGCCAGCAACCCGGCCAACTTCCACCCGCGCCTGCCGCGCTACGGCCGCCTGACCCACGAGCAGGAACGCATCGGCCTGACCAGCTCGGTGCAGCTCAAACCCCGCGAAGGCACGCTGCTGACGCTGGACGTGATGTACGCCAAGCTCGACGCGACGCGGCAGGAAGACTTCCTCGAGGCCATCTCGTTCAGCCGCAGCGCGTCGCAGGGGGGCAAGCCGCAGACCAGCGTCGTCGACGCCGCCTACGGACCCAATGGCGCGCTGCTGTACGGCGTCTACAACGGGGTGGACATCCGCGCCGAATCGCGCTTCGACAAGCTGACCACCACCTTCACCGAACCGGCACTGACGCTGGAGCAGGACATCGGCGAGACGCTGAAGCTCAAGGCCAAGGTCGGTCGCGCCGACTCGAAGTTCCGCAACCCGATCCAGACCACCACCACGCTGGACGCACTGAACGTCAACGGCTACGCGATCGACTTCCGCGAGAACGACCGCCTGCCGAAGATCAGCTACCCCTTCGACCCGATGCAGGCAGGCGGCGCGCTGACGCTCGTCGGCGTGCCGCAGGTGGCCAGCGGCACGCAGCCGACCACGGTGCCCAACACCACCACCAGCGAGATCCGCATCCGGCCGCAGGGCTCGGACAACCGCATCGACGTGGCCAACATGGACCTCACCTGGGACGCCATACCCGACAAACTGAGCGTCCGCGGCGGCATCGACTACAAGAAGTACGGCTTCTCGACCTTCGAGTTCCGCCGCGTCAACCAGAACGACACCATCTTCGCGCCGCCGGCGGGCACCTCGGTGGCGAGCCTCACCACCACGCTCACCGGCTTCGGCAATGGCTTGAGCCTGCCCGCCGGCGCCATCACCGGCTGGGTGATCCCGAACCTCAATGCCATTGCCTCGGCGTACGACATCTACTGCAACTGCATCAAGAGCGGCCCGGCCGGCGGGCCTGGCGACTTCACGCTGTCGTCGATCACCAACGGCAACGCACGCGGCAACAACCGCTCGGTGACCGAGACCGACAGCGGCGCCTTCCTGATGGCCGAGTTCACGAGCAAGCTCGGCAGCATCCCGTTGCGCGGCAATGTCGGCGCACGCTATGTCAAGACCCGGCAGGTGGCGCTGGGCTACCAGGCCAATGCCGGCGGTACCGAGGTCAGCGTGGAGAACAGCTACGACGACTGGCTGCCCTCGCTGAACCTGGCCGCCACGGTGGCCAAGGACGTGATCGTGCGCGTGGCCGCGGCCAAGGTGATGGCGCGGCCCCAGCTCGGCAACCTGAACCCGGGCGGCTCGATCAGCACCACCGGCACGCTGTCGATCACCGCCGGCAACCCGCTGCTCAAGCCCTTCCGCGCGAAGACCTACGACGCCAGCTTCGAGTGGTACTTCCAGAAGAACGCGTTCCTCGGCGTGGGCCTGTTCCGCAAGGACATCGACACCTACATCCAGAGCCTGCGCACCAACATCCCGTACAAGGCCACCGGCCTGCCGATGTCGCTGCTGCCCAGCAACTTCACCGGCGACGAGGTGTTCCAGGTCACCACGCCGATCAACACGCAGGGCGGCAAGCTCACCGGCTACGAGATCAACTACCAGCAGCCCTTCAGCTTCCTGCCCGGCATGGGCAAGAACTTCGGCACGCTGCTGAACTACACCTACGTGCGCTCGAAGATCGCCTACCTGGTGTCGCCCACCAGCGCGACGACGATCACCGACGACCTGCTGAACCTCTCGCCGAAGTCGTGGAACGCCACGCTCTACTACGACGACGGCAAGTTCAGCGCACGGGTGTCCGGTTCTTACCGCAAGGCCTTCCTGCAGCGCGTGCCGGGCCAGAACAACAACGACGTCGAGGGCAAGAACAGCACCACCAACGTCGACTTCTCGCTGTCGTACAAGTGGAACGACAAGCTGGAGTTCACCTTCGAAGGCATCAACCTCACCAACGAGGCGAACGACCAGTTCATCAGCCGCGCACGCAACAGCGCGGTGGTCTACAACGTCACTGGCCGCGAGTACATGGCCGGCCTTCGGTATAAGTTCTGACCCCCCCCGGAGCGCCTTCGGCGCCTCCCCCCCAGGGGGGCGCCGCTGGCGGCCCGGCGAAGCCGGTTCCGCGGCGGCCGCTTGGCGCCGTGGGTGCGGTGGCATCAACGGAGACTTCTCGTGAAACCATCGAATGCATTCGCCCAAGGCCTGGCGGCTGCACTGATAACGCTGGCCGGCAGTGCCAGCGCCGGGCTCACGGCGGGCGCCGGGATCACCGCCCTGCAGGACGGCAACGCGACGCCGCTGGGCGCCGACAGCGGCTACGCGCCGGGCGCCGGCGCCAATGTCACGACGCTGAGCGACAGTGATCTCGAGTTCCTGACGGCCGACTACGCGATCGGCATCGACTTCTTCTCCAGCGGCCTGCTGCAGCTGTACGACAACGGCGGCGTCGGCCTGGCCGGCACCACGGTGCTGTCCTTCGACTTCAGCGGCCTGGGCGAAGCACTGGCGGCCGTCAGCGTCGACGGCTCGGCCCTGCTGGGCGGCAGCCTCTCGGCCAGCGTGCTGGACGGCCACACGCTGCAGCTGACCCTGACCGACCTGCGGCTGGCCGACACCTTCGGTCCGCTGTCGCTGCAGCTGCGCACGCAGTCGGTTCCCGAACCCGCCCCGATGGCCCTGCTGGCCGCGGCGGCCCTGGCCGCGTCGCTGCAGCGGCGCGGCGCCTCACGACGCGGCTGACCCGCTGGCATCCGAAAGACGCGGCCACCACAGCACGGTGGCACGCTCCGCCCGAGTCCTACCGGAGACACCGCGATGATGCGTTCCACCCCGCGACGGCTGGCCGTCGCGCTCGCCCTGCCCTGTGCGCTGCTGCTGGCCCGCCCCGCCGCGGCGCAGACCGACCCCGCGCGCGAAGTGGCCCCGGCCGACGGCTGGGCCGCGATGGCCGGCGGCACCAGCGGCGGCGCGGCCGCTGCCGCCGACCAGATCTACAGCGTCGCCAACCGCACGCAGCTGCTGGCGGCCATTGCCAACGGCGGCACGCGGCCGAAGATCATCAAGGTGGTCGGCACCATCGACATGAGCGAAGGCGTACCCTTCGTCAGCCATGCCGACCAGGATCTGCGCGCGATGGTGCGCCTGCCTTCCAACACCACGCTGATCGGCGCCGGACCCGGCGCCGGGCTGGTGAACGGGCGCATCGAGATCATCGGCGTGAGCAACGTGATCGTGCGCAATCTCGCGATCGTCGCGCCCTGCGACGTGGCACCGGTGTGGGACCCCACCGACGGCGCCGCCGGCAGCTGGAATGCCGCCTACGACGCGATCACGCTGCAGGGCGCCGACCACGTCTGGCTCGACCGCAACACGATCACCGACGCGCCGATGACCGACGACCTGCTGCCGGTCGAGAACGGCAAGCCCAAGCAGTGCCACGACGGCGCGATCGACATCACCCGCGGCGCGAACTACGTGACGGTGTCGTACAACCTGATCGACCGGCATGACAAGACCATGCTGATCGGCCATTCGGACAGCTACACCGCCGACATCGGCCGGCTGAAGGTGACGATCGCCAACAACGTGTTCAACAGCGTGACCCAGCGCGCGCCGCGCGTGCGCTTCGGCCAGGTGCACCTGTTCAACAACTACCACGCCGGATCGAAGACCGCCGCGGTCTACGCGCACTCGTACAGCGTGGGCATCGGCACCGGCGGGCAGGTGATCTCGCACGCCAACGTGCATGCGATCAGCGGCGCCGCGCCAGGCTGTGCCAGCGTGCTGCAGACGCTGAACCCCGATGCCAGCAGCGCTTTCGTCGACAGCGGCTCGCTGCTCAACGGCGCCGCCCTCGGCACCTGCCCGGTTTCCAGCGCAGTGGGCTGGAGCGTGCCCTACGCCTTCACGCCGCGCCCGGCCGCGCTGGTGAAGGCCAATGCGCTGGCCAAGGCCGGCGCGGGCAAGATCAGCACCAGCATCAGCGGTGGCGGCAATGTCGGGCTGCCGCCGGGCACGCTGGTGCCGGCCAAGGGCAGCACCGGCGTGCACACCGACACGCTGCTGAGCCTGGCCTTCGACGCGGCGCCAGTGCTCGGCAGCAGCGGCTTCATCACCGTGCGCCGCGTCAGCGACGGCGCCATCGTCGACCGCATCGACATCTCCACCGCCCCCTCGGCCACCGACACGCAGACGGTGATCAGCCGCGGCAACCTCGAGGTCGACGCGCTCGGCCTGGGCGCGATGCCCGACAACGCCGCGCGCGCCCGCTTCGTCTGGTACCGGCCGGTGACGATCTCGGGCAACACCGCGACGATCCGGCTGCACAACGCCAAGCTCGACTTCGACACCGCGTACAGCGTGACGGTCGACGCCTCGGTGCTGTCCGGCACGGTGAACGGTGCGCCCTTCGCCGGCATCGGCAGCGGGGCCGGCTGGGGCTTCACCACCCGCAGCGCACCGGCCAGCCGCAGCAGCGTGGTCGTCGACGACGACGGCGCGAGCGCCGACTTCCGCACGCTGCAAGGCGCGCTGAACTGGGTGATGCGCTGGTGCTCCACCGGCTCCTCGTCCAGCTGGGGCTGCAACACGGTGGCCACGCCCAAGAGCATCACGCTGAAGAACGGGCTCTACCCCGAGTTCGCGATGCTGCGCAACGTGGCCAATCTCAGCATCGTCGGCGAAAGCCGCGACGGGGTGATCGTCGGCAGCGACAACTACGAGTCGTTCAACGCCGGCAGCGGTGCCAGCGCCACGAGCGCGGGCACCAGCCTCACCACCTCGGGCCGCGTCGTCGGCCACCGCATCCTGGGCGGCGGCCGCGCGGTGCTGCTGGTCGAGAACAGCGACCTGCTGACGCTGGCCGGCTTCACGCTGCAGAACACCCACACCCGCAGCACCCTGTACGACAACCAGGCCGAGGCGATCTACTTCAATACCAGCACCACCGCGGCCGCCGCGCGCCTGCAGGCCAAGGAGATGAACCTGCTCAGCGAACAGGACACGCTGCAGCTCAAGGGCTATGTGTGGGTCTGGCGCTCGCTGGTGGCCGGCAATGTCGACTTCATCTGGGGCAACGTGATGGCGGCGTTGTTCGAGCAGAGCGAGATCCGCTCGGTGTTCGATCCGGCCAGCAGCTCGGCCGGCTACATCGTGCAGGCGCGCGCCACCGCAGGCGACGCCGGCTTCGTGTTCCTCGACAGCACGCTCAGCGCCGGCGCCGGTGTCACCCAGGCCTGGCTGGCGCGCAGCGGCGGCAGCACCAGCAGCACCTACATCGACAACGTCGCATTCCTCAACACCCGCATGGGCCCGCACATCCTGCCGCAGGGCTGGTGCGTGGGCAGCGGCACCAGCCGCACCGGCACGGGCCAAGGCAGCTGCGGCAGCAACCCGCCGCCCTGGGCCGGCACGGCCAACGGCGGCGCCACCGATGCCGCCGGCTGGCGCGAGTGGAACAGCATGGACCTCTCGGGCCTGCCGCTCGATGTGAGCGGCCGCCTGGGTTGGGCATCCGTCACGGTGGGCGGCGTGCCGGCCACCGTGCAGCTGGCCAAGCCGCTGGACAGCACCAGCGGGCTGGCCACGCGTGCCGATGTGTTCTACAAGAGCACCGCCGCCACCGGCTCGCCCGGTGGCTGGGTGCCGCTACCCTGAGCACACCCGTGATGACCCGACGCTCGCCCCTGCTGGCCACCATGGCGTTGCTGGCCGCCGGCTGCGCCGGCCCGGCCGCCAGCCCGCCCCCGCCAGCGAACCCGCCGCTGGCCTTTCCGGGGGCCGAAGGCGCCGGGCGCTTTGCGGCAGGCGGCCGCGGCGGCCGGGTGATCCAGGTCAGCAACCTGAACGACGATGGCCCGGGCTCGCTGCGCGCCGCAGTGAACACGCCGGGGCCGCGCACCATCGTGTTCACGGTCTCCGGCACGATCGCGCTGAGGACTGAACTGCGTGTCAAGCACGGACGGCTGACCATCGCCGGCCAGACCGCGCCGGGCGACGGCATCACCTTGCGCGACCAGACGCTGACGATCGCGGCCGACGATGTGATCGTGCGCTACATCCGCTCGCGCCTGGGCGATGTGCTGAAGGTGGACGAGGACGCGATGGGCGTGGTGGCCGGCCGCCGCATCATCATCGACCACGTGTCGACCAGCTGGTCCACCGACGAGACGCTGTCGGCCAGCGCGCGCTTCGACACGCCGGAGCGCTCGTTCGACGAGGTCACCGTGCAGTGGTCGATCATCAGCGAGTCGCTGAACCGCAATGCCGCCAAGCCGCCGGGCACCGAGCATGGCTTCGGCACACTGCTGCGCGCCGGCCGCGGCGCGAAGGTCAGCATGCACCACAACCTCTGGGCTCACCATGTCGACCGCATGCCGCGGCCGGGCAACTGGCTCAAGCCCGAGGTCGACCCGGTGGGCGCGCTCTACGATTTCCGCAACAACGTGTTCTACGACTGGGGCCGCGAGCGCTCGGGCTACAACATGGATTCGCAAGCCACGCGATCGAGCTACAACTTCATTGCCAACGCGTACGTGCCAGGGCCGGCGTCGAAGCAACGCCTGGCCTTCGAGGAAAGCAGCCGCGAAGGCCGCGCCTGGTTCGAGGGCAACCTGATGGACGGCGCGCTGCCGGCCGACCCGTACAGCCTGGTCGTCGCGCACAAGGAACACCTGCCGCAGGGCCTGCCGCCTCACTACCAATTGGAGCGACCCTTGCAGATCGGCCCGGTCACGACCACCAGCGCCGCGGTGGCCTACAGCCAGGTGCTGGCCTGGAGCGGCGCCGCCCTGAAGCGCGACGCGGTCGACCAGCGCGTGGTCGACGAGGTGCGCTACCGCACCGGCCGCATCATCGACAGCCAGGCCGAAGTCGGCGGCTGGCCGACCCTCTCCAGCGCGCCGGCACCGCTGGACAGCGACGGCGACGGCATCCCCGACGACTGGGAGCGCACGCACGGCATGGATCCGCAAGACCCGCGCGACGGTGCGCGCATCGACCCGAGCACCGGCACCACGCCGCTGGAGGCCTACCTGGCCAGCCTGGTCGCGGGCATCGGCCCGAGCCCGGGCGCCGCCGCGGCCGAGACGCCCGCCCCGGCCCCGCAGACGCTCGGCGCCTTCGCCACCGTGCACCCCGCGCTGCACCTGGCCGGCGATTCGACGATGGCCGACAAGCCGCTGACCCCGCCCTACCCCGAGCGCGGCTGGGGCCAGCTGTTCCGCGGCCTGCTGAAGGAGCCGCAGCGCCTACTGAACCATGCCGCCAACGGCCGCAGCACCAAGCGCTTCATCGACGAAGGCCGCTGGGACCACCTGCTGTCGCAACTGGCGCCCGGCGACTTCGTCGTGCTGCAGTTCGGCCACAACGATGCCCGCATCGACGATCCCGCACGCTACGCGCCGGCGCGCGGCGCGTACCAGGACAACCTGCGCCGCTTCGTGCGCGAGGTGCGCGCGCGCGGCGCGACGCCCTGGCTGGCCACGCCGCTGATGCGCCGGCAATTCGATGCCGGCGGCCGCCTCGTCGATACGCATGGCGACTACCCGGCTGCGATGCGCGCAGTGGCCGCCGAGCTGCAGGTGCCGCTGCTGGACCTGCACGCGGCCAGTGCCGCGCTGCTGCAAGGCCTGGGCCCCGAGGCCAGCAAACCGCTGTTCATGTGGATCGCGCCGGGCGAATACGCCGCGCTGCCCGAAAGCAGGCAGGACAACACGCACTTCACCGAGCGCGGCGCGCTGGCGATGGCGCGGCTGGCCGCCGACGCGATGCGGCAGCAGGGGCTGGCGGTGAAGGATTGGCTGAAGGACTGAAGCCGCGCGGGCTCACGGCAGCTCGAGCCCGTGTTGTCGGGCCAGCGCTTCGATGCCGGGCCGGATCTCGCGCGCCGCGGTGATGTCGGCCAGGCCCTGCTCGCGCTGGTCCATGCGCAGCCGCGCCAGGCCGCGGCCCAGCAGCGACCACGCCAGCTTGGGGTTCTGCTTCAAGGCCGCATCGTAGTCGGCCATGGCCTTGTCCAGCCGGCCCAGGCGCAGCAGCACCAGACCGCGGCTGTCCAGGTAGGAAGCCTGCTGGGGCTTGGCGTCCAGCGCTTCGTTGCAGTCGGCCAGCGCCTTGTCCAGGTCGGTACCGAGCAAGGCACGCGCCCAGCAGCGGCTGTTCAGCGCGTTGTAGAGGTCCACTTCCTTGCGGTGCGAGGCAATCCACGGGTCGAACTGCGCCAGGGCCTGGGCCGGCCGGTCCAGCGCGAGGTAGAGGTGGCCCATCTCGCGCCGCATGTTCGATTGCGGCGCGATGGCCGCGTCCAGCGCCTGCAGGTCCTGCAGCGCTTTGTCGGTCTCGCGCCGCGCGAGGTTCAGGCGCACGCGATCGAAGCGCGCCTCGGCGTCCGACGGGTCCAGTTGCAGCGCCTGGTCAAAATCGGCCATGGCCTCGGCCGGCTGCCGAAGCTGCAGCTTCAGGCGGCCTCGGCGGCTGAAATGGGCGGAGTTGGTCGGGTCGAGCTCGCAGGCACGGTCGAAGTCGGCGAGTGCGCGCGTCAGGTCGCGGCGTGCGGCAAAGGCCGAGCCGCGTCGCGCAAAGGCTGCGGCATCCTTCGGCTCCTGCTCGTCCGGGCTGGCCTGCACCGGCATGTCGGCCTTGATCGACAAGTCGAACACCGGACCGCCGTGGTAGGTGAAGTACATGCGGTCCTGGCTGTTGGCCACGAAGATGCGGTGCGACAGGAAGAAGTCGATGCCGATCAGCATGTCGACATCGTCGAGGTCTATGTCGGCGACGCGCAGCCGGCTGTTGGTGATGCGTTCGTCACCCATCTCGAAGCTCGCCATCGGCACCAGCCACGAGGGCGTCTCGCCCCGCCCGACACCGCGGACCGTGCCGGCCGGCACCATCCGCTTCTCGTCGTCGAGCAGGCCAGCGCGCCTGGCCGCCGAGCGCGACAGCATCGATTGCGCACCAGTGTCCAGCAGGGCCGTGATCGTGTGGTCGTTGACCTTGGCCCTGACCTTGATGGCCGGAAACCGGTCGCGCGCGGAGCTGCGCAGTTCCGCGATCGCCACCGGGACCGAGCCGGCCCAGTAGGCCATGGCGGTTTTGCTGCAATCACCGCGCGGCATCATGATGCGGATCGCGCCGTTGGCAATGTCGAACTCCACGTCGGCCCAGCTCAGCAGGTTGCGGCCCAGCAGTCCCATCGTGCCGCTGCCCGGTTCATTGCCACCGACGAGGAATTCGATGTTCGAGACCTCGGCGTTCTGGAAGCCCAGCCGCGCCACCTCGGTCATGCGGACATCGACGCGTCCCGTCACGCCATAGACGCGCAAGCCATCAGGCGCGCGCCGCAGCGGCAGCTTCAGCTGCCCGGCCGCGGCTTCGGTGATGGAGCTGTAGAAGGCGCCGCTGTCGACCGTGAACGGCACCTCGGTGCCATTGAGCCGGAGCTTGGCCACTGCGCGCAGGCCCGACATCGTCACGGGAATCTCGAAGGCCTGCAGCTTGCACTCGCTGCGCGCCACCAGGGGCATCGTCAGCAGCAGGCCGGCAATCAGGGGCAGCCAGCGCCGGCAGGGAAGGAAGCCAGGGTTCACGGGCAAGGTCATCCGAAGCGAAGCATGGGAAAACGGATGGGGAGCGATTGTCGGATCGGATCGAGCGCTTGCCCGAGTGCGTGCATCACGCCCGACCTCGACTGGCCCGCACACTACCTGAGCGAGGGCGACGATCCCGCGCAGGCCTGGCAGGCGCTGTACACCGACCTCGCGTTCCGCGCGCCGGTCGCGCACTGGCTCGCGCGCCACGCACGCGCCGGCACGCCGGCCTGGGGCTACGAATTCGCGCACCCGATCGCCAGCCCGTGCGTGATGCGCTTCGGCGGCCATCCGGCGGCCCGGGTGCAGGCACTGCCCGGCCGCGAGGCGCTGGCCTGCTGGCCGGGCTACGCGCTGACGCGCGGCTGAGCGTGGCGACTCACGGTAGCTCGAGCCCGTAGCGCCGGGCTTCGGCCTCGAGGTCCGGGAGCAACTGGCGCGCCGCGGCGATGTCGGCCAACCCTTGCTCGCGCTCACCGGTCTGCAGCCGGGCCAGGCCGCGCCCCAGCAACGACCAGGCCTCCTGCGGGTTCTGCTTCAGCGCCTCGTCGTAGTCTGCCAATGCCTTGGCCCACTGGCCCTGGCGCAGGCGCACCAGGCCGCGGCTGTCCAGGTACGAGGCCTGTCTGGGCTTTGCCTCGAGCGCGTCATCGCAGTCGGCCAGCGCCTTGTCGAGCTCGGTGCCGAGCAAGGCGCGCGCCCAGCATCGGCCGTTCAGCACCTGGTCCAGGTCCACTTCGCGGCGGTGCGAGGCGATCCAGCGATCGAACTGCGGCACGGCCTGCTGCGGCCGACCCAGTGCAAGGTAGAGATTGCCCAGCTCGCGGCGCATGTTCGATGGCGGTGCGAGGGCGGCGTCCAGCGCCTGCAGGTCCTCGAGCACCCGATCGGTCTGCCGCGACAGCAGGTGGATACGGGCTCGGTCCAATCGGGCTTCGTGGTCGGACGGGTCCAGGCGCAAGGCCTCCTCGAGGTCGGCCAGGGCCTCGGTGCCCTGCTGCAATTGAAGTCGCACGCGAGCCCGCTGGCGGAAATGGGCGCCGGCCGCCGGGTCCAGCTGACAGGCACGGTTGAAGTCGGCGAGTGCGCGCTCGAAGTCACGCCGCGCCGCGAACGCCGAACCGCGCCGCGCGAAGGCCGCCGCGTCCTGCGGTTCGGGTTCATCGGCACCCGCCTGCACCGGCGTACTGGTCTTGATCGACAGGTCGAACACCGGGCCGCCCTGGTAGGTGAAATACATCCTCCGCTGGCTGGTGGCGACGAAGATGCGGTGCGACAGGAAGAAGTCGATGCCGATCAGCATGTCGGCATCGTCGAGGTCGAAATCGGCCACGCGCAGGCGGCTGTTGTGGATGCGCTCGTCGCCGATCTCGAAGCTCGCCATCGGCACCAGCCACGAGGGCAGTTCGCCCCGCCCGACACCGTGCACCGGTCCGGCCGGCACGATGCGCGTCTCGTCGTCCAGCAGACCGGCTTTCTTCGCCGCCGAGCGTGACAGGATCGATTGCGCGCCGGTATCGAGCACGGCCATCAGCGTGTGGTCGTTGATCTTCACGCGCACCTTGATCGCCGGGAATCGCTCGCGCACCGAGTGGCGCAGTTCTGCCACGGCCACCGGCTTCGACCCGGCCCAGTAGGCCATGCCCTTTTGGTCGCAGTCGTCGCCGTCCGGCACCATGATGCGGATCGCGCCATTGGCGATGTCGTACTCGGCATCGGCCCAGCTCAGCAGGTTGCGTCCCAGCAGGCCCATCGTGCCGCCACCGGGCTCGTTGCCCCCGACCAGGAACTCGATCCTGGGAATCTCCGCGTTCTGAAAGCCGAGCTTCGCGACCTCCGTCAAGCGGAAGTCGACGCGGCCCGTCAGGCCATAGGCACGCAGGCCGTCGGGCGCTCGGCGCACGCGCAGCTGCAGTTGCTCGGCCGCCGCGTCGGTGACGGAGCTGAAGAAGGCACCGCTGTCGACCGTGAACGGCACCGCGGTGCCGTTGATGTGGAGCGTGGCGACCGCGCGGGTGCCCGCCATCGCCACCGGGATCTCGAACTTGCCCAGCCTGCATCCGCTGCGGGCGGCCAGCGGCATCGTCAGCAACAGTGCCAGCACCAGGGCGCAGCGAGAAAAGTGAGGGGAGTGCAACATCGACGACGGTTCCGGACAGTGCAAACGACAGCGGGACCGGAATTGTCCGATCCGCTCGCACGGCGGCTGCGCAAGCAGCGAGTGGACTTTTCCCATCCCCTGCGGATGCAGGGTCGGCCGCCGCGGCGCAGGCACTGGTCCATCGCCTACAGTCTTGGCACTCAAACTGGGAGGGAACTCGAATGTTGCGACCGCTGGCGGCTCTGTGTGCCGCAGGCAGCGCCGTGCTGGCCACGGGCTGCGCATCCATCGTCAATGGCCAGAACCAGAGCCTGTCCGTCCTCGCCTTCTCCGAAGGCAAGCCGCTGCAAGGGGCCAGCTGCACGCTGATGAACGACAAGGGCACCTGGTACGTCACGACACCGGGCTCGGCCGTGGTCCACCGCAGCTTCGCCGAGCTCTCGGTGAAGTGCGAGAAGACGGACTACGAGGCCGGCCTGACCTCGGTGAAGTCGTCGACCAAGGCCATGGCCTTCGGCAACATCCTGTTCGGCGGGGTCATCGGCGCGACGATCGACGTGTCCAGCGGCGCCGCCTACGACTACCCCAACGAGGTCAACGTGACGATGGCCGCCCTGGTACCCGGCTCGACGCCTTCCAGCAGCGCGAACCCGGTGCCGGCTGCCGCAGCCGCCCCGGCCGAACCCGCAGCCACCGGCACCCAGGCGTCCTTCCTCGTCTATCGGGTGACGGACAAGCTCACGCGGGTGGAGCGCCGGGTGCGTGTGGCCGCCGGCAGCAAGTTGGCGGCCGGCACCGGTGACATGGAGTCGCTGGCGCCCCCCAACGGCTGGATTCCGCCCAATACCGCCGCTGGCGCGTCCTGGACGCTGAAGTACGCGGCCCGGGACGGCACGCCGGCGAGCCAGGTGTCGGTCACGGGCCGCGTCGGTGCGCCGGCGCGGCTGCGCATCGGCGCCGGTGAATTCGAGGCCCTGCCCATCACCTACAAGGGCTGGATCGACCGGATGGCACAGACGGCCAGCATGTCGGTTTCGCAGCCGGCGGAGTTCCGGATCTGGGTGGACAGCCGCAGCCAGCGCGTGCTGCGCTTCGAATCGGACATCCCGTTCCGCAGTGTCGGGCCGAACTCGGTGCGCGCCTCGCAGGAACAGGTCGAACTCGTGAAGCTCGCCAGCGGCGCCGACGACGACGACGAACTGCCCTGATCCCCGGGGCCTCACACCAGATCGCCCATCACCGCCGCATCGATCAGCGCACCCGGGTGCTGGATCACCCGCGCCGCCAGCCGGTTGCCGAAGGCCGCAGCCTCCACGCTGCCCGACCCCAGCAGCCGCCGCGCCAGGTAGCCGGCGGCGAATGAATCGCCGGCCGCCGTGGTGTCCACCACCCGCGGCACGGCTTCGGTGGCCACTTCCTGCCAGGCCTCGCCCGGCGCTGCGCGCAGCAGCGTCGGTTCGGCACCGCGCTTGACCACGAGCTCGGCGGTCGGCAGCTTCTGCGCCGCCTCGATGGCCGCGACCAGCGTCGGCAGCTGGTGCAGCGCCTGGTGGTCGTCGGCGGTCACCAGCGCCAGGCTGGCGATCTCGAACGCCCGCGCATAAGCCGCGCGCGCCTGCGCCGGGTCCGGCCACAGCCGAGGACGGTAGTTGTTATCGAAGATCACCTGCCCGCCGCGCGCGCGCAAGGCCTGCGCCAGCGCCAGCAGGCGCGCACGCCCGTCGGGCGGCAGGATGGCCAGGCTGATGCCGCTGAAGTACAGCGCATCGAGCTCGCCCAGCGCAGATTCCAGCGGCGTGTCGCCCGGCGGTGTCTCGAAGTAGGCCTTGGCCGCGCTGGTGTCACGCCAGTAGCTGAAGCGGCGCTCGCCACGCGCGTCGACCTCGATCATGTAGAGCCCCGGCATGCGGCCGGCGATGCGCCGTACCAGCCGCGTGCCCACGCCTTCGGCCTGCCAGCGCTGCAGCAGCCCGTCGCTGAAGCTGTCTTCGCCCAGGCCGGTGGCGTACTGCACGTCGATGCCGCGCCCAGCCGCCACGCGCGCGAGGTAGACCGCGGTGTTGAGCGTGTCGCCGCCGAAGGTCTGGCGCATCGTGCCGAAGGCCTGGCCCTGGAGCTCGAGCATGCATTCGCCGAACAACGCCACGCGCAGTACAGCCGTCATGGAATCCCCTAGGAGTTTATGGAACGGTGTTTCGATATTCTATAAATACCGTTGCGCCTACCAGATCAGGGTAGATCCGACCGAGACTGTCGCCCCCTCACTGACGCGCATCGCCCGACATGAAGCTCCCCTTCCAACGCCTGCTGCTCACCGGCGCCGCCGGCGGCCTGGGCCGCGTGCTGCGGCCACGGCTGAAGCGCTACTGCCACACGCTGCGGCTGTCCGACCGTGCCGACCTGGGCACGCCCGCCGAAGGCGAGGAACTGTGGCCCGCCGCACTGGAGGACAAGCCGGCGATCGACGCGCTGCTGCAGGGCGTGGACGCGGTGGTGCACCTGGGCGGCGTCTCGGTCGAGGCCGCCTGGGCGCCCATCCAGGCCGCCAACATCACCGGTGTGTTCAACCTGTACGAAGCGGCGCGCCACCACGGTGTGCGCCGCGTCGTCTTCGCGAGCTCGAACCACGTCACCGGCTTCTACCGACAGGACGAGGTGATCGACGCGCTGGCGCCGCCGAAGCCGGACACGCTGTACGGCGTCAGCAAGGCCTTCGGCGAGAACCTCTCGCGCATGTACTTCGAGCGTTATGGCATCGAGACCGTGTGCCTGCGCATCGGCAGTGCGACGCCGCAGCCCGAGACGCGCCGAATGCTCGCCACCTGGCTCAGCCATGACGACCTCGAGCGGCTGGTGCTGGCCTCGCTGACCGCACCGGTGGTGAGCCACGCCATCGTCTTCGGCATGAGCGCCAACGGCACCCGCTTCTGGGACAACCGGCTGGCCGCTCACATCGGCTACCAGCCCCAGGACAGCGCCGAGCCCTGGCGCGCCGAGCTGGAGGCACGCGAGCCGATGCCCGACCCGAAGGACATCAACACCCGCTACCAGGGCGGCGTGTTCGTCACGCTCGGACCCTATGACACCTTCGACTGACTCGTTCGACCGACCCCGCAAAAGGAGACTCCCGATGACCCTGCTGAAGCACTCGCTCGTCGCCCTGGCCGCAGTGGCCGCCCTGGGCGCGCGCGCCACCGAATTCCGTTCGGCCGACGTGCACAACTCGGACGACTACCCCACCGTCGCCGCCGTCAAGTACATGAGCGAGCTGCTGGCCAAGTCCAGCGGCGGCAAGCACAAGATCAAGGTCTTCAACAAGGGCGCACTCGGGTCCGAGAAGGAGACCATCGACCAGGTCAAGATCGGCGCACTGGACATCACGCGGGTCAACATCAGCCCGATGAACTCGATCTGCGCCAAGACCCAGGTGCCGACGATGCCCTTCCTGTTCCGCTCGATCGAGCACATGCGCCACACGCTCGACGGCCCGGTGGGCGAGGAGATCCTCAAGAGCTGCGAGGACCAGGGCTTCATCGGGCTGGCCTTCTACGATTCCGGCGCGCGTTCGATCTACGGCCACAAGCCGGTGAAGACGGTGGCCGACGCCAAGGGCATGAAGATCCGCGTGCAGCAGAGTGACCTGTGGGTGGCGCTGATCAGCGCGATGGGCGCCAACGCTACGCCGATGCCGATCGGCGAGGTCTACACCGGCCTGAAGACCAAGCTCATCGATGCGGCCGAGAACAACATTCCCAGCTACGAAGGCTTCAAGCACTTCGAGGCGGTGAAGTTCTATTCGAAGACCGAGCACTCGATGGCGCCCGAGATGCTGTTGATGAGCAAGGTGGTGTGGGACAAGCTGCCCAAGGCCGAGCAGGACATGATCCGTGCCGCGGCCAAGGAATCGGTGGCCTTCGAGCGCAAGAAGTGGGACGAGCAGGAAGCCAAGTCGCTGGCCGCGGTGAAGGCCGGCGGCGCCGAGATCGTCGAGGTCGACAAGAAAAGCTTCCAGAGCGTGATGGGCCCGGTGTACGACAAGTTCATGACCACGCCGGACCTCAAGCGCCTGGTGAAGGCTGTGCAGGACACCCAGTGAGCGGCTTCACCCGGTTCTGCGCGGCCACCTCGAAGGCCGCGCTGATGCTCGCCGTGGCCGGACTGATCGCGCTGATCCTGTGCGTGCAGTTCCAGGTGGTCGGTCGCTACATCTTCAACGACACGCCCACCTGGGCCGAGGCGCTGGCGCTGCTGCTGGTGCTTTACGTCACCGCGCTGGGCGTGGCGGTGGGTGTGCGCGATGCCGGGCACATCGGGCTGGAGTCGATCATCTCGCTGCTGCCCGAAGCCTGGCGCCTGAAGCTCGAGTTGCTGATCCATGCGCTGGTGGCGCTGTTCGGCGCGCTGATGCTGCAGGCCGGCTGGCTGTGGGCCACGCTGAAATGGGGCGAGAAGAAGCCGATGATCGGCGTGCCCGAAGGCATGGACTACGTGCCCTTGGTGATCGCCGGCGCGCTCATCGTGCTGTTCTCGATCGAACACATCGTCGCGCTGCTGCGCGGCACCACCGTGGAACCCGCATGGAACTGAGCCCACCCCCGAAGCGTCCTGCGGACGCCTCCCCCTCGAGGGGGCCACACCTGCGGCCTGGCAGAGCCAGTTCCGCGGTGTGCACCTGGAAATAGCCCGCCATGGAACTGACTGTGCTCTGCGTGAGTTTCACGCTGCTGCTGCTGCTGGGCGTGCCAGTGGCCTTCTCGATCGGGCTGGCCTCGGTGGCCACCATCCTCGCGGCCGGCTTGCCGGTGGCCATCGTGTTCCAGAAGATGGTCGGCGGCATGCAGGTGTTCAGCTTCCTGGCCATTCCGTTCTTCGTGTTCGCGGGCGAGCTGATGCTGTACGGCGGCATCGCCGACCGCATCGTCAAGTTCGCCAACAGCCTGGTGGGCCATGTGCGTGGCGGGCTGGGCATGAGCAACGTGATCGGCTGCACGCTGTTCGGCGGCGTGGCCGGTTCGCCGCTGGCCGATGTGTCGGCGATGGGCTCGGTGATGATCCCGCTGATGAAGAAAGAGGGCTATCACGCGGATTACGCGGTGAACGTCACCACGCATGCGGCGCTGGTCGGCGCGCTGATGCCCACTTCGCACAACCTGATCATCTTCACGCTGGCCACGGCCGGCATCGCGTCGGTCAGCGTGTTCAACCTGATCCTCGCGGGCATCATCCCGGCGCTGATCCTGACGATCTGCAACCTCGCCGCGGCCTATGGCGTGGCGGTCAAGCGCGGCTACCCGACGCACGGCGCCTTCCCCGGCTGGGGCGTGGTGCTGGCCACCTTCCTGGCCGCGCTGCCGGGGCTGCTGGTGGTGGTGATCATCCTGGCCGGCATCCTCTCGGGCGTGTTCACCGCCACCGAATCGGCGGCCACCGCGGTGTTCTGGGCGCTGCTGATCACCGTCTTCGTCTACCGCACGCTGAGCTGGAAGAACTTCCTCAAGGCCTGCGCCAAGGCCTGCAAGACCACCGGCGTGGTGCTGCTGCTGATCGGCATCAGCTCAGCCTTCGGCTACTTCATGGCGCTGTACGAGGTGCCGCAGAAGACCGGCGAGCTGATGCAGGCCGTCTCGAGCCAGCCGTGGGTGATCTTCCTGATGGTGAACGTGCTGCTGTTCCTGCTGGGCACCTTCCTGGACATGGCGGCCACCATCCTGATCTGCACGCCGATCTTCCTGCCGATCTGCCAGCACTTCGGCATGGACCCCACGCAGTTCGGCATCATGATGCTGATCAACTGCGCGCTGGGCCTGAACACGCCGCCGGTGGGCACCACGCAGTTCGTCGGCTGCGCGATCGGCGAGATCTCGGTCGGCGAGGTGATGCGCTCGATCCTGCCCTTCTACGGCGCCTTGACGCTGACGATGATGCTGGTGACCTATGTGCCGGCGTTCTCGCTGTGGCTGCCTTCGCTGATGACCAAGTAAGCTCGGCCGGATGAACACGCCCGAAGGCCCGCACATCCCGTTCCAGCCCAACGCGCGCTACCCCGACCCCGCGGTGCGCGTGCTCGACGCGCGCTTCCGTGCCTTGCGCCTGTTCAGCAGCAGCGTGCAGCAGCTGGCCAGCGGCTGCCACTGGGCCGAAGGGCCGGTGTGGTTCGGCGACGGGCGCTTCCTGCTGTGGAGCGACATCCCGAACAACCGCATCCTGCGCTGGGACGATTGCTCGGGCGCCGTCAGCGTCTTCCGCCAACCGTCGAACCATGCCAACGGCCATGCGCGCGACGCCCAGGGCCGGCTGCTCAGCTGCGAGCACCTGACCCGCCGCGTGACCCGCACCGAGTACGACGGCAGCATCACCGTGCTGGCCGACCGCTTCGACGGCAAGCGGCTGAACTCGCCGAACGACATCACCTGCCAGCGCGACGGCACGGTGTGGTTCACCGACCCGAGCTTCGGCATCCACGGCTGGTGGGAAGGCGACCCCGCGCCGCAGGAGCTGCCGCATGGCGTGTACCGCATCGACGGCGCCTCTGGCCGCGTCGATTGCGTGATAGATGATCTCGACGCACCGAACGGCCTGGCTTTCTCGCCCGACGAGTCGGTGCTGTACGTGGTGGAAAGCCGCGCCACGCCGCACCGGCTGGTGTGGGCCTACGACGTGAACGGCGCCAAGCTTTCGAACAAGCGCCTGCAGCTGGATGCCGCCGGCCCCGGCGCCTTCGACGGCATCGCGGTCGACCGCGACGGGCGCATCTGGGCCGGCTTCGGCGTCGATGGCTCGCCGCAGGCCGACGCGCAAGACCTCGACGGCGTGCGCGTGTTCGACCGCGACGGCACGCCGATCGGCCACATCCACCTGCCCGAGCGCTGCGCCAACCTGTGCTTCGGCGGCCCGAAGCGCAACCGGCTTTTCATGGCCGCCAGCCACTCGCTGTACGCGCTGTACGTCAACACCCAGGGCGCCTGAGTTCAGCAACCCGAGCACGCCGGCGATATCTCGGGTACACTGCCGTCTTTACGCGTGAGGGACAAGGCCGCCCCAACGGTCCAGCCCCACGCGGAGATCCCCTGATGATCTCCTTCCTTCGCCAGACCTTCTGATTGCTGCGGCAGTTTCTTTGTTCTGGTTGCCGCTGGCTCGCGGCGAGAGACCCTGCGAGCCCGCTGCCGGACAGAGTTCATGCACCCGCTGCGCCATGCGTGCAGTTTCGTCAGTCAGTCAGAACGGCCGCCTCGTTGCGGGGCCGCCCAAGGAAATTTCATCCAAACTGCCCTCCAAGTCGGGAAGTACCTCGTTTCTCCCCTCACCCGCCGCGATGCCGGCGGGCGCTACATGGCTTCCGTCTCGATTCGCAGCGGTCGGGGAAGCATGACGCACGACCGCGTGATGCGCTTCGTGCCCGAATTCGATTCGCAGGACCAGGCCGCGCGCTTCGCGGTCGAGCAGGCGCTCGCCTGGATCGGCCGGCCCGCGCCCGCCGCTGCGACCCCTTCATTCATCACCCTGGAGTAAGTCTCATGGCCAAGGAAGAACTCATCGAGATGCACGGCGTGGTCAACGAGATCCTGCCGGACTCGCGCTTTCGCGTCACGCTGGACAACGGGCACATGCTGATCGCCTACACCGGCGGCAAGATGCGCAAGCACCACATCCGCATCCTGGCCGGCGACAACGTGTCGCTGGAGCTCTCGCCCTACGACCTGAGCAAGGGCCGCATCACCTTCCGGCACCTCGAGCGCCGGGGGCCGCCGCCCACCGCGACCCGGACAGCGCGCCGATGATCGACGCAATCCAGACCGTTTCTCCCGCATTCAGCCTTCAAGTCCGAAGGCTGCTGACCCGCACCGGCAACAGCTGGGGCATTTTTTCAACGCATCCAGCAAGGATAGACAACATGACGATCGAAACCGGAACCGTGAAGTGGTTCAACGAAAGCAAGGGCTTCGGCTTCATTGCCCCCGACAACGGTGGCAAGGACCTGTTCGCCCACTTCAAGGAAATCCAGGGCACGGGCTTCAAGTCGCTGGCCGAAAACCAGCGCGTGGAGTTCGAAGTGACCCAGGGCCAGAAGGGCCCGCAGGCTTCGCGCATCCGCGCGATCTGAGCGACCGGGGCCGCCAGTGGCGGCCCAGCGTCCCTGCAAAAGCGGCTTCGGCCGCTTTTTTTGTTTCCGGGCTACCGCTTCTGCTGCTGGATGCGGATCATGTTGCCCGCGGGGTCGCGCACGCCGCAGTCACGCACGCCGTACGGCTGCTGCGTCGGCTCCTGCACGATCTCGGCCTCGTGCGCCTGCAGGCGATCGAAGACGGCATCAAGGTCGGGCGTGGCGAGCAACAGCATCGCAAAAGTGCCCTTGGCCATCATCTCGCCGATGGTGCGGCGCTCGTCGTCGGTGACGCCCGGCGTGGCCCCCGGCGGGTACAGCACGATCGAGGTGCCAGGCTGCCCCACCGGGCCGACCGTGATCCAGCGCATGCCGCCATAGGCCACGTCATTGCGAACCTCGAAGCCGAGCAGGTCGCGGTAGAAGCGCAGCGAGGCCTCGGGGTCGGTCTGCGGCAGGAAGCTGGAATGAATGGTGATGTCCATGAGACGCGCTCCTAAGGGGTGAAGTCCATGGCCATCAGTCTAGGTCGCGCTCCCCGGCCGGCGCTTCTCGATTCCTGATCGGTCGCGTCACCTGTTTCACCACGCAGGGTGGAACGCCCGCCATCTCGCCGATCGCCTGCCGCCGATAGACGCTGGGCGGCCGGCCGACAAGCTCGGTGAAGCGCGCGCTGAAGGTGCCCAGCGACTGGCAACCCACCTCGAAGCAGACCTCGGTGACGCTCATGTCGCCGCGGCGCAGCAGTGCCATCGCGCGCTCGATGCGCCGCGTCATCAGGTAGCTGTAGGGCGATTCGCCATACGCCAGCCGGAACTGACGGCTCAGGTGACCGGCCGACATGTGCACGCCCTGTGCCAGAGCCTCCACATCCAGCGGCTGCGCGAAATCGCGGTCGATCCGGTCGCGCACGCGGCGCAGCCGCGCCAGGTCGCGCAGGCGGGTGGCTTCGTCGTTCGTGCTCATCGCGGCACCGCCGCTGCGGCTCAGGGCTGGCCGTTGTCGCCGTGCAGGCGGAAGCCGGGCCGTTCACGCAGCCGCGCGTAGTAGGCCTGCACCGCCGGCAGCACCGGCCGCTCGATCGGCGTGGCGAACCAGCGATGCGTCGACAGGCCGAGCACGATGTCAGCCAGCGTGAACTGCGGGCCCGCGGCGAAGGCCTGCGTGCGCGCCAGCTGCGCATCGAACAAGGCCATCTGCCGGTTCCATTGCGCCGCACTGGCCTGCGCCGCAACCGGGTCGGCGAACGACGGGCTCTGCCGCACCCGATGCATGAACGCATAGCGCCAGGCGCTGTTCAGCTCGGTGGCCTGCCAGTCCATCCATTGTTCGACGCGGGCGCGGGCGCGCGGATCGTTCGGCAGCAGATCATCGCGGCCATGTCGCGCTGCCAGGTAGCGGCAGATGGTGTTCGACTCCCACAGCACGAAGTCCTCGTCGACGATCACCGGCACCAGGCCATTCGGGTTCAGCGCCAGGAACTCCGGCGTGTCGGTAGGCCGGAAGCCGCTGCCCCAGGCCTCGTGCGCATGGGCCAGGTTCATCTCGGCACACAACCACAGCACCTTGCGGACGTTGATCGACGACGGCTTGCCCAGGACCTTCAGCATGCTGGCTCCTTGTCAGCCGCGTAGTGTGCCCGGCACTGCAGCGCTGCGGCGCCGGCGCGGCTGCACCGGGCACTCGACAAAATGCCGGCACACCGGCCCGGCGTCGACGAGCCGGCCCAGTTGCTGCGGCACCGCCTCGCCCAGCCATTGCATCAGCGTGCGCACGCGCGCATTGCCGCGCACGTCCGGATGGTGCAGCAGCCACAGCCCCATCACCGGCCCTTCGATCGGCGGGGTCAGGCGCAGCAGCCTGGGTTCCTGCGCTGCCGCGAACATCGGCAGCGCCACCGCGCCGATGCCCGCCGCGGCGGCCTTGAGCATCGCCGGCAGCGAGTCGGCCCGCAGGCGGGGTTGCACATCCGGCAAGGTCTTGCGCCACCACTGGGCGATGGCGGTGTAGGCGATGCGGTCGTCGAAGCCGACCCAGGGCAGCGAGGACAGCACCGGCGCGCCGCGGGCCGGCAGCAGCGAACGCGCCGCGTAGATCGCATAGCGCAGCTCGCCGACACGGCGGCCGACCATCGATTCGGGCGGCTGCTCCGTGGCACGCAGCGCCAGGTCGGCCTCGCGCCGCGTCAGGTCCACCGCGCGGTTGGAGACATCGGCCTCGATCTCGATGCCGGGATGCTCGGCCAGGAACTGCTGCAGCAGCGGCGGCAGCAGGTAGCCGGCCAGCATCTCGCTGGTGGCGATGCGGATCACGCCCTGCAGCCGCGCATCGGCACCGCTGATCTCGCGCTCGGCCATCAGCGCGGCGGCTTCCATCTCGGCGGCGGCGCGGGCCACGGCCTCGCCCTGCGCATTGGCGCTCCAGCCGGTGCGCGCGCGGTCGAACAGCCGGGCGCCAAGGCGCGCCTCGGCCTCCTCGATGCGGCGGAACACGGTGGAGTGCTGCAGCGCCAGCTCGCGCGCCGCGCCGGCCAGGCTGCCGGAGCGGGCCACCGCGAGCACGGTGCGCAGGTCGTTCCAGTCCAGCAGGCCTGTGCGTTTGTGCAAACTCTTCTTGCCCACTTTCGGAATTTCCTTGTGCAGATCGACAGCCTATCGTAGCGCCATCGCAACCCGAATCCCCGAAAGGAAACCGACATGAACCGCTTCGAAGGCAAGACCCTGCTCGTGACCGGCGGCACCAGCGGCATCGGCCTGGCCACCGCCCAACGCCTGACGCAGGAAGGCGCGCGCGTCATCGTCACCGGCTCGCGCCCGGCCTCGCTGGACGCCGCCCGCGCGGTGCTGGGCGACCACGCGCACTACCTGCTGAATGACGCGGGCGACGCGCAGGGCGCCCCCGCACTGGCCGCCGCCGTGAAAGCCGTCACCCCGCGGCTGGACGGCGTGTTCTTCAACGCCGGCTTCGGCCGCTTCCATGGACTGGAAGCGGTCTCGTCCGAGGAGTTTGACGCGCACTACGCCGTCAACGTGCGCGGCCCGCTGCTGCAGGCCCAGGCGCTGGCACCGCTGCTGGCCGACGGCGGCGCGATCGTGCTGAACACCTCGGTGGCGCACGAGAAGGGCTTCGCGACGATGGCGATCTACGCCTCGACCAAGGGCGCGCTGCGCACGATGACCCGCGTGCTGGCGCGCGAGCTGGCACCGCGGCGCATCCGCGTCAACGCCGTCAGCCCGGGGCCGATCGAGACCGCCTTCTTCGACCGCAGCGGCCTGCCGGCGCAGGCGGTGGCCGAGTTCGGCGCCAGCGTGCTGGCCGCCGTGCCGCTGGCGCGCTTCGGCAAGCCGGCGGAGGTGGCGGCGGTGGCGGCCTTCCTGCTGTCGGACGACGCCTCGTTCGTGACCGGCGCCGAGTACGCGGTGGACGGCGGCATCGCGCAGGTTTAGCCCACCCCCGAGGCGCCTTCGGCGCCTCCCCCTCGAGGGGGCAACACCTGCGGACCGGCGGAGCCGGATCCTCGGTGTTCGCGGGGGTTGCGGCCGCTGGACGCGGCGCAACGGGCGCACGCCTCTGCGTTCAGGCCACGACGAACTGGTAGTCGACGGCAATCAGGCCGTCGGCATTCAGCCGCAGCACCTCGAGCCCGGTGGCCAGCACCTGGCCGCTGGCCGGCGCGACCATCTCCCAGTGGAAGGTGACGATGTCGCGCAGCGCCCGTGCGTCCTGCACCGCGCGGAAGCGGTGGCCGGCGTCGCGCACGTTCTTGACGTACGCGTCGGCCACCCGCTCTTCCAGTTGCACATGGCCGCGTACTTCACGTGCATTGACATGGTGCTCACCGCCGGGTGCCCACAGCGCGGCAATCGCGTCGCGGCGCCGCTGCGCGTCGGGTTCGTTCCAGACCGCGGCATAGCGGTCGGCCAGGGCTTGTGCATCGTGGTTCATGAGGATCTCCCGGGTGGATGGCATGAACGCGTTCATGCCGGCAGGCGCATGAAGCGCGGGTACAACCGTGCGATGGATACTAGGCCGCGTTGGCTGGACGCTCAATGCCAGAACCGCTAGAGTTCTTGTCTCATCGTCCAATCCACAGGATCCTGATGGACCCCCTCGACGACGTCTTCCAGGCCATGCGGGTCGAGGACGCGCTGTATGCCCGGCTCGAGGCCACGGCGCCGTGGGGGTTGAAGACGCGCCGCGTCGACGGCACCGCGCGCTTCGGCCTGATGCTGCGCGGCGGCTGCTGGCTGACGCTGGACGACGCGCCCGATAACCCCGCGCCGGTGGCGCTGGCCGCCGGCGACTGCTTCGTCATTCCGCACGGCCGGCCCTACACGCTGCGCGATGCGCCACGCTCGCCCACCGTCAACTGCGTGGACGTGATCCGCGGCAACGTCGGCGGCGTGGTGCGGGTGGGCGCCGACGAGGGCGGTGCACAGACCAGCATCGTCAGCGGCTGGTTCCACTTCGATCCCGAGGGCGCGGGACCGCTGCTGGCGCTGCTGCCGCCGCTGATCCACATCCGCATGGACCAGGAACGCTCGCAGCTGCTGCAGTCCACGCTGCAGGTGCTGGCGCTGGAGACCACGCAGCGCGGCCTGGGCTCGGGGCTGGTGGTGAGCCGGCTGGCCGACATCCTGTTCATGCAGGCGGTGCGCGCGCATGTCGAATCGGTCGATGCCGACAGCGGCAGCGGCTGGTTCGCGGCATTGGCCGACCGGCGCCTGGGCGCGGCACTGCGCCGCCTGCATCAGGACCTGGGCGCGGACTGGACCGTCGAATCGCTGGCCGAAGCCGCCAGCATGTCGCGCTCGGCCTTCGCGCAGCGCTTCAAGGACAAGATCGGCCAATCGCCGCTGGACTACCTGACACGCTGGCGCATGTTCCGCGCCAGCCACCTGCTGCGCCGCACCGAGCAGCCGATGGCCGAGGTCGCCAGCCAGGTCGGCTACGAATCGGAGGCCGCGTTCAACAAGGCCTTCAAGCGGCTGACCGGCGTGGCGCCAGGGGCTTATCGACGGCAGCGCCGGACCGTCGTGGCCGCTGCCGATACGCGCTAGCGACGCGACCCCCGGGCATCCGGGTAATCACGGCCCCGCGGGTGCGGGGGGAGTCGCCCATCACCCCCTGGTCAAGCCGGTCGCGCTGGTGCTACGGTGGACGCTGGTCATTGGTCATCGTTGGCGGCCCAGGCTGCCAGAGGGAGGATCGAGCCATGACGACACTGCGTGTTCTCGCGGTCGCCCTGGGCAGTGCACTGCTGAGCCTGCCGTCGCAAGCCGTGCCGGTGATCACGGTCACACCGTGGCTGGCGCCCAATGCCTTCGGCTCGCCCTCCTTCGCCAGCGCCCAGGCCAATGCGGTCAACGGCATGATCACCGGCAACAACGGCGGCGGCGTGGCCACCGGCAGCGGGCCGCAGGCCTTCACCCCGCAGACCACCACGGTGAACTCGGCCGAGGTCGTGGTCACGGGCTTCAATTCGTGGCATGGCGTCACGAACCCCGGCGCGGCCTTCGGCGCGGCCTACGCGAACGAACTCGGCAACCGCATGACCTTTGCGCTGTTCATCAATGGCGGCGGCACCCAGTTCTCGATCAGCCAGCTCGGCTTCAGCGCCAGCAGTTCGGATGCCGGCAACCTGCTCGGCTTCAGCTTCGTCACCGGCAGCTACAGCTACAGCGCGGGGTATGTCGGCATCCTGTTCGGTGCCGACGGCCAGCTCGGCGGCGGCGACGACCAGTACATCACCAACGGGCCTGCCACGCAGCTGGTCGATGCGCTGGCCGGCCGCGGCAGCGGCAACAGCCTCGCGGCCTATTGCCCGGACGCCCCGGCGGTGTGTGACGATGCGGCGCAGGCCGCGGCGATCGCCGACGCGGCGGCTGCCTTCGGTCCCGGCACCACCACCTTCACCGGCACCTACACGCTGTCGTCGGTGACCGGCGGCGAACTGGCGCGCGCCAGCGGCAGCTTCGCCATCGCCACCCCCGACACGGTGCCGGAGCCGACCAGCATCGTCCTCGCACTGACCGGCCTGGCCCTGCTGGGCGCGGCCCGCCGCCCGCGCGAAGCCGCTGCTGCGGCAGCCTAGGCTGCGCCTTAACTCCCGCTGCGATTCGGGTCGCGCCACGCACGCTCGAACGGCAGCCGCCAGGCGTGCGGCGCGATCAGCTGGTGGATCGACTTCGGTCCCCACGACCCTTCGGGGTACAGCCGCACCGGCGGCGCGCCATCGAGCAGCAGCTGCGACACCTGCCACAGCCGCTCGATGCCTTCGGCGGTGGTGAACAGCGTGCGGTCGCCGCGCATCGCGTCGAGGATCAGGCGCTCGTAGGCCTCCAGCACCTCGCCGGCGAGGCCGGTGTCGCGCATCGCGAACTGCAGGCTCAGCTTGTCCAGCCGCATGCCCGGCCCGGGCCGCTTGCCGTAGAAGCTGAGCGACATGCGCGAGGCATCGGCCAGGTCGAAGGTCAGGTGGTCCGGCCCCTGCGCGCCGACGCCCGAGCCGGGCGGGAACATGCTCTTGGGTGGCTCGCGGAAGGCGATCGAGATGATGCGCTGGCCTTCGGCCATCTTCTTGCCGGTGCGCAGGAAGAAGGGCACGCCGGCCCAGCGCCAGTTGTCGATGTAGCACTTCAGCGCGATGAAAGTCTCGGTCTCCGAGGCCGGGTCCACGCCCTCCTCGCTGCGGTAGCCGGCGTACTGGCCGCGCACCACGTCGGTTGGCTGGATCGGCAGCATGCTGCGGAAGACCTTGTTCTTCTCCTCGCTGATCGGCGCCGGCTCCAGCGACGTGGGCGGCTCCATCGCCATGAAGCCGAGGATCTGGAACAGGTGCGTCACCACCATGTCGCGGTAGGCGCCGGTCTGCTCGTAGAAGGCCGAGCGCTTGCCCAGGCCCAGCGTCTCGGGCACGTCGATCTGCACGTGGTCGATGAAGTTGCGGTTCCAGATCGGCTCGAACAGCCCGTTGGCGAAGCGGAACGCCAGGATGTTCTGCGCCGGCTCCTTGCCGAGGAAGTGGTCGATGCGGAAGATCTGCTCCTCGCTGAACACCTCGTGCAGCCGCGCGTTCAGGCTCACCGCGCTGGCGAGATCCGTGCCGAAGGGCTTCTCCATCACGATGCGCGCGCGCTCGACCAGCTGCGCCTCGCCCAGCAGCCGCACCGCCGGCAGCGCCGCGCTGGGCGGCACGCTCAGGTAGTGCAGGCGGCGGCATTCGGCGCCGATGCTGTGCTCGGCCGCGTCCACCGCCGCCTTCAGCGCGGCCGGGCCGGCCGACAGCGGCACGTAGTCCAGGCTCTGCGCGAAGTCCTGCCACAGCGGCTCGGTCAGCTTGCGGCTGGAGAACTCGTCGAGCGCCGCACGCGCCTGCTGGCGGAAGCCCGCGGCATCGAGCTCGTCGAGCGAGACGCCGATGATGCGGCAGCCCGGGATGAAGCCGGTGCTCGTCAGGTGGTACAGCCCCGGCAGCAGCTTGCGCCGCGCCAGGTCGCCGGTGGCACCGAACAGCACCGCCACCTGCGGGAACCGCGGGCCGACGCCCGGGGGAATCTTGGCCATCTGCTTGCCTCCACCTGCCTGCCTGGCTGCACCGGGCAGCCAGCAAGTATCGAACCAGCCCCTGCCTCCGGTAAGCTCGCTGGCCTCAGCTCCATCACCACCCGCCCATCCCATGACGCACATGCACCTCCCCCGCCGCGCGCTGCTGCGCGCCGGCGCTGCCGCCGGCCTGCTGGCCGCCCTGGGTCCGGCCCGCGCGCAGGCCGACCGCACCATCCGCCTGCTGGTGGGCTTTCCGCCCGGCGGCGGCACCGATGCCATCGCCCGCATCCTGGCCGATGCGCTGAAGGCCGAGCTCGGCGGCGCCACGGTGATCGTCGAGAACAAGCCCGGCGCCGGCGGCCAGCTGGCCGCGCAGGCGCTGAAGGCGGCGGCGCCGGACGGCAACACGCTGTTCCTGAGCCACGACCACAGCATCTCGATCCTGCCGCAGGTGGTGAAGGCGCCGGGCTTCGACCCCGCGCACGACTTCGTGCCGGTGGTGGGCATCGCCACCTTCGTCAATGCCTTCGCGGTGTCCGGCGGCACGCCGGCCAAGAGCTTCAACGACTACGTCGCCTGGGTGCGCAGCCAGGGCGGCAAGAGCGCCGTCGGCGTGCCGGCGCCGGCTTCGGTGCCCGAGTTCCTGGTCAAGCTGATCGGCGAGAAGTACAAGCTCGACCTGGTGGCCGCGCCCTACCGCGGCAGCGCGCCGCTGATGGCCGACATGCTGGGCAACCAGATCCCGGCCGGCGTGGCCAGCATTCCCGACTTCATCGAGAACCACCGTGCCGGCAAGCTGCGCGTGGTGGGCGTGCTCGGCGGCGCGCGCCAGGCGGTGATGCCCGACGTGCCCACCTTCACCGAGCTCGGCCTGCCCGGCTTCGAGGACGTGCCGTACTACGGCCTGTTCGCGCCGGCCGGCACGCCGCGCGCCACGATCGACGCGTTCTCGGCCGCCACCGCCAGGGTGCTGGCCAAGCCGGCAGTCAGCGAACGCCTCACCGCGCTGGGGCTGTCGGTCGGCCACATGGGCCCGGACGTGCTGGGCCAGCGCGAGCGTGCCTACACCGCCACCTGGACGCGCATCATCAAGGCCACCGGCTTCGTGCCGCAATAGCGCCCGATTAGCGCGGCCAGGTCAGTCGCACCAGGTGATGGCCGGACGCGGCCGCGGCTGACCGGCCGGCTGCTCGTCGGGGTAGCCCAGCGTGATCGCCACGCTGGGCTCGAAGCCCTCGGGCAGGCCCAGCCGGCGCGCCGTCGCCTCGTCGCGCAGCCAGGGCAGCGGAGCGCCGATCCAGCAGCTGCCGAGCCCGGCCTCGTGGGCGGCCAGCATCAGGTTCTGGCCGGCCCGGCAGCAGTCCAGCGGCGCTTCCGGATGGCCGCGGCGCGCACCGATCACCACCACGGCCGGGGCGCCCCAGAACACCTCGAATCCCGGGCGCACGGTCCACTCCCAGGCGCCGGGCGCGGGCTGGTGCGCATGGGCATAGGCCTTGGCCTCCTCGCCCAGCGCGGCCAGGCGCTCGCGCCCTTCGATCACTGCGAAAGCCCAGGGGCTGCTGCCGCTGATGGGCGGCGTCGGTGCCTGCACCGCTGCCCAGATCAGGTCTTCGATCAGCGCACGTGGCACCACCTCGGGCCGGTAGCGGCGAATCGAGCGGCGACCATGGATGGCTTCGGTCACGTTCATGGCAATCCCTTCAACGGGGCAGCAATCCGAGCGCCTGCTCCAGCGCCGCCGGATCGTAGACCACGCCGCCCTTGATCGTGCGGTGCACGCGGCGGATGGCCTCGATGTCGGCCAACGGGTCGCCGTCGACCAGCACCATGTCGGCCAGCCAGCCCGGCGCGATGACGCCGCGCTCGCCGGCCACGCGCAGCACCTGCGCCGGCAGCAGCGTGGCCATGCGCAGCACCTCGGCCGGCGCGATGCCGGCCTGCACGTACAGCGCCAGCTCGCGCTGCAGGCTGTAGCCGGCCAGCGCATCGGTGCCGGGCATCAGCGGCACGCCGGCGTCGTGCAGCGCCTTCAGCAGGCGCTGCAGCGCCGGCAAGGCCTGGCGATACGCAGCTTCCTGCCCCGCCGGCGGCAGCACCGCGCTGGCGGCCAGCTGGCGCCGCGCGCCGAGCGGCAGCCGCGGCGCCACGGCGCGCAGGCCCGGTGCGGGCTGGCCGGGCTCGCCGGCATACAGGCCTTCCAGCAGCGACAGCGTGGGGTCGAGCGCCGTGTGCCGGCGCTTCAGCAGCGCGACGAACCCGGTGAAGGCCGCATCGTCCAGCCGCAGCGTCTGCAGCCTCTCGGCCACCCGCGTGTAGCGGTCGCGGCCGCGGGTGTCGGCCACCTCGGGCGCAAAGTTCAGCACGATGAAGTTCAGGTGCTGGATCTCGTCGGCCCCGTCCTCGATGAACTGCTGCGCCCGCATGAAGGCCGGCACATGGCCGCTCACCCTGAGGCCTAGCGCGTGCGCGCGGTCGGCCACCACGCGCACCAAGGGCGGTGGCAGCGACGAGTAGATCTTCACCTGCCGGTAGCCGTGTGCCGCATACCAGTCGACCGCCTTCAAGGCCTCGGCCGGCGTGGACACCTTGACATCGGTCGGCCCGGCCAGCGGACCGGTGCCTTCGATGATGCCGGCCAGCAGCACGCGCGGCCCGAGTTCGCTGCCCGTGTCGAAGCGCCGCACGCGCGCCATCAGGGACTGGTTGTCGTTGGCCAGGTCGCGCGCACTGGTGACGCCCGCGATCAGGTCGAGGATGCCGTCGACGCCGGAGAAGTGCTGGTGCACGTCCCACAGCCCGGGCATCAGGAAGCGGCCGGCGGCGTCGATCACCTCGGCGCCGGGCGGCGCCTCGAGCCGCGCATCGTCGTCGACGCGCACGATGCGCTCGCCCTGCACCAGCACGCTCTGGCCGTCGCGCACGCTCAGGTCGCGCGGGTCGAACAGCCGCGCCTGGCGGATCAGCAGCGGCCCCGCCGGCCGGTGCGACAGGCGCTGCGCGAGCACCGCATGCCAGCGCTCGTCCGCGGCGCGCTGCGCGGCCTGCAGGCGCGGCAGCTGCGGGCGCAGCGCGACGGGCAGCACCTCGAACCAGTCGTCGACCACCGCGGCGGTGCCGCCCTGCGCGTCCAGCCACACCGGCACCGGCATGAATTCGATGCCGCCGATGCGGTGCAGTGTCAGGCGCTGCAGGCCGGGCCTCGGGCCATCGCCGCCGGCACGTTCGAGCCAGGCCTCGCCCGCGGGCAGCAGCCGCAGGCGCTGGCCCGGCGCCTTCAACAGCGCGCGCGCCAGCACCGCCTTGAATTCCGGCGGCGCGTGCGCCGGCAGGTAGAAGGCCCCGTCGGCCGGCCACTCGGCCTCGCCGGACTCGGTGCCGTCGCGCCAACGGACCCGGCCGCCCTCGCGTTCGAAGCGCTCGGCCACCGGCGCCAGCCAGTAGTCATGGCCGCTCACTTCGTAGGTCATCGGCAGGCCGCGCTCGTCGAGCCGCCAGCGCGCGTTGAGCTGCTCGCCGCGGCCACGGTCCTGGTAGCGGAACTCGGCCTGCTGCTCGCCTTCCGGCCCGGTGCTCATGCGCTGCGAACCCGCGGCCTGGCCATGGATCTGCACCGCGAACTCGCGTGGCGCCGCCACCGCGGCGGCCGCGGCCAGCCACAGGCCCAGCAGCGCGGCAATGCCCCGGCGCCAGCACCGCATCAGCCGCCCCAGACCTCGCGCACCAGGCGCCGGAAATTGCCGCCAAGGACCTTCTCGATCCGCCGCTCGCCGTGGCCGCGCGCGGCCAGCGCCTCAGCCAGGCGCTGGAACTGGTCCGGCCCGCACAGGTCGGGCAGGAACAGGCTGACATCGGCCGACTCGCCCGGCGCCCCGATGCCCATTTGCCGGCGTTGTGCGACCTCCGCCGCCAGGCTGGCGCGGTAGCCGGCCAGGTCGTCGATGGTGCTGGCGCCGCCGTCGGTGCCCAGCCCGACATGGTCTTCGCCGCAGACCTGCAGCGCATGCTCGAGGTGCGCGATCAGGTCGGCCGCCATCGGCTGGC
Source organism: uncultured Bordetella sp. (assembly GCA_964641795.1). Lineage (GTDB taxonomy): Bacteria > Pseudomonadota > Gammaproteobacteria > Burkholderiales > Burkholderiaceae_C > Pseudaquabacterium. The sequence goes on along the minus strand of CAZXLI010000001.1, from coordinate 45,354 downwards.
CCTGCAGGCGCAGGTAAGGCATCCAGTACAGGCCCACCACGCCGCCGCGCTCGGCCAGCAGCCGCAGTTCGTCGTCGCGCTTGTTGCGCGGATGATCGGCCAGCGCGCGGCAGCCGGTGTGGGTGATCGCCACCGGCCGCCGGGCCAGGCGCAGCGCATCCAGGCAGGTGCGCACGCTGCTGTGGCTGAGGTCGACCAGCAGGTGCTGCTGCTGCAAGCGCGCCAGCACTTCGGCGCCGAAAGCGGTGAGGCCGCGGTCGTCGGGCACCGTCGCGCCGTCGCCCACCGCGTTGCGCCGGTTGTAGGTGAGCTGCACCACGCGCACGCCGCGCTGCGCGAAGTCGTCGATGCGCGCGAGCTCGTCGCCCAGCATCTCGGTGTTCTGGAAGCCGTAGATCACGCCGACCTGGCCGGCGGCCTGCGCGGCGTCGATGTCGGCCGCGCAGCGCACCGGCCGCAGCGCATCGGCGCGCGCGGCGATCAGCGCGTCCCAGGCCGCGATGTCGCGCAGCGCCGCCGCGTGGAGCTCACCGCCGGGCGCCACCTCGCCGAGCGTGATGTTGATCGCGCACACCCCGGCGGCCTGCGCATCGGCGATCGCGCGCGCATCGACGGCCGACGTCGTGCCGCCGCGCGGCAGGTTGGGGTTGTCCAGCACGCCCAGCGCGTTGAACACCGGAAATCGAGGCAAGGCCATGGCCGCTCACTTCATCTGCAAGCGGGCACCCGGCAGGTCGATGCCCTGCAGCGCCGTCTGCCACACCTGGCCCGGCGCCACCGGAAAGGCGCGCGTCAGCGTGCCGGTGGTGATGACCTCGCCGGCCGCCAGCGCCGGCTGCTGCGGGTGCGCGGCCAGCCACTGCTGCAGGTGCTGCAGCGCCAGCAGCGGGCTGCCGAGCACGTTGCCGGCCAGGCCATGGTCGATGAGCCGGCCATCGCAATGCAGGTCGATCTCGAAGCCGGCCAGGCGCTCGCGCCAGGGGCCGCGCAGGTCGTCCGTCAGCACCGTCCTCGGCCCGACCCACAGCCCGCCGTGCAGCCCGAAGGCCGCCACCGTGTCGGCCGCCGTGAAGCGCCAGCCCGGGAACAGCGACTGCACGATCTCGAAGCCATGCGCCACCCAGCCGATGGCACCGAGCAGCGCGGCCTCGTCCATGCCGGCCGTCACCGGCGCGGCCAGGCCGAACACGATCTCGGGCTCGATGCGCGGCTCGGCCATCGCGCCCAGGTCGGCCGTCGCACCTTCGGCCGGCAGCGCATGCAGCGTGCTGTCGTACACATCGCCCCAGATGGGCGCCCACACGCCGTACTCGGCCCAGATGGTGCGGTTGGTGAAGCCGATCTTGCGGCCCACCGGCCGTTCGCCGCGCGCGATGCGCAGCGCACGCACCTCGGCCGCGACGCGGTAGGCCGCATCGAGATCGAAGCCGCTGTAGCGATCACTCAGCGGCGCGAGCGTGCGGCGCCCGGCCGCCGCATTCAGCAACTCGGCGGCCAGCGCGGCCGGCGCGGGCATCGGTGTCATCACAGGTCTCCCAGCATCAAGGGGCCGCCGCGCAGCGCGGCGTCCAGCACCACATGGCTTTCATACCCGCGCACGTTCGGGTCATGCAGCAGGCAGGCCTGGCAGAAGGCATCGTAGCCGGCCAGGTCGGGCACCACGACCACCAGCACGTAGTCGGCCGGACCGGTGACGCCGTAGCACTGCTGCACCTCGGCGCGCGCCAGCACCTTGTCGCGAAAGGCCTTGAGGCCGCGTGCCGATTCGTCGAGCAGGTCGACATGCACGATCACCGTCACGCCCAGGCCCAGCTGCTGCGCATCGAGCAGGGCCACCTCGGCCACGATCACACGCGCCTCGCGCAGCCGCTTCAGGCGCCGCTGCACCGCGGCGGCCGACAGCCCCACCTGCGCGCCGATGGCCTCGGCCGGCAGCCGGGTGTCGCGCTGGTACAGCGCGAGGATGCGGCGGTCCAGCGGGTCGAGGGGCGTGGCGGGCATGGCGGGCAGGGTCGTCGTTCCGAGGGTCAGCGGCCTCGCCGCATTCGCGGGCCCCACAACGCGGCCGGGCCGCATGCGGCGGGCGCACGATGCGGCCGAACGGCGCGGTGGCCGCCGCACACTGGCGGCATGCACGACAACCACCCCTCCCACCGTCTCTCGCTCGATCGCATCGCCCGCGCTGCGGCCAGCATCGCGCCGGAGTTCCGCCACAGCCCGCTGGTCGAACACGAGGCGCTGTCGCAGGCGCTCGGCGCGCCGCTGTTGTTGAAGCTGGAAACGTTGAATCCTATTCGATCGTTCAAGGGCCGCGGCGCCGACTTCTTCGTGCGCGAACGGCGCGCGCAACTGCAGGGCCGCACGCTGGTGTGCGCCTCGGCCGGCAACTGGGGCCAGGCGCTGGCCTATGTGTGCCGGCGCGAAGGCTGGCCGCTGGTGGTGTTTGCGGCCGACAGCGTGAACCCGCTGAAGGCCGCGCGCATGCGGGCGCTGGGCGCCGAGCTGCGGCTGCACGGCGCGAGCTTCGATGCCGCGAAGCAGGCCGCGCGCGAGTTCGCGGCGCGGATCGGCGGCTGCTTCGTCGAGGACGGCCGCGAGCCCGAGATCGCCGAAGGCGCCGGCAGCATCGCGGTGGAGCTGCTGGCCGATGGCCGGCCCTTCGACACGCTGCTGGTGCCGCTGGGCGATGGCGCGCTGATCACCGGCATCGGCCGCTGGCTCAAGGCCCATGCGCCGCGGGTGCAGGTGATCGGCGTGTGCGCGCAAGGCGCGGATGCGATGGCGGCTTCATGGCGCGCGGGCCGGCGCGTCGAACGCGAGGCGGTGGACACCATCGCCGACGGCATCGCGGTGCGCGCGCCGGTGGCCGAGGCGGTGGCCGACCTCGCCGGCACGGTCGACGACATCGTGCTGGTCGACGACGACACGATCCGCCGCGCGATGGCCATGACCTTCCGCCACGCCGGCTTGCTGACCGAAGCGGCCGGTGCCGCGGGCGTGGCCGCGGTGCTGGCGCATGGCGCGACGCATCCGGCACTGCGCGGCCAGCGCCTGGCCACCGTGCTGACCGGCAGCCATGCCACGCCCGCGCAACTGCGCGCGCTGTGCGCCGACGAGGAGACCCCGCGATGATCGACCATGTGTCACTCGGCACCACCCGCTACCCCGAGGCGCGCGACTTCTACCAGCGCGTGCTGGCCGCGATGGACTGGCAGCTGCAGCGCGACACCGGCAGCGAGGCGGCCTTCGGCAGCGCCGCGCAGTGGTCGCTGTTCCTCTACCCGCAGCCGGCCGGCAGCACGGTGACGGCGCCGGCGATGCACCTGGCGCTGCAGGTCGATTCACGCGCGACGGTGATCGCAATGCATGGGTCCGCGCTCGCCGCCGCCGGCACCGACCTGTGGGGCCCGCGCGAGCGCCCGGACATCGGCCCCACCTACTTCGGCGCGATGTTCAGCGACCTGGACGGGCATCGGATCGAGGTGCTGACGCATCGGGCGTGAGCGTCGCGCTGGCCGACGGCAGCAGGTCGGCGTCCGTCAGCGTCTGCAGGAAGGCGATGACAGCATCGATCTCGTCGTCGCTCAACGCGGGCGCGTCGCCCGGCCGGCGGTCGAACGGCGGCTCGGTGTTGACGTTGCCGTGCCAGCGCGACGGCAGGTCGTCGAACTTGCGCGGCCGGCCCGCGGCGTCGAGCGGGTAGAACAGCGCCGGCTCGGTGTCGCGCCCCGCGTAGAAGCGCAGCACGTCCCGCAGGCTGGCGAACGCGCCGTTGTGGAAGAAGCGCTGCTTGACGGCGCTATTGCGCAAAGTGGGCGTCCGGAAGCGGCCACAGAACTCGTCGCGCTCGCGCAGGTCCTGCCGCAGCGGGCCGCACAGGCCGAGGTCGAAGAAGGCCGGGTCGGCATTGGCCGGCAGCTCGGCCAGGCGCGGCACGCCGATGGCGATGTGGCCGAAGTCGGTGAACAGCGGCAGGCCGCCATCGGGCGTCGGCGCGCTGCGGTGGCAGCTGGCGCAGTTGCCTTTGGCGGGGTCGTTGAACAGCGCCAGGCCGCGCGCCTCGCGCTCGGTCAGCGCGACCTGGCCGCGCAGCACCGCGTCGTAGCGGCTGCTGAAGGGATGGAACTCGGCGGGCGACTGCTGGAAGACTTCCAGCGCCAGCGCCACCGCGTTGAGCACCGCTTCCGGGTCATCGAACACCTGCAGGCCGAAGCCGCGGCGCAGCGCCTCGGCATGGCGGCTGCCGGCCAGCCGCTGCGCCAGCGCGGCCGCGGAGGGGTTGGCCATCTCCTGCGGCGACAGCAGCGGCAGCCGCGCCTGGTCATGCGCCGAGCCGGCGCGGCCGTCCCAGGTGTGGCCGCCGGTCGGGCCGGCGTCGATGCTGTCGTCGCCCTCGTTGTCGAAGAAGTGTTCGCTGAACGGCGGCAGCGTCTGCAGGTAACGCAGCGAGGGCGCGGCGCGCAGCCCCGGCGTGCGGCCATCCAGGCCGGCCAGCTGCACCGGCCGCGCATTCGGCGGCCCGAACGCGAAGCGCGGGTCGTGGCAGCTGGCGCACGAGACCTGGCCCGAGGCCGACAGCAGCGGGTCGAAGAACAGCGCCCGGCCCAGCGCGGACAGCGTCGCCGCGTCGGGCACCGTGCCCGACGCGCGTGGCGCATACGGTGCGCCCTGCCAGGCCGGCGGCCTGCTGCTGCAGGCGGCCAGCAGCGCCAGTGCCAACACACCGGCGGCTGCCCATCGACACTGCCACGCCATCTGCACCTCATCCGCTGACACGCCAGCCGGCGATGATGACAGGGCGCGATGACCCGTCTTGCGCACCCCGCGCCGGCCGGGTATGTTGGCCGGCTTTCCTCCACTGCGAACACCCATGACGCTGCCCCGCCCGACCCTGCGCCTGGCCTCGCTGGCCGCCGCCGCGCTGCTGGCCCTGCTGTCCGCCTGCGCCACGCCCGGCCCCACCGATGCCGACAAGGCGGCGGCCGACAAGGCCGTCGCGGCGATCGACACCGTCGTAGTCATCTACGCCGAGAACCGCGGCTTCGACACGATGTACGGCCTGTTCCCCGGTGCCAACGGCATTCCTGGCGTGAACCCCAGCGCCACCGGCGCGGCCGCGCCGCAGAAGGATTTCGACGGCGCCGTGCTGCCCACCCTGCCGCCCACCTGGGGCGGGCTCACCGCACCGGGGCAACCGGTGGTGCTGACGCAGGCGCAGACCACCGGCATGCCCAACCGCATGTTCCGCATCGACGATCCGCAGGGCCTGAACGGCACGGGCGTCGTGGTGGGTCAGCAGATCACCACGCGCGACCTGGTGCACCGCTTCTACAACAACATCATGCAGATCGGCGACGGCAGCAACGACCGCTTCGCCGCCTACTCCGACGCCGGCGGCCTGAGCATGGGCTACTACGACGGCAGCAGCATGAAGCTGTGGGCGCTGGCCAAGCAGTACACGCTGGCCGACAACTTCTTCATGGGCGCCTTCGGCGGCTCGTACCTGAACCACCAGTACCTGATCTGCGCCTGCGCGCCGGTGTACCCGAATGCGGACACCTCGCCGGCCAAGGACCTGATCTCGGCCATCGATGTCGATGCGCAGGGCCGCTTCCTGCGCCTGAAGCCGGCGGCCGACGCGCCGGCCTCGGTGCTGGCCGGCCCGCCGCGCTACCAGCGCGATGGCGCGCTGACGCCGAAGGACGCCGAGGGCCGGTTCCACACCATCAACACGATGCAGCCCTTCGCGCAGCCCAGCGGCAACGTGCCCGCGGCCGGGGGCGATGCGCGTTACGGCGACCCCGCGCGGCCGACCACGCTGCCGGCGCAGACGCTGGCCACCATCGGCGACCGGCTCGACGCCAAGGGCATCAGCTGGGCCTGGTACGGCGGCTCGTGGCAGGCCGCACTGGACGAATCGGCCCAGGCCGCCGACAAGCGCCAGCTCATCTACAAGGGCAAGGTGCAGTTCCAGCCGCATCACCAGCCCTTCAACTACTACCAGGCCTTCGACCCGGCCACCCGCGGCGAGGCCCGCCGCGAGCACCTGCGCGACTTCGACAGCCGCTTCCTGGCCGATGCAGCGGCCGGCAAGCTGCCCGCCGTCACCTTCTACAAGCCGCAGGGCAACCTGAACCAGCATGCCGGCTATGCCAACGTGGCCGACGGCGATGCGCACATCGCCGAGGTCATCGCGCAGCTGCAGCGCAGCCCGCAATGGCCGCGCATGCTGATCGTCGTCACCTACGACGAGAACGGCGGCTTCTACGACCACGCGCGCGTGCCCAAGGGCGACCGCTGGGGCCCGGGCACGCGCATCCCGGCGCTGATCATTTCGCCGCTGGCCAGGAAGGGCTTCGTCGACAAGACGCAGTACGACACCGCGTCGGTGCTGCGCTTCATCACCCGCCGCTGGGGTCTGGAGCCCTTGCCCGGCGTGGTGGCGCGCGACGAGGCCTTGCGTCGCAACGGGGCCGCACCGATGGGCGACCTGAGCGCGGCGCTGCTGCCGGCGGCCCACTGACCCCCTTCGTTGAGGTGGCAGATGCCACTGGCACGCAGCCTGCTTCAAAACTAACATCCGCTTGCTGTCGTGCCGCTTGCTGCCATGTCGTACGGCCTGCAGCTCACACCTGGTGCACGAAGGCACCGGTCGAGTTCATGTGACGACACCCCCCTCGGCCAGCAGGGGTGCCAGCCTAGGGGAACAGGGATGCAGCGCATGACGATGACAGGTCGGGCCCTTGGCATTGCACGAACGCTGTTCGGCGCCGTGGTCCTCGGGTGGCTTTGCGGCACCGCCGGTGCCCAGACGATCCCGCGCGAGGTGCAGGTCACCAAGAGCTACATCATCGACTTCGAGTTCGACTGGGCGCGCGACGGCGTCTACTGCGCCAGCTGCAACCGCGGTGCCGGCAACTCGCGCGTCGCCTACATCGACCTGGCCAACCAGCTGTGGGTCGGCCAGGTCGACTTCCAGACCGGCAAGTTCGTGCCGGCCGACGGACGCGGCGTGCTGGTGGACACCAACGCCGCGCTGCCCACCGACTACGGCAACGGACCGGAATGGGTGTTCTCGGCCCAGGGCTCGCAGCTGGTCTACACCAAGTTCCAGCCCGACCTGCCCCACAGCACCGACACCACCGGCGTCGCGATGGCCACGCAACTGGCCGACGGCAGCTGGGTCGCTGGCTTCATCGAGAACGGCCTGAAGCGCCAGTCGCCGCTGGGCACCCAGGACCTGGCCGACCCGGTGCCGCGGCTGCAGTACCAGGACATCAACAAGGTGCGTACGCTGTGGCGCATGGCCGACAACGCGAGCACCGAGATGGTGGTGCCCACCCGCGGCTACAACGGCGGGTCGCGCCGCTGGGTGGCGGGCTCGCACAAGATCATCCTCACCGGCGCCGGGCCGCGCGGCACGCCGAGCTTCGGCTTCCGCCAGGTCTACCTGTACGACACCGACACCGGGGTGATGGAGCAGCTCACCAACGAAGCCGCGGACCATGCCGGCGCGATGATGTGGCAGGCCCCCGAATTCGGCAACGATTGGGTGTTCTTCAGCGTGCGCAACACCACCGAGCTGGTCATCCACCGCAAGCTCGCCGACGGCACCGGCCAGCTGCGCTGGACCCCGATCGGCAGCCTGTCGTTGCCGGCCACGTCGCCGTACTTCTGGTCGCCCGAGTACATGGTGTTCAACGGCAAGTCCTACGTCTTCTTCCAGATGAACGTCACCAGCGACAACAGCGACCTGCTGCACCCCAACGCGATCGGCATGACCGGCATCCTGCCGGAGACGCTGGCGCTGGTGCAGCTGACACCGTTCGACTCGCCGGCCCGCCTGCGCATGGACCCCGAATACTTCATCACCGCGCAGGGCCCGTTCATCTACTACAACCGCTACAAACTCGGCAGCGACACCCACCAGGGCGCAGTGCCCGAGGGCGTGTGGCGCGTGGATACCGGGCTGGGCGCGCCGGCGGCGCACAACTTCCGCGGCGGGCGGTAGGCCCGGCAGCGCCTCGGCCAGCGCGCCGAGGCCACCACTCCACCCGGGCGTAGCGGCGTTTCGCGGCGCCGTGCGGCATCTCGTCGCAGCAGGGCTACGCGCGGCAACGCGCCGGCCGACAGTCACGGCCACACACCGTGACCCGAACGCCCGCCATGTCCACCCTGCACGCTCCTGCCCGCCGCCCGGCCCTGGCCGCGCTGCTGTGGCTGGGCGGCCTGCTGGTCCTGCTGCTGACGACCGGCTGCGCCAGCCTGCCCGCCCCGACCGATCGACCCGCCTCGCACGCCCTGCCGGCCGCCGAGGGCACGCTCGCGCGCATCGCCCGCGCCAACGCGGCGCCCGATGCCACGCAGTCCGGCTTTCGCCTGCTGCCCGACGGCGAGCAGGCGCTCGACGCGCGACTCGCGCTGGTGCGACGCGCCGAGCACTCGATCGACGCACAGTACTACCTGGTGCATGCCGACGACTCGGGCCTGCGCTTCCTCGGCGCCCTGCGCGAGGCCGCCGCGCGCGGCGTGCGCGTGCGCCTGCTGATCGACGACCTGTACACCGATGGCGAGCAGCCGCTGCTGGCGACGCTGGCCGCGCTGCCGAACTTCGAGTTGCGGCTGTACAACCCGCTGCCGGTGCGCCGCGGCGGCTTCGCGATGCGACTGGCGCTGTCGCTGCACGAGTTCGAGCGCATCAACCAGCGCATGCACAACAAGCTGCTGGTGGTGGACGGCGTGTTCGCCGTCGCCGGCGGCCGCAACATCGGCGACGAATACTTCATGCGCAGCCACGCCGCCAATTTCGTCGACCTCGACGTGCTGGCCAGCGGCCCGGTGGTGGCCGCCATGGCCGCTGTCTTCGACCGTTACTGGAACCACCCCCGCAGCTGGCCGGTGCAGGCGCTGGGCGTGGCGCCGCTGGACGCCGAGGCGCTGCAGGCGCTGCTCGCCGGCGCGGCACCGATCGCACCGGCGCAGGGGACCGATGCGCTGGGCCGTGCCAGTGTCGAGTCGCAGTTCGCCGACGGCCGGCTCGAGCAGCACTTCGGCCACGTGCAGCTGTTCGCCGATGCGCCGGACAAGGCCGGCCACATCGCCAGCGCCTTCGACGACAGCGCGATGCGTGCCGTGCTGATGGCGATGCGCCAGGCCCGCCGCGAGGTGCTGATCGCCTCGCCGTACTTCATTCCCGGCGAGCGCGGCCTGGCGATGCTGCGCGACGCCGCCGACCACGGCATCCGCATCCGCCTGCTCACCAACTCGATCGCCGCCACCGACGAGCCGCTGGTCTACCAGGGCTATGCGCCGTACCGGCTGCCGATGCTCAAGCTCGGCGTCACGATCGACGAGCTGAGCCCGCAGCTGGTGGCCAGCAGCGGCCGGCTCGGCAGCTTCGGTTCATCGTCGGCGCGGCTGCATGCCAAGGTGGCGGTGATCGACCAGCGGCTGCTCGCGATCGGCTCGATGAACATGGACCCGCGCTCGGCGGCGCTAAACACCGAGATGGGCCTGGTGATCGACTGCCCGGCGCTGGCCTCAGAAGTGGCCCGGTTGCTGCAGCCCGAGCACCACCGCGGGGCCTACCGGCTGCAGCTGGCCGCCGATGGCGAGCACATCGAGTGGCTGGCGGCCGATGGTGAACGTGAGCGTGTGACCGGGCAGGAACCCGAGGCCGGCTGGTTCACGAAGCTGAAGCTGAACCTGCTGTCGCTGTGGGTCGGCGAGGCGCTGCTGTGAGGCTTCACGCGATGCAGCCTGCCGCGTCGGCGATCTTGAAACACGGCTGACCCTCGGCCTGTCCCGGCAGCGACATTCGCGCGCCGCGCTTCGTTCAACACTTGGCGCATCGCGTGCCTGCATCGCCCTCACGAGCGAGAGCCTTCCCATGCCCCACCCTCCCGGCCGCAAGGCCCTGACGCGCGCCAGGATCCTGCGCGCCGCGCGCTGGCTGTTCCGCACCCGCGGCTACCAGGCCACCTCGATCGACGCGGTGATGATGGCCTGCGGCCTGACGCACGGCGGCTTCTACCTGCACTTCCGCAACAAGGCCGCGCTGTACCGCGAGGCGATGGACGGCCCGGCACTGGCCGCGCCGGGCGAAAGCGATGCGGTGTATGCGCAGTGCATGCATGCGCCGCAGCTGGCAGCCGAGTCGCCCTGGGCCTTCCTGGCCGGCGATGTCGCCAGCGAGCGGCCCGAGGTGCGCGAGGCCTACCGCGCGGCGGTCGAGGCGTTGCGCAGCGCGCTCGCCGGGCCCGGGCGCCGCGGCGGCACACACCCCCTCGGAGGCAGCCCGGCACTGGCCGCCACCGCGATGCTGATCGGCACGCTGGCGATCGCGCGCAGCGTCGACGACCCCGCGCTGGTGGCCGAAGTGGCACGGGCCAGCCTGGCGGCGACGCAGGCGTTGCGCACCGCGCACGACGACACGCGCGACCCGCCTGTGCTGCCGGACGATGCCCAGATGCTGCATGCGCCGCGCGATGCCAGCGTCGGCGCGCTGTTCTGGTCGCTCGACGAGGCCGACATCGCCCGCAGTGCCGCGATCTCGCGCGCGCTGCTGCATTGAAGGCGGCGCGCCGCAGCCGCGATGTCAGTCCGCGCCGCCGGCGTCGTCTCGGCCCAGCTGCCGCAGCTGCCGCCACTGCAACAGCGCCAGCAGCCCGTACAGCACGACCAGCACGTCGAAGCCCGCGCCCATGCCGAACTGCTGGCTCAGCAGCCCGCCGACCACCGCGCCGCTCAGGCCGCCGGCCGGGCCGGCCATCGACGACAGGCCGCCGCCATGGCCGCGGCCCAGTTCCTTCATCAGCTGGCCGTAGCGCGTGACGCTGCTCAGCTGCTGCAGCCCGAGGCCCAGGCCCAGCAGCGCGGCACCGGCCCACAGCCACAGCGGCGAGCGCGCCAGCGCCAGCACGATGGCGTGGCCCAGCAGCAGGACGATGGCCGCGGCGTAGCGGCGCTCGGCATGCCAATGCGCGGTGAGCACGCCGCCGACGAACAGCGTGGCGACGAACAGCGCGCCCTGCAGCGTGATCAGCCCGGCCGCCGGCTGCAGCCCCATGCCGAAGCGGCGCACCGCGTACAGCACGATGAACACCGAGAAGTAGGCCACCGCCATCTGCCCGACCATGTCGATCAGCATCGTGCGGCGCAAGGTGGGCCGCTCGGCCACCGCGCCGATCTGCCGCTTCACGCGCTGCAGCAGCGGCGTGGCCTCGTGGCCGCGGCCGGGCGGCGCGTCGGCCAGCGCGTGGCTGCCCACCAGGTACATGGCGAGGTAGGCCGCCGCCACCAGCGCGAAGGCCGGCACGAAGCCGACGCCGGCGATCAGCAGCGCACCCAGGCTGGGCCCGATGAAGTACATGCCCAGCGTGTTGGCCGCGCGGTTCCAGCCCGCCTTGGCCGGCGGCAGGTAGGGCAGCAGGTGCAGGAACTCGGTGTTGGTGGTCACCAGGCGCAGCGGAATCACCAGCCCGAGGCCGACGACGCACAGGATCAGCTGCCACGGCAGCTGCACCAGCGTGAGCCCGAGGCCGTAGATCGCCGCGGCCACCAGCACGCCGATGCGGAACAGCGGCCGGCTGCCGTAGCGGTCGATCAGCGCGCCGGTGGGCATCGACAGCAGCAGCAGCCCGCCGAACTGCAGCCCGCCCACCAGCCCGATCTGCCACGATTGCGCGTGCAGCTGGGCGCCGAACAAGGGCAGCAGCACGCGCGAGATGCCGTGCGAGGCCCCGACCAGCACGTTGAGCGCCATGAAGCCGGCGAGCGGGATGCGGGGGGGTGCGGCGGCGGTCTCGCTCATCGATTTCATTGTCCACGGAGACATCCATGAACGTTCAAGACAAGGTGGTCATCGTCACCGGCGGTGCCTCGGGCATCGGGCTGGCGCTGTGCCGGCGCTTCGCGCAGGCCGGCGCGCGCGCGGTGGTGGTGGCCGACCTGGACCCTGCGCGCTGCCAGACAGCAGCAGATGAAGTGAGCGGCCTGGGCAGCCAGGGCCTGGCTGTGCCCACCGACGTCGGCCGCGAGCCGGCGATCCAGGCGCTGGTGCAGCAGGCCACCGATCGCTTCGGCCGCGTCGATGTGTTCTGCTCCAACGCCGGCATCATCCAGCGCGGCGGCATGGAGGCCACGCTCGAGCAATGGCAGCGCATCCACGACATCAACGTGATGGCGCATGTGTTCGCCGCCCGCGCGGTGCTGCCGCAGATGCTGGCGCGCGGCGAGGGCTACCTGGTCAACACCGCCTCGGCCGCGGGCCTGCTGGCGCAGGTGGACTCGGCGATGTACACGGTGACCAAGCACGCCGCGGTGGCGTTCGCCGAGTGGCTGTCCATCACCTACGGCGACAAGGGCATCCGCGTCAGCTGCCTGTGCCCGCAGGGCGTGCGCACGCCGATGCTGCTGGGCGCCGACGGCCAGCGCAAGAGCTTCCTGTCCGATGGTTCGGTCTCGGCCGAGCAGGTGGCCGACGAGGTGCTGCGCTGCATGCAGGAAGAGCGCTTCCTGATCCTGCCGCACCCCGAGGTGCTGACCTACCTGCAGCGCAAGGCCGCCGACGTCGAGCGCTGGATCCGCGGCATGCGCCGCGTGCGCGACCAGGCCGAGACGATCCGCGCGCAGCAGGCTCAGGGCGGCGCCGAGGCGGCCGGCGGCTGACGCCGCGGCTTCAGCCCTTCGTCGTCGTAGTGGTTGCCGGCGTTCCACAGCATCCAGCCGGCGGTGCCCACCGCCTCGGCCGCGTCGATCTGCGCGCGGATCTCGGCCGCGCCGAACGCGCGGTGGTCGAAGGCATAGTCGCGGAAGGCCTGCAGCCACGGCCGCAGGCGCCGCGGCTCCAGCGCCGTGCGTGACAGCGCCCGCTGCAGCGAGAGCTGCACGATCTCGCGCGGGGCGGCCACCGGCTGGCGATGGCCCGGGATGCCGAACGAGAAGCCCGAGGGGTAGAGCATCGGCGACAGCAGGTCGGCATGCGCGGCCAGCGCCTCCAGCTGCTGGCCGATGCCGGTGTCGTCCTCGTTCCAGCAGATGTAGCCGAAGACATCGGCGGCCACCAGCACGTTGTGCGGCGCCAGCCGCTCGCGCGCCGCGTCCAGGTAGCCGGTGATCGCCTCGATGCGCGCTCTTTGCCCGTTAGGCTCCGAGAACTGCAGGCCGGTGGCATCGGGAAAGCGCAGGTAGTCGAACTGGACCTCGTCGAAGCCCAGCACCGCGGCTTCCTCGGCCAGCGCCAGGCTGTGCGGCCAGGCCTCGCGGCGGAACGGGTCGATCCACGACAGGCCCTCGCGGTCGCGCCAGCGCCCGCCCTGGGCGTCCCGCACCGCCCATTCGGGATGCGCCGCGGCGAGCCGGTCGTCCTTGAACACCACGATGCGCGCGATCAGGTACAGGCCGCGGCCGCGCAGCTGCGCCAGCAGCGCCGGCATGTCGCTCACCGTGATCGGGGCCTGCGGCCCGAGGCCGGCCTGCGCGTAGGCCGCGCTGCGGAACGGCACGATGCCGGTGTCGCCCTTGACGTCGATCACCAGCGCATTCAGGTCGCTGCGATCCAGCAGCGCCAGCGCCTGCCCGCGCAGCCGGGCGTCGCCGATGCCCCAGGCCGAGAGGTACAGCGCCTTCGGCCGCACGCGCTGCAGGGCCAGGCGCAGCGGCTCGCCGGCGCCGTGCCAGGGCCAGCGCGCGCGCCAGTAGCCGGCGGCGTGCACCGCCAGCGTGTCGGCAGCAGGCGCGGGGCCGGCACCGGCCACGGCCTGGTCCGGCACCGCCAGCGCGAAGTGCCCGCGCCCATCGCTGCGCACGGCTTGCGCCCCCAGCGTGACCCAGGCGCCCGCCACGGGCCCGCCGCTGGCGGCGTCGACCACCTCGCCCTGCAGCGTGGCGGCCGAGGCGACCGCCCGCCACGCCAGCAGCCCGAGCAGCAGCACACGCTGCCAGGCCGCGGCGCGTGCGGGGACGCCGCTCACCAGCCGGATTCGCGCAAGCGGCGCAGCAGGTCGTCGGTCATCGGCAGGTCGCCGTCGTCGCTGAAGGTGCCGGGGGCGTCCGGCGCGGTCTGCGGGCGCATGGCCATTCTCCTGGTGGCTCGATGGCTTCAGCATGAACGGGCCGTGCAAACGCAGCGTCAAGCAGTTGGCGCAAAGCGTAACGCCGCGTGAACCCGGCGTATCGCGCGCTGCGCGGACCCCGCTTGCGCAGGCGCAAGATGCGTCAGCCGGCAGCGGCTAGCCTGTGGGCGCAACCCGGCGCGGAGGCCATCATGACGCCAGTCGACCCGTGGCAGCGCAGCGTGATCAATGGCGAGATCTGGGGCCTGCCGCAAGGCGGCCCTGGGCTGCTGCGTCGGCTGCAGGGGCAGCGCCTGGCACGCCTGCTCGACCATGCCCGGATGCACTCGGCGATGTACCGCAGCCGCTGGCCGAAGCTGGACCTGGACGCCGAGCCCGAGACGCTGCTGCAGCAGCTGCCCTTGCTGCCGCCCGTGTGCAAGCGCGAGTTGATGGACGGGTTCGACGACTGGGTCACCGACCCCGCGCTGCGCCTGGACGACTTGCGCCGCTTCACGGCCGACCCCACGCGCATCGGCGAGCCCTACCTGGGCAGCTACACGGTGTGGGAGAGCTCGGGCAGCAGCGGCGTACCCGGGCTGTTCGTGCAGGACCCGTTCGCGCTGGCGGTGTATGACGCGCTCGAACTGTTGCGCCGGCCGTGGTCCCTGCACCGGATGCTGGACCCGTGGTTCGCGACCGAGCGCATCGCCTTCGTTGGCGCCACCAACGGTCACTTTGCCGCCACCGTCGCGCTGCACCGGCTGCAACGCTTGAACCCCTGGCTGGCCGGCCGGATGCAGGTGCTGTCGTTCCTGCAGCCCCTGCCGGCGCTGCTGGCCCAGCTGCAGGCCCTGGCGCCCACGCTGATCGGCACCTACCCGAACACCGCGCTGCTGCTGGCCGAGGCACAGCGCGAAGGCCGGCTGGCGCTGCGGCCGCAGGAGATCCGCACCGGCGGCGAGACGCTGACGCCGGCGATGCGCCGCTTCATCGCGCAGGCCTTCGGCTGCCCGGTGGTGGACAACTACGGCGCGTCGGAGTTCTACACACTGGCCACCGCCTGCCGTTGCGGCCGGCTGCACCTGAACAGCGACTGGGCCCTGCTCGAATCGGTGGACGACCGCGGCCGGCCGGTGCCCGACGGCGAGCCCGGCGCCACCGTGCTGCTGACCAACCTGGCCAATCGGGTGCAACCGCTGGTGCGCTACGACCTGGGCGACCGCATTCGCCTGTGCACCGAGCGCTGCGCGTGCGGCTCGCAGCTGCCGGTGGTGGAAGTCGACGGCCGGCACGACGACCTGCTGCGCCTGCCGGGCCGGCACGGCGGCCGCGTGGGTCTGACACCGCTGGCGCTGTGCACGGTGCTGGAAGAGGAGGCCGGCCTGTTCGACTTCCAGCTGGTGCAGCGCGGCCCGGCCGCGCTGACCTTGCGGGTGCCCCAGCAGGGCGAGGCGGCGCAGGCCCGGCTGGCAGTCGCCCGCCAGGCACTGGACGCGTACTTCGAGCGTCAGGAAGCCAGGCCGCCGCGCTGGCGGCTGGAAGACGGCCAGGCGCTGCAGCGCGGTCCCGGCGGCAAGCTGCAGCGCGTGGTGGCGCTCGCTTCCCAAGGCCATGCAGCGGCGCTGCGCAGGCCAGGGCGCGCCGCCGTCGGTGCCGCATAGCGTCGATCGCTGCCTGGGGAACCCAGCGCCGGGCCCCTGACGGGGCGCCGGGCCGGTCTTGCCGCGGGGTCTCGGGTCGCGCCGGGTGGTCTGCCGTCCGTAGTCGATTTCCCGAAGAAGTCAGCACCAGCCCTCGGTGGACGTGCTGTTCCGCTCGGCCGCCGACTGCGCCGGTGCCGATGCGCTGGCGATCGTCCTCACCGGCATGGGCGACGACGGCGCACGCGGCATGAAGCACCTGCACGACCGCGGCGCGCGCACCATCGCGCAGGACGAGGACAGCTGCGTTGGCTTCGGCATGCCCAAGGAGGCCATCCGCGCGGGCGCTGTCGACGAGGTGATCAGCCTGGGCCAGGTGGCACGCGCGATCCTCGACTTCGATGCGCGGGGATAGCGCCGGCAGTCGCACGGCACTGCTGCGTCCGGTCAAGACCGCGCTGATCGCGGACTGAGCCGGTCCACCAGGAAGTCGATCAGCACCCGCACCCGCTGCGGCATGTGACGGTTGGCCGGGTACAGCAGCGAGAAAGGCCGCGATGCGCCGCCATGGCGCGCCAGCACTTCCTTCAGGCGGCCCTCGCGCAGGTCGGCCTCTGCAATGAAGCGGAAGGTCTGCACCAGCCCGCCGCCGGCGCGGGCCAGGGTCACCGGCCCCAGGATGTCGTCGGAGCAGCGCATGCTTCCTTGCACCGGCCACTCGAACTCGCGGCCCTGCTCGTCGCGCAGCAGCCAGGCGATCGGCTGGTTGTTGCGCGGCAGCAGGAACGGCAGGCATTCATGCGCAGCCAGGGCTTCGAGTGTGCGCGGCGTGCCGCGCTGGCGCAGGTAGCGCGGCGCTGCGACGATCACCAGCGCCGCATCTTCCAGCTTGCGCACGATCAGGCCGGAATCGGGCTGCGGCCGCGCACGCACTGCGAGGTCGTACTCCTCGGCGCCGAAGTCGACATTGCGGTTGCTCAGGTGCAGCTCGAGCTGCACCTCGGGATGCAGCGCGCGGAAGGCCGGCAGCAGCGGCAGCACGCGATAGTGCCCATAGGACGTGGGCAGGCTCAGGCGCACCGTGCCGCTGGGCCGCTGCTGCGCACCGGTGGCCTCGCGCTCGGCCTCGACCAGCTGGCCCAGCGCCTGGCGGCATTGCTCGAAGTAGCGCCGGCCACTGTCGGTGAGCCGCACGCTGCGCGTGGTGCGCACGAACAGCTGCACGCCCAGGCGCGCCTCCAGCCGCGCGATGGCGCGGCTCACCGCCGCCGGCGTCAGCCCGGCCGCGGTGGCCGCCGCGGTGAAGCCCTGCAGCTCGGCCGTCAGGCAGAACAGCTCGATGCTGCCGAGCTTCAAGTCATCAAACTGGCGCGCCATTGATTACACCGTGGAACGAGTGATTTGCCGGATCGTAGCTTTATTGCGTTTGGGATGCTCAATACGATGCCGACCATTCCTCCACCCCTGAAGCAAGGACCCGATCGATGAAGCTCTACTACTCTCCCGGCGCCTGCTCGCTGGCCCCGCACATCGTGCTGCGCGAAAGCGGCGCCTCGTTCACGCTCGAGAAGGTGGACCTGGCGAAGCACCGCACCGCCGGCGGCAGCGACTACTACGGCATCACGCAGAAGGGCCAGGTGCCGCTGCTGCAGCTGGACGACGGCGCGGTGCTGAGCGAAGGCCCGATCATCGTGCAGTACGTGGCCGACCAGGCCGCCGCCGTCACGCTGATGCCGCCGTCCGGCAGCACCGCCCGCTACCGCGTGATGGAATGGCAGAACTACATCACCAGCGAACTGCACAAGGGTTTCGCGCCGCTGTTCAGCACCGACTTCGACGACACCGCCAAGGCGGTGCAGAAGCGCCTGCTGCGCAAGAAGTTCGAATGGGTGAACAGCCAGCTGTCCGACTCGGACTACCTCACCGGCGACGACTTCACCGGTGCCGATGCCTACCTGTTCACCGTGGCGAACTGGGCCCGCCACGTCGCGCTGGACCTGGGCGACCTGCCGCACCTGCAGGCCTTCATGGCCCGCGTCGGTGAACGCCCGGCCGTGCGCGAGGCCCTGCGAGCAGAAGGCCTGCTGGCCTGAGCGCCGCGATGAGCACCGACCTGCTGGCGCCGTTCGATACCGTGGCCGCTGTCTTGCAGCGTTACTTTGATGGCCTCCATCACAGCGACAGCGGGCGGCTGCGCACGGTGTTCCATCCGTCGGCGCTGTATGCCACGGCCACCGGAGGGTCGCTCACCGCGCTGTCGATGGACGCCTATTTCCCGATCGTCGACGCGCGACCTTCTCCGGCCAGCCGGCACGAGACCCGCGCCGACCGCATCCTGCGCATCGAGTTCCACGGCCCGGTGATGGCGCTGGCGCTCGTCGCCTGCGCGATCGGCCCGAAGCACTTCACCGACCTGCTGACGCTGCTGTGGATCGACGCGCGCTGGCAGATCATCTCGAAGGTCTTCCACTACGAACCGGCCCAGGCCGCATCGACGATCGGCGCGGCCAGCGCCTCCGCCAGCCCGCCCGCGGCCATGCGTTCGCAGTAGCGCTGCAGCTTCGCGGTGTCGCAGTGCACCGCGAGCCGCGTCACGCGGCCCCAGCGCAGCTCGAACTCGTGCACGCCCTGGTTCGAGCCAGGGCTGCCGTCGGGCAGCGTGAAATGGTCGGTCCAACTGGCCAGTGCCCGGGTGCGCCAGGGCCAGCCGGCAACGACGATGTCGTGCACCTCGAAGCGCAGACCGGGCAGCAGGCGCTGCAGCCGCGCGTACCAGGCGCAGGTGCTCTGCAGCGTGCAGCGCTCGCCGGCCAGTGCATGCCGGCCGTGCATGACATGCCGGTGCCGCGCGGCGAACTGCGACACGATGCGCTCGTAGTGCCCGGCGTTGATGTCGCGGAAAGCCTGCGCCAGCTTGCGGCGCACGATGAGGTGGTACATGCCGCGCCTTTATCTTGACACGAGAAAGATGATGCATTGTCGGCGTGTCATCCTTCTCGTGTCAAGATCGCCCCATGCCGCGCCGAGAACCACCCCGCCCCTACCACCACGGCAACCTGCGCGAGGCGCTGATCGACGCCGCCACCGCCTTGCTGGCCACGCGGGGCGCCCAGGACTTCGGGCTGCGCGACGTGGCGCGTGCTGCCGGCGTGTCGCATGCCGCGCCCTACCACCATTTCGCCGGCCATGAAGACCTGCTGGCCGCGGTGGCCGAGCGCGGTTTCAGCGCGATCGCCGCCGCGATGACCGCCGCGGCGGCCCGTCCGGCCGCCACGCCGCGCGAGGCGCTGCTGGCGATCAACGATGCCTATGTGGACTTCGCGCGCCGGCAGCCCGCGCTGTTCCGCCTGATGTTCGGCCCGCTGCTGGCGCGCGGCGAGCAGTTCCCGGCGCTGCGCCAGAGTGCCGAGCGCAGCTTCGCGGTGCTGATGCAGGCGGCACAGGCCTTCGACCCCGATCAGGGTGCATTGCTGGGCCTGGCCGGCTGGAGCCTGGCGCACGGCCTGGCCAGCCTGGCCATCGACGGCGCGCTGGCGGCCCTGCCGATCCCGACACCGCCGCCCGAAGCGCTGGCGCGGCTGTTGGGGGAACGGCTGCTGCCGCTCAGCGCGCCGGCGCCTTCACCACCTCGCCGCCCTTCATCACGAAGTCGACGCGCTGCAGCAGCCTGACATCGGCCAGCGGATCGCCCGCCACGCCGATCAGGTCGGCATAACGTCCAACCGACACGGCGCCGACGTCGGCCGTGCGACCCAGCGCCTGCGCCGCCTCGCTGGTGGCCGAGCGTATGGCCTGCAGCGGCGACATGCCCCACTGCACCATGGTTGCGAACTGCTTGGCGTTGTCGCCATGCGGGTAGATGCCGGCGTCGGTGCCATAGACCATCCTGACCCCGGCCTTCACGGCGGCGGCGAAGGTCTGGCGCTGCTTCAGCCCGATCTGGCGCTCCTTCTCGAGCGATTCCTTGAACACGCCGTTCTTCTCGCCCTCGGCCAGGATGTAGTCGTCGTTGTAGATGTCCATCGAGAACCAGGCGCCGCGCTGCCTGGCCAGCGCGAAGGCCTCGTCGTCGGCGAGGCTGGCATGCTCGATCGTGTCGACCCCGGCGCGCAGCGCGTCCTTGATGCCGCTGGTGCCATGCGCATGGGCCGCCACCTTCAGGCCCAGGCGGTGCGCCTCGTCGACCAGGGCCTTCATCTCGTCCAGGTCGTACTGCTGGCCGCCCACGGAATCGGTCTTCGAGAACACGCCGCCTGTGGCGCAGAACTTGATGACCTCGGCGCCGTACTTGCGAAGCTTGCGCACCACCGCGCGGATGGCCTGCGGCCCGTCGGCCACGGCCGGCATCGGCACGCTGACCGAAGGGGGGAACTCGGTGACGTCGCAGTGGCCACCGGTCGCACCGATGGCGTAGGTGGCCGGCACGATGCGCGGGCCCGGCACGTAGCCGCCGTCGATGGCCTGCTTCAGCGCCACGTCGTCGTAGCTGCCGCTGCCGACATTGCGCACCGTGGTGAAGCCGGCCTCCAGCGTCTGCCGTGCATGCGCCACGCCGATCACGGTCCAGAAGTTGTCGGTGTACTCCAGCCCCCGGTAGCCGCTGAGGCGCGGGTCGTTGGTGAGGTGCACATGCATGTCAATCAGCCCGGGCAGCAGCGACAGCCCCGGAAGGTCGGCGCGGCGCGCGTCTGGTGGCACCGGATCGCCGCGGCGTCCGATCGCGCTGATGCGGCCGTCGGTGGCCATGATCTGCGGCTGCTCGATCCAGCGGCCGCTTCCAAGGTCCAGCAGGCGGTCGGCGGTGACCACCACGGTGTCAGCGTGGGCAGGCAGGGCGAGCGCGGCTGCCAGGGCAAGGGCAGCGGCCAGGGGCGGTTGGTTCATGGGATCGGGTTCCCTTTCGGCGGCGCCGGGGCGTGGCTGTAACGTACTTGCGCAGCAGGGTAACAGTTGGAAATCCGGCGCGACGGCCGCCCCGGCACCCCCCTAGCATCGCGCCCCATGCGTGCATCCCTCTTGCTTCATTCGGCCCGCCTGTTGCTGGCCCTGTCCCTCGGCCTCGGGCTGAGCCCCGCCCTTCAGGCAGCCGGCGCGGCCGCCGACGTGGTACCCCAGCGCGTCAAGGCACCGTTCCCGCTGCTGCTGCTGGCCGATCGCCAGGCCGGCGGCCAGCGCGCGATCGACCTGCTCGGCAGCCGGCTCGACGAAGTGGCAGCCTGGTACGGCAAGTCGCCCGACGAGTTCCGTGCCAAGCTGCTGAACGACCGCCGCATGCGCATCGACCAGCGCGGCCGGGTGCATTTCGTCGACGACCTCGATGCGCCGCTGCCCGCCAGCGCCGCGCCCAGCGTCAGCACCGGCCTGATCGACGGCACGCTGGCACCGCTGGACCAGACCTTTCTGCTGCACAGCCGGCCCAGTGCCAAGCGCACCATCTACCTCAACTTCAAGGGCGCCACGCTCACCAACACGGTGTGGAACAACGGCGGCGGCAGCATCATCGCCCCGCCCTTCGACATCGACGGCGTGCCCGGCACCTTCTCGCAAACCGAGCTCGAGCGCATCCAGTACATCTGGCAGCGCGTGTCCGAGGACTACGCGCCCTTCGACGTGGACGTCACCACCGAAGTGCCGACGGCCGACCGCATCACCCGCAGCGGCACCAGCGACGACGTGTACGGCACCGTCGTGCTGATCACGACGCGCGCCGGCGTCTACAGCTGCAGCTGCGGCGGCGTGGCCTACCTCGGCATCTTCGACGACACCAGCGACTTCTACAAGCCGGCGCTGGTGTTCTACGACGCGCTGGGCCCCGGCAACGAGAAGTACGTGGCCGAGGCCATCTCGCACGAGGCCGGCCACAACATGGGGCTGAACCACGACGGCACCTCCACCGCCGGCTACTACCAGGGGCAGGGCAGCGGCGCCACCGGCTGGGCGCCGATCATGGGCGTGGGCTACTACCAGCCGCTGGTGCAGTGGAGCAAGGGCGAGTACACCGACGCCAACAACGTCGAGGACGACTACGCGGTGATGCAGAGCTACGGCCTGCCGCTGCGCGCCGACGACCACGGCAACACCGCCGCCAGCGCCACCGCGATGACGGTGAGCGGCAGCAGCGGCGGCGTCACCACCGCGTCGGTCACCGGCGTGATCGAGCGGTCGAGCGACATCGACTTCTTCTCGTTCGCCGCCGGTGCCGGCAGCGCGACGATCACGCTGAGCCCGGCGGCGCGCTCGGCCAACCTCGATGCCCTGGTCAAGCTGGTGAACGCCAGCGGCACCGTGCTGGCCAGCGCGAACCCGACCGATGCGTTGAACGCCAGCCTCACGTTCACGCTGCCCAGTGCCGGCACCTACTATGTCTCGGTGCAGGGCACCGGCAAGGGCGATCCGCTGACCACCGGCTACTCCAACTACGGCAGCCTGGGCCAGTACGCGTTGAGCGCCAGCTACCCGAGCACCGCGGGCGGCAACCAGCCGCCGGTGGCAGGCATCACGCCTTCGACCCTGCGCGGCACGGCGCCGCTGGCGGTGAACTTCTCGGGCAGCAGCTCGAGCGACCCGGACGGCAGCATCACCGCCTACGCCTGGACCTTCGGCGACGGCGCCTCGGCCACCGGCGTGAGCACCTCGCACACCTACGCCACCCCCGGCAGCTACAGCGCGCAGCTGCAGGTCACCGACAACGGCGGCCTGAGCGCCACCAGCAGCGTGACGATCACCGTCGACCCGGTCGTCGTGGTGCCGACGATGCGGGTGGCCGACATCGCGATGGGCCTGACCGTCGGCCGCAACGGCAACGGCCAGGCCAGTGCCGCGGTGAAGGTGCTCGACGCCAACGGCGTGGCAGTCTCGGGCGTGGCGATAACAGGCGATTGGAGCGGCATCGTCTCGCGCACCGGCGTCAGCGCGACGACGGATGCGAGCGGCGTCGCCCGCTTCAATTCGCCGGTCACCAAGCGCACCGGCACCTTCGTCTTCACCGTGACCGGCGCCAGCCGCAGCGGCTACACCTACGCGCCGCTGACCAACACCGAGACCAGCGACTCGATCACCCGCGCGCCCTGACGGGCGCTGCGCTCAGCGCAGCCAGGCCCCGACGATGCGGTCGTAGTCGCCGGTGGCCTTGGCCAGGTGGAACCACTGGTCCATCCAGGCCTTGAACGCGGCATCGCCGCGGGGCAGCAGCCAGGCCATCTCGCCATACTGCAGCGGCTTGTCGGGGTTCACCGCGCACAGGCCGGGGCGCAGCTTCTGCTGCACGATGGTCTCCACCGATTCCGAGATCATCACGTCGGCGTTGCCCTTCAGGATCTCGTCGAAGATCGTCGTGTTGTCGTTGAAGATGACGATCTTGGCCTGCTTGAAGTTGGCACGCGCAAAACGCTCGTTGCTGCCGCCAGGGTTCTCGATCACCGTGACCGTGGGCTTGTCGATGTCGGCCACGCTTTGGTACTTCGAGACGTTCTCGCACTTGGTGATCGGGGCCTTGCCGTTGACCATGTACGGCGCAGTGAAGAACGCGCTCTTCTGGCGCTCCAGCGTCACCGAGATGCCGCCGACCGCGACGTCGCATTTCTCCAGGAAGTCCTTCATCAGCGTCGGCCAGCTCGACTTCACCAGCTCGACCTGCACGCCCAGCGCCTTGCCCGCGGCCTGCACCAGGTCCACGTCCAGGCCCTCGAAGCTGCCGTCGGGCTTGTGCAGGCTGAAGGGCCGGTAGTCGCCGGGCGTGCAGACGCGCAGCTTGGCCTGTTTCTGGACGGTATCGAGCCGCGAGGCCGCCGCGTCCTGCGCATGGGCGGCAGGAACCAGGGCCAGCGTGGCGGCGCTCAGCGCCAGCGCGACGACAGACAGACGATGAAGCATGGACGGCACTCCGCTTTCGGCATGAACGAAGCGGCCATGCTAACAACGCGCTCCGAGGCTCAATCGATCGCCAGCCACAGCAGCCCGCCGAGGCCCAGCCCCAGCCCGGCCGGCAGGCCCCAGCGCTCGAAGCGCGACACCGCCCGGCCGCTGATCACCTCCACCGGCACCGGGGTGGCCTCGAGCACCTGGTTGGTCACCGAGTCCTCGAGCATGCGCGTCAGCGAGTTCTTGCGCGCGGTGCCGATCACGATGTGGTGGGCGCCCAGCGTACCGGCGGCGCGGCAGATTTCCTCGGCGCGCCGGCCGACGCGCCAGTGCAGCTCGTGCGGCACGTCGGCCTCGCGCAGCAGCGCGAGCGACGGCGCCATCGCCGCCTCGGCCTGCTGGCGGTGCCAGCTGTCGCGGTCATGCGGGCTCAGGAAGCGCGCCGCGTGGCGCGACAGCGGCTGCTGCACGTTCAGCAGGTGCAGGCGCAGCTGGTGGTTCTGGCGGTATTCGCCGATCGCATGGCGCACGGCCAGCTGCGCATTGGGCGAGGCATCGACCGGCACGAGCACGTTCAACATGGTCTTCTCTCCTGGGGGCAAATCGGCAAGCAGGTCGGCGTGGCCGGCCGGGGTGGCTGACGCATCGCTGGCTGACCGCGGCCGCCGCTCGGCCATCTCGGCCAGCCGGTGGCGGATGCGGGAATCGAGCACGCGGTGGTTGTGCACGAAGGCCGCCCACAGCACAGCCGGCAGCAGCAGCCAGGCGGCCCAGCGCAACGCCGGCCATTGCGCCAGCCAGGGCGCGACGAGCGGCTCGCTGGTCACCATCTTCAGCGCAGTCCACAGCAGCACGCCCGAGCCGAGGTAGACGACGACCGGGTAGCGCTCGACCACCTTCAGCACCAGCGTGCTGCCCCACACCACCACCGGCACGCTGATCAAGAGGCCCAGCACCACCAGCAGGTAGCTGCCGTGTGCCGCGCCGGCCACCGCCAGCACGTTGTCCAGGCCCATCACCGCGTCGGCAATGATCACCGTACGCATCGCACCCCAGAAGGTGGTGGCCACCGGTCCCTGGTGCTGCCCCTCGCCCTCCTCGGGCATCAGCAGCTTCCAGGCAATCCACACCAGCAGCACGCCGCCGCCCAGCAGCAGGCCGGGGATCTTCAGCAGCCACACCACCACCGCCGTCATCGTGCTGCGCACGACGATGGCCCCCAGCGCGCCCCAGACGATGGCGCGCTTCTGCAGGTGCTGCGGCAGGCTGCGCGCGGCCAGCGCGATGACGATCGCGTTGTCGCCCGCCAGCACGATGTCGATGACGATGATGGCCAGCAGGGCCGAGAGGAACTGCGATGCGTCCATGAGGGCCTCACGAAGCGGGGCCCATTCTGGGCACCGGATCTGCGGGAAAACATCGAGATTCACGATGGAACTTCGCGCGCAGGCCGTGACTCCACCGTGGGCTGAACCGCAAAGCGGGAGTAGCCCAGGCCCGGGTCACCGGGCCGGCCGCAGCGTCGTCAATACGGGCCGCCTTCTTTTCAGGCACCGGCCCCGGCCTGCGGGGCCGCCCTTCCAGCGGGCGGCTGGCGAGACCTTTGCCCCTCGGGGTGGAGGTCCGCCTGACCGAACCGCAATCGGACTCCACCCCGGCTGACACTGACGCTGGAGACGATGCGATGGAAACAGCCCGACGATGGCGGCGCTTCTTGCGCCACGGCATGCTGCCGCAACTGGCAGCCTTCGAGACCGTGCTGCGGCTGGGCAGCGTGACGCGCGCCGCCGACGCGTTGTCGATCGCCCAGCCCACGGTCTCGGGCCACTTGCGCAAGCTGAGCGAGACGATCGGCCTGCCGCTGTTCGAAGCCCGCGGCCGCCAGCTCGTGCCCACCGAGGCGGGGCAAGCGCTGCATGCCGCGGCCTGCGAGGTGTTCGCCTCGCTCGAGCGGGTGGACGCAGTGCTGGGGGCGATGCGCACCCGCACCGCCACCGACGCACCCGCCAAGGTCTTCGCGCCATCCGCTTGCGGCGCCGTGGCCGCCGGCGCACCATCGGCGCCAGCGGTCGAACGAGGCACCGACCGCTGCCTCCACGATGCAATCGCTTCCCGGCACCAGGCCCGCATCGCCATCCCGACGATGGTGGTGGGTGCTGCTGCCCGCCCTGCCGGTGCTCTGGTGGATGCTGGCGGGGCGGCAGGGTGAGATCGCCCTGCCTGCGGCCGGGGCCTCGCCGCCGGCGCCCGTGGCCAGCGCTGATGTTCCGGTCACGCCCGCCCGCGAGCCGCGACGCGAGGCGCTGGCCGAGGCCCCGGCGCGCTTCGAGCGCAGCGCCGCCCCGGCGGAGGGCAACAGCGTCGAGGTCTGCGGCTACGGCGCCGTGCAGCTCGCGGTCGACGATCCGAATCCGTTGCAGCGCGTTCCGCTCGTGCTTCGCCACGCGGCGCTGGACCAGGTGGAAGCGCGGCTGGCCGCGCACCCCGAGGCTGCGGTCCGTGCCGCCGGCCTGCTGATCGGCGCGCGCGGCCGCGTGGCCGGCAGCCGCGCGCGCATCCAGCAGCTGGCGCGGCTGGCGGTCTCGACCCAGGATGCTGCGGTCTACCTGCTGGCCTTGCGCGGCTGCCGCACCTATGGCGAGACCGACGCCGGCGCCTGCGCGCTGCTGAGCCGCGCGCAATGGGCGCGGCTGGACCCCGACAACCTGCACCCCTGGCTCGAGCTGGCCGCCGAAGCCGCTGCACGCGACGACGCGCCGGCCGAGGCTGAAGCCATGCGCCAGGCCGCGCAGGCACGCCACAGCGATGCACGCGCCGGCCTGCTGCCGGCCCTGGTGGCGCAGGCGCTGGGCCCGCCGGTGCCCGGCCTGCAACGCGCGCTGGCGGCCAGCCTGGCGCGCAGCCTGGACGATGGCTGGACGCTGACCAGCAGCCTGCATGCCGATGCCTACTGCGCTGCCGAGGCGCTGGCCGACGGCAGCCGCGCGGCGGTGTGCGACGCCGTCGCCCGGACATTGGCCGAACACAGCCAGAGCCTGGCCGACGTGGCCAGCGGCGCGGCCATCGGCCGCCAGCTCGGCTGGCCCACCGAGCGCTGGCAAGGCTGGCTGCACGAGCAGCAAGCCCTGCTGCAATTGGGCGAAGCCGGCAGCGCGGCCGCCGCCAACGATCTGGATTTCAGCTGCGCGCGGCTGGCGCAGCGCCAGGCCTGGTCACGCGCGGTGGGCGCCCAGGGCGAACTGGCCTCGCTGCGCCAGCGCATCGCGCAGCTCGCGCCGCGCGCGGCGCCGCCCGCCGATCACAGCAACTGATCGAGCTGCGCCTGCCACAGCGCGGCCACCTTGCGGTAGCCCTGGCGCGTCGGGTGGATCTCGTTGATGAAATCACCCGATTCGCCGCTGGCCGTGGGGTCGCCGAGCACCAGGCCGGCCTGGCGCGAATCGACCAATTGCAGCGCGCAGCCGGGGTCCTGCTGCAGGCGCTGGTCGATCAGCCGCTGCAGCAGCGCGGCCAGCCGGTCGATCAGCAAGGTGGCCAGGGCCGGCCGATCGGCCAGCGGCACCGCGAAGGCCTCGCACGCCGGATGCACCCAGGGGCCGAAGCCCAGGCCCGCGGCGGCCGGCCGCGGCATCAGCGGCGCATAGGTGTGCAGCAGCAGCGGCACATGGCGGTTCTGGCCGCTGTCGCGCCGGTCGACCAGCTGGTTGAAGACGGTGCCGAGGTGGTCCTCGAACACGGCCCAGCCCGGCGCGCTGATGTACGCCTCCGGCACCGCAGCGCCGGAGGCCGCGCGCTCGGCCGGCGTGGCCAGCAGGCGGCGGTTCGGCGGCTCCTGCGGCCCGGCGCCCACGGCATCGATCAGGTCGTTGCCGCCGCCGGAGATCAGGATGGCGTCCCAGCGCATCGACTGCGGACCCGTCAGCAGGTTCAGGAAGCGCCGCTCGGTGCTGGTATCGGTCATGTGGTGCAGCACGGCACCGGGCTTCGCGCAGTTGACGATGACCGTCGAGGTCTCCAGCCGCAACTCGCGCAGCACGCTGGTGGTCAAGGTCGGCGGCAGGGCGCCGAACGAGAACCACGAGTCGCCCTGCGCCAGGCAGCGGGCGCCGAACATGTCGAACGGGAACGGGCCGATGTCGCCGGGCGGGTTGACTTCGGACGGTGCGATCAGCGTGACGGGCGTGGCCATGACATGTCTCCCCGGCCTGGTGGCCTGTGCTGCGGAATCAGTTGAATGGAGAGTAACGGCCATTCGGCGCGGCCGCATCCGGTGCAAAGCTGATGCGCCGGCGCTCGGCCAGGCGCTCGAAGCGGCGCAGGCCTTCCAGCCGGCCCTCGACCAGCTCGTAGCCCATCAGCGCGAACACCCGCTCGCCCAGGAAGATCGGGCGCGCATTGCCGTACCAGTCGACACACGACGCCTTGCAGCGGTCGTCCGCCTGGCCGGCCCGCGCCGCCAGCTCGCCCAGCGGCCGGAAGGCCAGCGCGCTCTGGCGCAGGAACAGCACCGCCGCCGAGCCCTGGGCGCCGGACTTCACGCCGCTGCTGCGGCCGGCACCGGGCCCCAGGATCGGCAGGCCGAGCAGGCCTTCTTCAGCGCCGGTGGGCCGGAAGAAGAAGCCGTGCGTGCGGGTCTCGCCCTGGCGCGCATCGGCCTGCTCGTGACGGCCGGCCAGCACGGCCGTGCGGCCCAGCCGCACGCTGCTGAAGGTGAGCACGCTGCCGGCATTGCCGACCAGCAGCGCATGCGCGCCCATCGCCTCGATGCGCTCGACCGCATGGCCCGGCGCCAGCGCCTGGGCCTCGGGGCCGTCTGCAAAGCGCAGTGCCCAGGCGTCGGTGCCGCCGCCCCACAGGAGCCAGTCGCCGACATAGCGGTTCTGCAGGTTGTAGCCGGCCGGCGCGGGCAGCACGCGGTAGTGCTCGCGCTGCGCCGCGCCGCGGCCGTCGCCGAAGGCCGCCAGCGGCACCCGCAGCAGGGCCATGCGCGCGGCGCGGCCCTGCTCGCTGCCCCACATGCCTTCGCCGTAGCCCGCATCGCGCAGCAGCACGTTCAGGTGGCCGCGCTCGTCTTCCAGGAACGACATCTGGTCGACCGGCACGCCGGCGGTCTTCAGCCCGCTGGGCGCGCTGCCATCGAGCGGGATGCGGAAGACAGCCGACAGCGACTGCGGCTCCGGCACCCGCGGGGCCGGACCGCCGCCGATCGCCGGCTCGGAACCGGCCTGCGGCGTGACCGGGGGCGTCGGCACCTGCGGACGCCGCCGAGGCCAGCTGCTGGTCCACACATAGACCGAGCCCGCTGACACGTAAAAGACGCGGCCTGCCGGGCCCAGCACGGCGGTGGATTCGCAGCGCAGCTCGCCGCCGCCCAGCTCGCAGCTGGTGATGGTGTGCAGTGCCAGCGCCTGCTGCGGGTCGAACTCGTCGTCGGTGCGGTAGATGCGCGTGGCCGGCAGGATGCGCTGGAAATCGGGCGGCGTGCCGCTGCCTTGCCAGCGCCGCACGCCGGGCATCATCTGCTCGGGCGGCGGGCCCCAGGGCTGCAGCACGGTGGGGCTGTAGAACACCAGCTTGCGCCCGACCAGCCGGCTGGCGTAGTTGCGCGACGAGTAGTAGTCGAAGCTGCGCAGGTGGTAGGTGGCCTGGTAGCGCAAGGCGCCCTGCTCGCCCAGCTCGAACAGGCCGATCTCGGTGCCGCCGCGCGCGTAGCTGTAGCCCACCACCACCACCGTGCTGCCCGAGATCAGCAGCTCGTCGTACCAGGCGCCGCTGGGGTCGGCGTTCGGCGCATAGGCGTCGAGCATCGCCGCGGGCTGCAAGGCATCGCCGCCGACCTTCACCGTGAACAGCCGGCCGCGGCGCAGGATCACCAGGTAATCGCCGGCGCGCTTGACGATGCCGCCTTCGTCGACGCCGGCGGTCTGCACATTGGTGATCGCATCGGCCGCGGTGCCGGCGCTCTCGGCCTTGGCCGCGGCCACGGGCGCGGGTGCCGCGGCCGGCGCGGCCTGCATCGCCAGCGGCGAACTCATCGCCTCGCGGCGGCTGCGCTGCTGTTTCTCGGCCTCGCTGCGCCAGCGACTCAGGGCGGCGCGCAGTTCGGCCTCGTCCTGGTAGGGCTTGAGCGTGCGGGCCGCGCTGGCGGCCGGCGCCGCGCTGTCGGCGGCGGCGCAGGCAGGCCACTGGGCGGCGGCCAGGGTCGACAGCAGCAGCGTCAGCGCGAAGCGGCGGGTGGGCATCATCGGTCTCCGGCGGGTGAGGATGCCGTTTCTACGGCCGAAGCGCCCGGGCGGGGTTAGCGCCGCCTCAACAAGTCGGCGGATCTAGGAGTCCGCGCGGCTTCTGCCGCGCAGACTCCTAGCTGCCCTGTTCGCCCGTGGGCGTGCGCCTGGCGCCCGAGGCCGGGCCGGTGGGCAGGCCGATCTTCTTGGCACCGCGGCTCACCGCGCTGCCGGCGGCCTTCGCGCCGTGGGCCACCGCGTCGGCGCCCTTCTTGACGCCGCGCTTGACGACGTTCTCGGTCTTCGTCGCCGCGGCCGAGGCGCTGTTGGCGGCCGAATGCATGGTTTCAGAGGGACCCGCCTGCGCCAAGCCGACAAAGAGACTCACAGACAGCAGAACGGCAATCGAGGGCTTCATGGAGGTGTGCTCCTGGACGGCAGCGCCGGGCTCAGCATTTTCGCGCCAGGCAGACCCACAGGAAAGCACGGCCGAAAGAATCGGCACCGGCGGGCATCTCGCGCATCGGCTCGATCGACTCGAAGCGCAAGGCCGGCGACCAGAGGGCCCGCAGTTCGGCTTCGCTGTAGCCCAGGCCACCACCCAGGCTGCGGCGGCGGTAGACCTCGTCGTCGATGAAGCCGCTGCCGGCCTCGGGTCGGAAGCACACCAGGCCGAAGGCACCGCCAGGCTTCAGCAGCCGGGCCACCTGCTCGACATACTGCCGTCGCCGATGCGGCGCGATGTGGTGGAAGCAGCCCGAGTCGTAGACCAGGTCGGCGCCCTCGCCCGACGGTGCGAAGTCCAGCACCGACTGCTGGTGCAGCGCCACCGGCAGCCCGCTGGCGGCAATGCGCTCACGCGCCCAGGCCACCGCCGACGGCGAGGCGTCGACGGCCTGCACCGCGTAGCCGTGCCGCGCCAGGCACAGCGCATTGCGCCCGTGGCCGCAGCCCAGGTCCAATGCCCTGCCGGGCGGCAGCAGGCCGGCCGCCAGCCAGCGCAGCAGGTTCTCGTCCGGCGCCTCGGTGAAGAAGGGGCAGGGCTTGTCGCGCGCGGCGTAGAAGCCGGCCCACTTGTCGTCCTCGGCCGGCGCCAGCAGGGCATCCAGCGCCGCGAGTTCGGCGGCCGACAGCGAAGCGACATCCACCGTCAAGCGCCGGCGCCGGGCCGCAGCCAGCCGAGCACGATCTCGTTGAAGCGCTCGGGCTGGCGCACCATCATCCAGTGGCCGCTGTCCATTGGCGCCACCGCGCAGCCGGGCCGCGCGGCCAGTTCCTGCAGCCAGGCGGCGGACTGGAACTGCAGCGGCTTCTTGCGGCCGTAGACGTAGAGCATCGGGCACGGCGGATCGATGCCGCGCATGCCCCGGTACGAACCGTGCGTGCCGGTCCAGGTGATGAAGTACGGGTAGTTCATGCCGGCATGGATGGCCGCCGGGTCGGTGGGGCAGCGCAGCCAGCGGGCCATGCGGCGCGTCATGCCGTCGGCCAGCGCGCCGCTGAAGCCCCGCAGCGCCCAGGCCAGCGCCAGCCAGGCCTGGTAGCTGAAGGCCATCAGCTTCTCCTTGGCGCTCAGGGCCCGCACATAGCGCGGCGAGACCGCATCGCCGACATCGACGCCGATCAGCCGGCTCACCAGCGCGGGGTGCCGCATCACCAGCGGATAGCCGAACAGGCAGCCCCAGTCGTGCAGCATCAGGATCACCGGCCGGCCGGGGCTGACCTGCTCGATGACCCGCCGCAGCCGCTCGACCAGGTCGTCCAGCGCCACGGCACGCCGCGGCTGGCCGGCCGCGAAGCCGGGCAGCGTGAGGCGCACGCAGCGGTAGTGCGGGGCCAGCGCCGGCACCTGCGCGTCCCACAGGCGCCAGGTGTCGGGCCAGCCGTGCAGCATCACGAGGGTCTCGACGCCCTCGCCGCTGGCGCCTTCGATGTGGATTTCGATGTCGTCGATCGTCGCGGCCAGGGTCATCGGCAGTGTCGGGGGCAGTGGCAGGTGCCGCGCATCTTACGCAGCACCTGACCCGCGCCCGTGCGCCACGTCCGTGCGCCGCGTCCGTGCGCCGCGCCCGTGCGCCACGCCCGTGCGCCGCGTCCAGCGGCCGCACGCCCAGCGGACACCGCGGAGCCGGCTCTGCCGGGCCGCTGGTGTCGCCCCCCTCCGGGGGGAGGCGCCGAAGGCGCTCCGGGGGGGCCCCTAGTACACCGTCGTGATGTCATCGACCCGCGCGAAGCTGTCGTGCCAGCTCTTGCCGAAGTCCGAGCTGCCGTTGCGGTACAGCAGCATGTTGCGGCCGATGCCGAACAGGTGGATCGTGCGGCCGTCAGGGCTCATCGTGATCGCCGGCGACGAGATGAAGTGGCCGGTCTCGATCACCTGCCACGGCGTCCAGTGGTCGCCACCGTCGTCCGAGCCGGTCCACAGGAAGCGCTGGTCGGCATTGCGGCCGAACACGCGGATGACCTGGCCGTCGTCGCTGCAGGCCGCGGCCGGCGCGCTCTGCAGCTTGCCGATCGTGCTGCTGCTGCCGATCGGCTTCCAGGCCATCTGGAAGTGCTGGCCACCATCGGTCGACAGCGCCCACCACACGCGATGATCCTTGCCGGTGCCTAGCACGTAAAGACGCTGACCGCTGGCCGAGCAGCAGGCGGCCGGGCCGCTGATGAACACGCCCGCGCCGATCGGCGACCAGCCGATCCAGTGGCTGCCGCGGTCGGTGGAGCGCGCAAGCCAGTGCTTGTTGTCCTTGCCGCGGCCGACGACGATGATCTGCTGGCCGTCGTCGCTCATCGCCGCGGCCGGCGGCGAGGTGAACAGGCCCGCGGGCAGCTGCTGCCAGGCCACCTGCCAGTCCTTGCCGGCGTTGGTGGACATCGCGCGCCAGAAGTGCTCGTCGTTGCCCAGGCCGAACACCTGCATCTGCTGGCCGTCGGCCGACATCACCGCCGCCGGGCCGGACCTGAACTGGCCTTCGCCGATCTTGCGGAAGGGCCCTACCTCGCCGCCGCCGAGCTCGGCCTTGAAGTACTTGTCGACCACCGGGTCGCGGCCGATCACGATGACGCGCTGCGCATCGCGCACCGCGGCCGGCTGCGCCCACTGGCGCGGCGCGGTCAGCGCGACATGGCCCTTGATCTGGTAATGGCCGAGCAGCTCCTTGCCCTCGCCGTGCTGCAGGTCGAGCGTGAAGTCCTGGCGGAAGTCCGGCGCGCCCAGCAGCGAGGGCAGGAAGAAGGGGCCGGCGATGCCGTAGCCGATGAACTCGTCGCGGTCACCCACCAGCGCGAACAGCGGGTTCAGCAGCACCGCGCCGGTGATGAAGCCGTCCATCTTGTGCTTCAGCACGTCGAGCACCACCTCGCGCAGCTTGTCGACCGAGATCTCGCTTTCGAAGTCGACGTCGGCATTGCAGTGCTTCGGGTCGGCCAGGCAGTCGCGCACCACCTGGCGCACGACCTCGGTGAGCTGCGATTGCAGCTGCGCGCGCAGCGTCTGGCGCGCCTCTTCCATCGCCGCTGTGGACGGGAACATGTCCTCTTCCCACGCGACGACCAGCGCCGCGACGGCGATCTGCGGGATCACCAGGTTCAGCAGGTTGCCCTGCTGCAGCGTGGTGTTCCAGCGGCCGATCGCGGGGGGAATGGCGCGCGGCGGATCGGTGCCGGTCATCTCGCCGCCAGGCAGCTTCAGGTCGCCGTGGCTGCCGGCCGGCGAATGCACGGTGACGACGCTGTTCTGCGGGCTGAACAGGTCGATCACGGTGCCGTCGAGCTTGACGAAGAAGGTCCAGAGGTAGGGCTCGTCGGGGCCCTCGTCGTTGCGTTGCAGGATGTCGAAGGTGTCGAAGCGCAGTTCGACCTGTTGCGGAACCATGGGGCATCTCCTGGGGTGGCACATCGATGCCCCGAAGCCTAGGCAGCGTGTGACGCGGCCGGCCAACGGATGGCCAACCGATCGCCCGGCGGCCTCGCCGTCCCCCTAGGAATGCAGGTGCCTCAGTCCGACCAGACCTCGAACACGGTGGACTGCAGCGCCTCGACCGCGGCCGAGCGACCTTCGGCCGGTGTCACCCAGCACAGCCAGGTGTGCGAGCGCCAGCCGGGCCACACCGCCAGCTCGCCGCGGCGCTGCGCCTGCTCGGCCTGGTCCAGCCGCAACAGCGCGGCGCCCAGGCCGCTGGCCACCATGCTGCGCAACGCGCCTTCGCTGTCGGCCGTCTGCGCCATGCGCGGCTCGCGGCCGGCGGTGGCGAACAGGCGTTCGACATGGCTGCGCATCACGCAGGTGGCCGGCGTGCCGACCCAGGGCAGCTGCGTCAGCTGCGCCAGGTCCAGCGCCGGGTGGGCCTCGGCCAGCGCCGGCGGCAGCGCCACCGCCAGGTCGACCGCGGTCAGGCGGCGCAGCAGCAGGCCGGGCAGCGTGGTCTGGTCGCTCAGGGCATAGGCGGCGTCGAGCTCGCCGCGCTGCACCGCGCCGATGGTCTCGTGCGACAAGCCCTGGCGCACCTGCAGCGAAACCTGCGGATGCCGCTCGGCCAGCTTGACCAGCACCTCGCCCAGCCGCAGCGAGACCGGATCGACCACGGTGCCGAAGCGCACCGCGCCCTGCGCCTCGCCGCGCAAGGCTTCGGCGGCCGCGCGCATGCGGCCGGCCGAGGCCAGCGTGCGCTGCGCCTCGGCCAACAGGCGGTCGCCGGCCTCGGTGAGCTGCATGCCGCGCGGGCTGCGCTCGAACAGCTTGACGCCGAGCTCGTCCTCCAGCGCCTTCAACTGGGCACTGACCGCCGGCGCGCTGGTGGCCACGCGCTCGGCGGCGCGCGTGAGGTTGCCTTCCTGCGCGATGGCGACGAAGGTCTTCAGCTGGTAGAGCTCCATGCCACGGATTCTGGCGGGCGGGGCGTGCGCTGTCCGTTCGCAAAAGCCGAGACCCGCCTCCAAAGATGCGAATGGCCGGCGCGCGCGGCCGGGCCGAAGCTGTCGGTCATCGACCTCTGAGTCGCCCGACGCTTCACTGCCTTGCCATGAACCTCTCGCTTGCCTCGTCCTCCGCCCCGCGCCGCGCGCTGGGCAGCGGCGCCCTGCTGCTGGCCACCAGCGGCTGGGGCGCCATGTTCATCGTCAGCCCGCCGGTGCTGCGGCAGGTGGACCCGGTGTGGTTCACGCTGGTGCGCTACACGCTGTCGGCGCTGGTCTTCGTGCTGCTGCTGCTGCCGCGCGGCGCCGCGGCCTGGCGACCGTTGCGGCAGCACGCGCCGGCGCTGGCAGCGCGCGGGCTGGCCGGCTTCGGCGCCTTCAGCCTGCTGATGCTGCTGGGGCTGACGCACTCGGTCCCCGCGCACGGCGCGGTGATCATGGCCACGGTGCCGATGAACACGCAGCTGCTGCGCTGGCTGCTCGACCGCCAGCGGCCCGACGCGCGCAGCCTGGCCGCCGCGCTGCTGGCCCTGGCCGGGGTCGCGATGGTGGCCGGGCTGCTGCTGCCCGGCGGCTCGACGGCAGCGCGCTCGACGCTGCTGGGCGATGGCTTCACGCTGCTGGGCTCGCTGGGCTGGATCGTCTACACCCGCGGTGCGGCGCGCTTCGCCGCGCTGGACGTCGTCACCTACACCGGCCTGACCGCGATCGCCTCGTGGCCGGTGCTGCTGCTGGCCACCGTGCTGGCCAGCGCACTGGGCTGGTCGCAGCCGCCCACGCTGGCCGGGCTGCAGGCCAGTGCGGGCGGACTGCTGTACGTGGGGCTGGTGTCCTCGGCGCTGTGCGTGCTGGCCTTCA
The DNA here is from genome assembly GCA_964641795.1 of uncultured Bordetella sp. Taxonomy (GTDB): domain Bacteria; phylum Pseudomonadota; class Gammaproteobacteria; order Burkholderiales; family Burkholderiaceae_C; genus Pseudaquabacterium. The sequence goes on along the minus strand of CAZXLI010000001.1, from coordinate 9,801 downwards.
ACCAGGGCGCGCGCGTGCTGGGGCCGGTGACGGCCACCGCCTTCATGAACATGGTGCCGGTGTCGGCGCTGCTGATGAGCATGGCGCTCGGCCACCAGCCGGCAGCTCACGAATGGCTCGGCCTGGCGATGGTGATCGTGGCGCTGCTGCTGCACAGCGCCGCCGCGCGGCGCGCCGCCGGCGGCAACCCCACGCCGGCAGCGGCCGGCGCGCCGGGCTATCGTCGGTCCCCCGCGACAACGCCGTGCAACGCCCCGACATGAGCGCGCTCTTCCAACCCCTGGCCATCGGCCCGCTGAAGCTCGACAACCGCATCCTGATCGCGCCAATGTGCCAGTACTCGGCGGTCGATGGCTCGGCGCAGGACTGGCACCTGATGCACCTGGGCTCGCTGGCGCTGTCCGGCGCTGGCATGCTGATCGTCGAGGCCACCGCGGTGACGGCCGAGGGCCGCATCACCGCCGGCGACCTGGGTCTGTACAGCGACGACAACGAGGCCGCGCTGGGCCGCGTGCTCGCGGCCATTCGCCGGCATTCGCCGATCAGGCTCGGGCTGCAGCTCGCGCATGCGGGGCGCAAGGCCTCCAGCCGCGCGCCCTGGGAAGGCGGCGCGCAGGTGCCGATCGGCGAGCCGGGCGGCTGGCCGGCGCTGGCGCCCTCGGCGCTGCCGCATGCGGCCGCCGAGCAGCCGCCGCTGGCGCTGGACCTCGACGGCCTGCGCCGGCTGCGCCAGGCCTTCGCCGACGCGGCCCGGCGTGCGGCGCGGCTGGGTTTCGACGGCGTCGAGATCCATGCCGCGCACGGCTACCTGCTGCACCAGTTCCTGTCGCCGCTGGCCAACCAGCGCAGCGACGCGTATGGCGGCAGCCTGGAGAACCGGATGCGCTTTCCGCTCGAGGTCTTCGACGCGGTGCGCGAGGCCTTCCCGGCCGAGCGACCGGTGTGGGCCCGCATCTCGGCCACCGACTGGGTCGACGGCGGGTGGGACATCGAGGGCACGCTGGCCTTGTCGCAGGCCTTGAAGGCGCGTGGCTGCGCGGCGATCCATGTCTCCAGCGGCGGGGTCTCGCCGAAGCAGGCCATCGCGCTGAAGCCCGGCTACCAGGTGCCGTTCGCGCAACGGGTGAAGGCCGAGGTGGGGCTGCCGACCATCGCGGTGGGCCTGATCACCGAGGCCGAACAGGCCGAAGCCATCGTCGCCAACGGCGAGGCCGATGCGATCGCACTGGCGCGCGCGATGCTGTACGACCCGCGCTGGCCGTGGCACGCGGCCGCGAAGCTGGGAGCCCGCGTGACCGCGCCGCCGCAGTACTGGCGATCGCAGCCGCGCGAGCTGAAGGACCTGTTCGAGAACGCACGCTTCGGCGCGCGCTGAGCGCTTACTGCTGGCGCCAGGCCAGCACCTCGCCTACTGCTGGCGCCAGGCCAGCGTTTCACCGCCCCGCAAGGGCTTCAGCGCCGCGTCGCCGAAGGGCACGGTCTCGGGCACGGTCCACGGCTGCTTGGCCAGCGTCACCGTGCCGGTGTTGCGCGGCAGGCCGTAGAAGGCCGGGCCGTGCAAGCTGGCGAAGCCCTCGAGCTTGTCCAGCGCGCCGGCGGCCTCGAAGGCTTCGGCATAGAGCTCCAGCGCACTCAGTGCGGTGAAGCAGCCGGCACCGCAGACCGAGGCTTCCTTCAGCGCCGCGGCATGCGGCGCGCTGTCGGTGCCGAGGAAGAACTTCGCGCTGCCCGAGGCCGCGGCGGCCACCAGCGCCTGGCGGTGCACTTCGCGCTTGAGCACCGGCAGGCAGTAGTAGTGCGGGCGCAGGCCGCCCATGAAGATCGCGTTGCGGTTGTACAGCAGGTGGTGCGCGGTGATCGTCGCCGCCGTCTGCGGCCCGGCCTCGGCCACGTACTGCGCGGCGTCCTTCGTCGTGATGTGCTCGAACACCACTTTCAGCGCCGGGAAGTCGCGCCGCAGCGGCTGCATCACCTGGTCGATGAACACGGCCTCGCGGTCGAACACGTCCACCGCCGGATCGGTGACCTCGCCGTGCACCAGCAGCAGCAGGCCTTCGCGCTGCATCGCCTCGAGCACCGTGTAGATGCGGCGGATGTCGGTGACGCCGGCATCGCTGTTGGTGGTGGCCCCGGCGGGGTACAGCTTGCAGGCGACGATGCCGGCCTCGCGTGCGCGGCGGATCTCGTCCGCGGCCATCAGGTCGGTGAGGTACAGCGTCATCAGCGGCGTGAAGTCCGCGCCGGCGGGCAGGGCCTCGACGATGCGGCGCTTGTAGGCCAGCGCCGCCGCGGTGGTGGTGACCGGCGGCTTCAGGTTCGGCATCACGATCGCGCGCGCGAACTGCCGCGCGGTGTGCGGCAGCACGGCGGCCATCGGCGCGCCATCGCGCAGGTGCAGGTGCCAGTCGTCGGGTCGGGTCAGGGTGATGCGTTCGCTCATCGGATGATTTTCCTGCATCCACCGGCGCGCGCCAGCCGTAGACAGTGGCATGTGCCCCTGCCCACTTGGAGATCGACCATGAGCGAAGCCCTTGCTGTTGTCCAGAACGCCTACGGCGCCTTCGGCCGTGGCGACATCCCCGCGCTGCTGAACCTGATGTCGCCCGATGTGGTGTGGCAGTTCATCGGCGACCGCAAGGCCGCCTACACCGGCACGGCCCGCGGCCATGGCCAGTTGGCCGAATGGTTCGGCATGGTGGCCGCGCAGGATGGCATCCAGGCCTTCGAGCCGCGCGAGTTCCTGGTCGGGCCCGACCATGTCACGGTGATCGGCTTCGAGCGCACGCAGGCGCTGCCGAACGGCCGCCTGTTCGAGAGCGAATGGGTGCATGTGTGGCAGCTGCGCGAGGGCCGGGTCTGCCGCTTCCTCGGCATCCTCGACACCGAGGCGGCAGGCCTGGCGCGGCCCTGAGGGCAGGCGATCGACCGCGCGGCGCCTACGGGTTGCCGCGAAGTCGTGCACGGTTCTTGCGTTCCTATACTGCGGCGGCATCGGGGGTCCTTCCCGGTGCCTTTTCAACAGTGGAGCCGCAACAAATGAACCGTGTGACCGCGAAATCGATGCTCTCTGCCGCCCTTGCCGCGGCCACGCTGGGCCTGCTGGCCGGGCCCGCCCAAGCCGGCAAGACGGTCGACGCGATCAAGGCCCGCGGCCAGCTCGTCTGCGGCGTCAACACCGGGCTGGCCGGCTTCTCGGCGGCCGACAGCCAGGGCAACTGGACCGGCATCGACGTCGATGTGTGCAAGGCCATCGCCGCCGCGATGCTGGGCGATGCGAGCAAGGTCAAGTACGTGCCGCTGAATGCCCAGCAGCGCTTCACCGCGCTGCAGTCGGGCGAGATTGACATCCTCTCGCGCAACACCACCTGGACGCTGACGCGCGATGCCTCGCTGGGCATGCAGTTCACCGGCGTCACCTACTACGACGGCCAGGGCTTCATGGTGCCGGCCAAGGGCAAGATCAAGAGCGCCAAGCAGCTGAAGGGCGCGACGGTCTGCGTGCAGTCCGGCACCACCACCGAGAAGAACCTCACCGACTTCTCGCGCGCCAACAAGCTGGACATCAAGCCGGTGGTGTTCGAGAAGGTCGAGGCCGCCACCGGTGCGTACTTCGCCGGCCGCTGCCAGGCCTACACCACCGATGCCTCGGGCCTGGCCTCGCAGCGCAAGCAGGAAGCCAAGAACCCGGCCGACCACCTGATCCTGCCGGAGCTGATCTCGAAGGAACCGCTGGGCCCCAGCGTGCGCCGCGGCGATGACGAGTTCTTCGCGATCGCCAAGTGGGTGGTGTTCGCGCTGATCGAGGGCGAGGAATACGGGCTCACGCAGGCCAATGTCGACCAGCAGAAGACCAGCACCGACCCGGTGGTGATGCGCATCCTCGGCACCTCCGAAGACACCGGCAAGCTGCTGGGCCTGGACAAGGACTGGGCCTACCGCGCGATCAAGGCCGTGGGCAACTACGGCGAGATGTTCGACCGCAACGTCGGCGAAAAGTCGCCGCTGGGCCTGCCGCGCGGGGTGAACAACCTCTGGAACAAGGGCGGCATCATGTACGCCCCGCCGATCCGTTGAGCACGCGCTGATCTCGGCTGAGTCAGTGCATGACGGCGGCACGCACCCCACCGAAGAAGAAGCGTGACTGGAGCCTGCGCAGCCGTGCGCTGCGTGGGCTGCTGTACCAGCTGATCGCGATCGGGCTGATCGCGCTGGGCGTGTGGTTCCTCGCGCACAACACGCTCGAGAACATGCGGGTGCGCGGCATCCAGAGCGGCTTCGACTTCCTGCTCGGCCCCGCCGGCTTCGACATCGGCGAACTGCCGATTCCCTACGAGGCGCTCGACCCGTACTGGAAGGCCTTCCTGATCGGCATCCTCAACACGCTGCGCGTGGCGGTGGTCGGCATCGTGCTGACCACCGTGATCGGCACGCTGGTGGGCATCGGCCGCTTCTCGCCGAACGCCATCGTGCGCGGGCTGTGCTACGGCTATGTCGAGCTGTTCCGCAACGTGCCGATCCTGCTGCAACTGCTGACCTGGTACCTGCTGCTGACCGAATGGCTGCCGAACCCGGACGAGCCGCTGTCGGCCTTCGGCCTGTTCTTCCTCAGCAAGGGCGGCTTCAGTTTTCCGCTGCCGGTGTGGGGCATGGGCCAGGCGCTGGCGGGGCTCGGTGTGCTGGTCGGCGGGGTGCTGGCCTGGGGCTGGGCGCGCTACGCACGCCAGCGCTTCGAGCGCACCGGCCAGCCGCTGCCGAGCTTCCTGCCCGGCGTCGCGCTCGTGTTCGGCCTCGCGCTGCTGGGCTGGCTGGTCGGCGGTGCGCCGACGGCCTGGCAGTTGCCCCGGGTCGGCGACGCCGCGGTCGAGGGCGGTGGTGCGTTGACGCCCGAATTCCTCTCGGTGCTGATCGGCCTGACGCTCTACACCTCGGCCTTCGTCGCCGAAGTGGTGCGCGCCGGCATCCAGTCGGTGCCGCGCGGGCAGACCGAGGCCTCGGGCGCCTTGGGGCTGTCGCGCGGCCAGCAGATGCGGCTGGTGGTGCTGCCGCAGGCGCTGCGGGTGATCATCCCGCCGATCACCAACCAGTACCTGAACCTGACCAAGAACTCCTCGCTGGCGGTGGCCATCGGCTACCCCGACGTGGTGTCGATCTCCAACACCGCGATCAACCAAACCGGCCGCGCAGTGGAGTGCATCGCGCTGATCATGCTGGTGTATCTGACCACCTCTCTCACCACTTCAGGCGTCATGAACTGGTACAACCGCCGCGCGGCGATCAAAGAGCGGTAAATGGCCCACCCCCGTAGCGCCTTCGGCGCTTCCCCCTCCAGGGGGCGCCGCCAGCGGACCGGCAGAGCCGGATCCGCGGCGTCTGCTGGGCTGCGCCATCGCCTCTCGGGAGGATTCGTGTGACGTCGCCGACTCACTTCGAGGCGATTCCGCCACGGCCCTCGCCGGTGCGCACCGAGGGCTTCGTGCCCTGGGTCAGGCGAAACTTGTTCGGCGACTGGCGCAACGGCGCGGTCACGCTGCTGATGCTGGGGCTGCTGCTGTGGGCGCTGCCGCATGCGATTGACTGGGCCCTGCTGAAGGCCGTGTTCGCGGCCGATGCCGAGCGCTGCCAGGCCGCGCGCGGCATCGGTGCCTGCTGGGGCGTGGTGACCGAGAAGCACCGGCTGATCATCTTCGGCCGCTACCCCTTCGGCGAGCAATGGCGGCCCGAGATCGCGACGCTGGCACTGGTGGCCCTGCTGGTGGCCAGCTGCGTGCGCGTGTTCTGGAAACCCTGGCTGGCGCTGCTGTGGCTGGCGGTGCTGGGCCTGTTCTTCGGGCTGATGCTGGGCGGCATCGCGTCCTTAAGCCCAGTGCCCACCGACCGCTGGGGCGGACTGCCGCTCACCGTGCTGCTGGCCACGCTGTCGATCGTGCTGGCGTTTCCGCTGTCGGTGGTGGTGGCGCTGGGCCGGCGCTCGAAGATGCCGGCGATCCGATCGTTGTGCGTCATCTACGTCGAGCTGATCCGCGGCGTGCCGTTGATCAGCGTGCTGTTCATGGCCTCGTTCATGTTCCCGCTGTTCATGCCGCCGGGCACCAGCATCGACGTGCTGCTGCGGGTGCTGGTGGGCATCACGCTGTTCGCCGCGGCCTACATGGCCGAGATCGTGCGCGGGGGGCTGCAGGCCATTCCGAAGGGCCAGCAGGAAGCGGCCGATTCGCTGGGCCTGGGCTACTGGCAGACGCAGCGCAAGATCATCCTGCCGCAGGCGCTGGCGCTGGTGGTGCCCGGGATCATGAACAACTTCATCTCGATCTTCAAGGACACCTCGCTGGTCACCATCGTCAGCCTCTACGAGCTGACCGGCGCGATGGGCCTGGCGCTGAATTCCGACGCGCAGTGGCGCCCGTTCAAGGTCGAGGCCTACCTGTTCATCGCCGCGATCTACTTCCTGTTCTGCTTCTCGATGTCCCGCTACAGCCTGTGGGTCGAGAAGCAGCTGTCCGCCTCGAAGAACCGCTGACCGCCATGGCCGATCCGATCATTGAATTCAACAAGGTCAACAAGTGGTACGGCAACAACTTCCATGTGCTGCGCGACATCGACCTCGCGGTGGCACGCGGCGAGCGCATCGTGATCTGCGGCCCGTCGGGCTCGGGCAAGTCGACGCTCATCCGCTGCATCAACCGGCTCGAGGAACACCAGGAAGGCGTGCTGAAGGTCGATGGCATCGAGCTCGGTGACGACGTCAAGGCCATCGAGGCGATCCGCCGCCAGGTCGGCATGGTGTTCCAGCAGTTCAACCTGTTCCCGCACCTGACGGTGCTGGAGAACCTGACGCTGGCGCCGATGTGGGTCGGCAAGCTGCCGCGCAAGGAAGCCGAGGAGCGCGCGATGCAGCAGCTCAAGCGCGTGCGCATCGCCGAGCAGGCGCTGAAGTACCCGCTGCAGCTCTCGGGCGGTCAGCAGCAGCGGGTGGCGATCGCCCGCGCCTTGTGCCTGACGCCGAAGATCATGCTGTTCGACGAGCCCACCTCGGCCCTCGACCCCGAGATGATCAAGGAAGTGCTCGACGTGATGATCGAGCTCGCCGGCCAGGGCATCACGATGCTGTGCGTGACGCACGAGATGGGCTTTGCCAAGGCGGTGGCCGACCGGGTGATCTTCATGGACCAGGGCCAGATCGTCGAGCAGAACACGCCGCACGAGTTCTTCGACCATCCGAAGAGCGAGCGGACGAAGGACTTCCTGTCGAAGATCCTCGGGCATTGACCCACCCCCGAAGCGCCTGCGGCGCTTCCCCCTCAAGGGGGCGCCGCTGGCGGCCCGGCGGAGCCGGCTCCGCGGCGGCCGCTTGCCGATGGCGCTGTGCTCAGGATTGCCGCAGGAAGTCCCACAAGGCGTGGGCGGCCGACTTGGCGTGGCGCGCCACTTCCGGGCGCTCGCGGTAGATGCGCACTTCCATCGTCAGCTCGCCGACGCCCGCGGGCGCCGCCGGCACCAGCCGCCGCGCCTTCAGTTCCTTGCGCACCGAGCTGGCCGGCAGGAAGGCCAGGCCATGGCCTTCGAGGGCCATCGCCTTCAGGCCCTCGGCCATGTCGGTCTCGTAGATCGTCTCCAGCGCCGGCGGCATCGCCATCTGGCGGATGATCTGCTCGACCATGTGGCCCATGTAGGCCCCGGAGGCATAGGCCAGGAACGGCACCGGCCCGCTGCCGCCCAGGCGGAACAGCGGCTGGCCTTCGCCGTCGGCCTTGGCGTAGGCGGCCAGCGTCTCCTGGCCCAGCGACAGCATCTCGTAGCGGTCCGGGCTCAGCTGCAGCGGCTGCGAGGCATGGTGGTAGGCGATCAGCAGGTCGCAGCCGCCTTCGGTCAGGCGCAGCACGGCATCGTGCACGTTCAGTGCGATCAGCCGCGTCTTCACCGAGCCGAAGCGCCGGCGCAGGTCCATCAGCCAGTGCGGGAAGAAGGTGAAGGCCAGCGTGTGCGGCACGGCAAACTCGATCACGTCCTGGCCGCTGGCGCGGTGCGAGCGCATCAGGTTGCGGGCCGATTGCAGCGCGGTCAGGATCTCCAGCGCCTGGGCATGCAGGGTTTCGCCAGCCGAGGTCAGCCGCGTCGGGTAGGCCGAGCGGTCGACCAGGTCGACGCCCGCCCAGGCTTCGAGCGCCTGGATGCGGCGCGAAAACGCCGGCTGTGTGACATGCCGTAACTGCGCCGAGCGCGAGAAGCTGCGCGTCTCCGCCAGGCTGACGAAGTCTTCGAGCCACTTGGTTTCCACGGCGGGCAGTGTAGCGGCGCGCCTGGGCCGCGCCGCCCGTCGCGCGAGCCCCACCGTTTGAGGGGCGCGCCCCGCGAAACCCCCTCAAACGGAGGGTCCGCGGCAGAGGTGCTTCGAGGCGCCCTTCGATACAGTCAAGTCCATGTCATCAGAAGGCCCGGCCCCTGCGTCGCAGGGGATGTGCCCAACCCGATCAGCCAGGAAGCAGAACATGTTGAAGACATTGCGTACCCTGACCGCCATGGCCGCCGTTGCGGCCGCCGGGCTCCCGTTCACGGCGAATGCCGCGGTGGTGAGCACGACGATCGACTTCGAAGGGGTCGGCACGCTGGCGACGCATTACAACGATGCGGCACACGGCTTCACCACGGTCAGCAGCCTGGGTGGCCTGTCGACCGATCCTGGCACGCCGCCGAGCCACAGCAACGTCAACAACCATTCGCTGATCGACACCTGCAACACCAACGACTGCCTGGCCGACTACGTGGTTCTGAGCGTCGGCAACGGGCTGCAGAGCGACGGCACGTCGGCCACGGCGATCACCTTCGACATGGCGGTGCTGGGTATCACGCTGGTGATCGAGCTGCAGCGCCAGGACGGCACCTGGTTCACCATCGGTTCGCTGCCCGACCCCCCGACGGTGAATGATTGGCTGCCCACGCCGTTCACGTACACGGCTTCTGCAGGCACCTATACCGGCCTGCGCTTCAAGGGTACGCCGGGTTCGTGGGCGATCGACAACCTGTCGTTCTCGACCACCGACACCCCGCCGCCGAGCGTTCCCGAGCCCTCCAGCGTCGCCCTCGTGGCCCTGGCACTGGCCGGTGCCGCCGGCGTTGCGCGCCGCCGCCAGCAACGCTGATCGGATCAGCCCCCGCTCGCACGAACGCCCGCCCTGCGCGGGCGTTCTGCTTTTCAGGCCTCGGCCTCGTTGGCTGACGGCCCTGTTCCGCCCTGCTGCTGCAGCCGCCACATCCGCGCATAGCGCCCCTCGGCGGCGAGCAGCTGTGCGTGCGTGCCGCGCTCGGCCACGCGGCCCGCGTCGAGCACCACGATTTCGTGCGCATCCGCCACCGTCGATAACCGGTGCGCGATGACCAGCGCGGTCTTGCCCTGGGCGGCGCTCTTGAGCTCGGCCTGGATCGCGCGCTCGTTGTGCGAATCCAGCGCCGAGGTGGCTTCGTCGAAGATCAGGATCGGCGGATCCTTCAGCAAGGTGCGGGCGATCGCCACGCGCTGCTTCTCGCCGCCGGAGAGCTTCAGGCCACGCTCGCCGACCATCGTCTCGTAACCCTGCGGGGTCGAAGCGATGAAGTCGTGGATGTGCGCCGCGCGGGCCGCGGCTTCCACCTCGGCCGGCGTCGCGCCGGCGCGGCCATAGCCGATGTTGTAGCCCACCGTGTCGTTGAACAGCACGGTGTCCTGCGGCACGATGCCGATCGCCCGGCGCACGCTGGCCTGGGTGAGCTGGCGGATGTGCTGGCCATCGATCGTGATGCGGCCGCCGCTGACGTCGTAGAAGCGGT